>NZ_CP012036.1:2881350-3212035 GCF_001298445.1 Nostoc piscinale CENA21 | reverse complement strand
CCTACAGCCTTTTGTGAAAAGCCAGCAGCATTTTCATAATCACGCGCATTTGTACCAATAATACAAAAAACCCTGTCTGGTGAAAAAGCATTATCTAGACTTTGAGTATCAAAATTTTGGGGTAATTCTGGCATTAATTTCACTTTTGGAGTGAAATATTCGTACATTCTTTGCAGGCCAAAATCATCAGAATTATTCCATTTTAAAGTATCTCTGATACCTTCAATTAACCCGCTTCCGACTTGAAAATAAATTCCGCCATGTGGTGTACCATAAGTAAATAATTTATCAATATGGTCTTCAGCTTTTTCACCATGATCCGGATAAATTTTCTGAATTAAACTCCGACAAACCAGACCACCCATTGAATGAGCAATTAAATAAACTTTGTTTGCGCCACTTTCTTTTTTTACAACATTAATTAAATCTCGTAAACCTTCAGCAATTTCCTCCATTTCTAGTCTGACAGTTTTCTCCTCACCAAAACTCGGTGAAGTCATATCATAAAATCGATAAATCCAAATTGTTTTGATATTACTGCTCAACTGCTTATTATCAAACACGGGACGATAGCCGTGGTCAGTCATCAAACGCAACAAAGGACTTTCAAAAAAGAACTTTTCTGGAGTACCTTTTTCTCCCACACGAATATGAGTTGAACCACTATTAAATCCGTAAAATGGATCATTTACCGTTTGGTCAACATCTTTATCTGTACCTGCATAGCCACGCACATAAATAATTGGTAAATACTGCATTTATTTCCTCCATATTAGTTATTTATTGTTGGTCATTTATTTATATAAGAATCATTCATTTTTGACTCTTATTCCAAATATTTATCGTTCCTAAGTACTACTTAGGAACGATTATTTAAAGACCAAGCATTCTGACGAGTTGTTTAGAAAGTTTTCACAAACTCGATGAGTGCTTTTTTGTCTTCATCAGACAAATCGGAACCAAAAGTATGACCTCTGTCTTCAATAAAGTCAGGAGATTTATTCGCTCTCAATAATACACGGGCGAGTTTACCTTTGATGCCACCTTCTGGTCTTAAGTCTTGGAATAAGTTACCCAGATTGAGAGAAGTAATTGCCTCTCTCATATTGACGTTTGCCAACAAGTTTACAGGCATACCTTTAGGTACAGGTAAACGCAATCTCGGATTGGGATCTCCTGGGGGCAAATCTAATTTACTTTTGCGGTCAGTTCTGCTGATAATGTTTTCCCGTTTTTCTGGCCACAGCAGTTTTTCCATCCCATCGTTATAGGCTTCTAACCGACCTTTCACAGAAGGATCTTCGTTATATAAACCTAAAGTGTTGTTATGGAGAAATGGTGCAGTTGCCCAAACACTAATGAGTGAAGGTGTGCGGTAATATCCTAAGCCGCCTGCTGGTATTTGGAAATTAATTGGTTTGGCTTCGTCGAAGGGATTAGACAGCGTTAATTGACCAGGAGAAGGTAGTTCTTTATAAGTTTTAGAAGAGAACTGATCCCAAATATGGCCTTTAGTCGCGTTGGTTCCTAAAGAACGAGAAATGTTAGTACCAAGCAGTGTGACTGGGTAGCGTTGGTCATCCGATAAAAAGTTGTGGTCGAGGAAATTGCTACTGAGTACTGATTCTTCGTACCATTTCTTAGCTTGTTCGGGGTCAGCCGCAATTTCAGCAGGTGGCTTTTTACTAGAGTGACACGATGCACAGGTATCAGCAAAAACTATCTTGCCGCGTTCGATAACCTTTTCATCTTTGGTTAAGAAAGCGTCACCACCGGGTGCATCTTTGAGGTGCATCGGTTTGATAGTTTTGAGGAATGCTTCTGCATCAGCCATCCGTGCTTCTGTTTGTCTCCAACCTTCGCAATTTTTTCTGGCGGTTTCAATATCAAAAGGACGTTGGGGAGTTCGGCCTAACATGGCTTCGTGTAGGGTTAACCAATAGTCACCACACATCCCAATGTTGACGTACACACGTAAAGAAGCAGTAGCTACACCTGTGGAGTCTGCACCATCTTTGAGAATGTGATTAACATTTTTAGTGGAACCATCGTTCATCACTTCGGGATATGTGGGGCGATCGCCTAAATTAAAAATGGCATTAATCGCATTGGGATTATTAATATGATCTGTAGCAATTCTTGAGGTGTCAGATGTGCCGGGACGTTGTGCCATCAAGACTTGTTTGATGAAACTATCATCCCTGAGTTTGAGCGAAAATAATGCAGCTTCCTTAATGTATTGATTACCCAAAGCTGGAACGAGGTTTTCCCATTGGGGGTGTTCTTTATCTTTGGGCGGGTTCAGTGGGTCTAAAGCAACGTGACAAATAGCGCAAGACTGTCCAATTAGATATGGAGGCTCAATTGATACATCCTTGACGTATTTTTTAGCATCCCATTTTGCTGGTTCAAACTTGGGGTTGGGGAACTTGCGTAACCCAATCACACCAGTAGACAGAGGGTCTTTACACTTATCCAACAACAACCCATATTCATCTGGTTCTGTTGCTTTTTCACATCCAGGGTCGTTGATTGCACCAAATAGTTTCAAACGCTCGTCATGGTACTTCGAGTCAATTAGCTGGAGTAAGTCAACATTGCCATGAGTACGCTTGGCAATGTCCCGATAGTATTCACCATTACCACCAGTCCATAAATACCAAGTACAACGACCTCTTTTTTCAGCTTCGGTGAGATTTTCTTTAGTATATGGCGGGAGATATCCGATACCATCGCAGTTATCAGCATAACCCGCATCATTATACTCTTTAGAGATAGGAGCAGGTGTTTCACCATACTCACCAGCTAAAGCTGTTGGGGTACCGTACCAACCGCAAATGATCATTGCGATCGCAGCGCCAACCACCAAACAGCCCTTCCACAGTAGGCGTATTTTATTCATATAACTCTCTATGAGTAACACCTAAGCCTAATCAGGTGCATCTTAATAGCAAAGCTTCACCATTAATTCGCCAATTTCCTGATTTATCCTTCAGATATTTTTGGCAAATGGCAAATCAAGAATATTGCACCTTAATTTTAGGCACGGTCATATATGAAGTTACTACACAAATTAGCCAAACGTCACTAAAAAAACCGCTATTTTGTCAACTGATTTATTTAAAAAATGTAAATTTATCCTGGCATCATAAATATCATTTGTTATCGTGTAAGCGAGATTTTAGAATAGGTTAATTTTGTAACAAATTATGTTTGGGAGCGTGTATTAATGTTGCGTTAACCTTAGCATCAAAAACAGGATTTCTTAAGATTTGTTTTGTTGAGGATGCTAGTTTTACTCAATCATAAAAAATTCTGATTTAATTGCTTAACCTTTAACTGGTAAGCCTTTAGTTGAATATTTGGGTAGAAAACTAAGTAACAAAAACTTAATCTTTGTCCTCACATCCGAAAAACTCAATCTTGAACTTGTAAGTATTTCAAACAAAGCCCCAGAGTATCTATCAATGGTAGTTATCTGGGTAGTTTTTGATTACTTAATAATTTTGATACTTGATTCTATTGCAGACAGGGGGGGAGAGTATGGAAAACGATATTATCTTTAAGCCATTGCAATTTCGGAATCTCACAGTCAAAAACCGGATTTTTCGCTCCAGTATATCCGGTAGATGGGATAACTACGATGGTTCAGGTACTCAAGCCAGGATTAACTGGGAAGAAAAATTTGCCCGTGGTGGAGTTGGCGCGATTATTACTTCATTTGTACCTGTAGCAATTCGCGGCCGGATTATGCCTAACTATGCCACAATTCACTGCGATGACAGAATTCCTTTTTGGCACAAAGTAGGTGAAAAAGTCCATGAATACGACTGTAAATTAATTCTACAACTCAGTCATTCAGGAAGACAGCAAGACATTGGTGGTGTAGAAAACGATGGTTTAAAAGGATTAAGTTCTACCAGTAATACTGAATCATTTCACGGTTTACGTTGCCAAGCAATGACCTTGAAAGAAATTAAAGAAACCATCCAAATGTTTGCTGATGGAGCAAGAAGGGCGCGTTTAGCTGGTTTAGATGGTGTAGAATTACACAGTGCTAATGGTTATTTATTTAACCAATTTCTCAGTTCAGGAATTAACGATCGCACCGACGAATATGGTGGTTCACTCGAAAATCGGGCGCGGTTTTTACTAGATGTAATTCGAGCAATTCGGCAAGAAGTTGGCAATGATTTCCATTTACAATTTAAAATTAGTGCCATTGATTACAACGATGCTGTAATTCCTTGTGAAAAACCTGGAAATACTTTAGAAGAATCTGTACAAATTTGTAAATGGGCAGAAGCAGCCGGCGCTGATGCTGTTCACGTATCAGTCGGTAGTTTATTCCCTCACCCACTTAACCCCATTGGTGATTTTAACTTTGATATCATCACTAAAACTTATGACACAATGCTTTCCAGTGGGAATCAAACAATTCGCAACTACATCTTATTCCGTTACAAACTGCTACGGCCAATTTTCAAATTCTTGTGGAATCGGGTGAAGAAACAACTCCCACCGCCAGCATTTACTGGTGATTATGTTGCCGATGATGAAATGAGAAAACTATTAGCAGAAAACCAAGGCAGAAACTTACTTTCATCCCAAGCAATTAAACAAGCCGTTAATATTCCGGTTTTGTGTACTGGTGGTTTTCAACAAGGTTCATTTATTCGTAAAGCCATTGAAGAAGGCTATTGTGATGGTGTAACAATCGCTCGACAATTGATTGCCAATAACGATTTACCAAAACAATTGCAACAAGGCAAAGACTTACCCGATAGACCATGTACTTATTGCAATAAATGTCTACTCAATGTCATTGAAAATCCCTTGGGTTGTTATGAACTCAGTCGCTTTGATAATGATTATGAAGCGATGATGACAGAAGTTATGTCAGTCTTTCATAGTGATGAGTCGGCAAAACATGACGCAGAGGTTCCAGCATTACATATTTAATTTTTAAAAGGTAACAGGGAACGGGCAACAGGCAACAGGATGTATTGAAACTGAGTGGCTTCGCCATCTCGTTGCAAATGTTTGATTTTTATCCATTCATAAATTAAGGAACTTGTATCTTTTTTTTGGATGCTCCTTCTTTTCCCTGTTACCTGTTGCCTTTTAAATTTGACCATTGACTCTTGACTATTAACCAGAGAGTAATATCGTCATGACTCAAACAAGCCCTACACTAGTTCCCACCGTTGTTAAGGGAACGAAAGCGGTTTTTAAGTGGATTGTGGCTGCAATTTTGGGAGTGGTTGCAGTAGTTGTATTTTTAATTTGGCCTGCCATATCTAACTCCCCAGTTGATTATGCTGATATCCAAGAACATTTTAAGTATGGTTCCATTGGTAGTGAGGCGGTCAATGGAGTTCCTTACTGGATATGGAAAGTTCTGCCAGAATTATTTCCTGATAAATTGCCCGATAAAGGTTACACTTCCTTGGGATTTATTCAAGAACAGGGAAAAGATTTACCCATTGGGTTTTCGCAAAGGCGGGTGTTTATTAACCGTGTTGGCTTGAATTGTGCGGTGTGCCATACCGGGACACTGCGTGATACACCAAATAGCGATCGCCAAATTATCACAGCTATGCCTGCTAATGTCGTCAACTTGCAGGGATACATTAAATTTTTATCAGATATAGCGATCGATTCGCGCTTTACTGCCAACCGAATGCTGCCAGAAATTGAAAAAATTAGTGGCGGTTTGAACCCAATCGAAAAGCTAGTTTATCAGTTTATTGCCATTCCCCAAACCCGCGACGCACTAATTAATCAAAGAAGTCGCCTGAAATTTATTGATGATCAACCAAAGTGGGGGCCGGGTAGAGTCGATACATTCAATCCTTATAAAGCGATTCAATTTCATTTCCCAATGGATAAATTGCGTAAGGATGAATTAATCGGCACATCCGATTTCCCTTCCATTTGGAATCAAGAACTACGCAAAGGCATGGAATTACACTGGGATGGAAATAATAGTTCTGTTGATGAACGTAACAAAAGTGCCGCTTTAGGTGCAGGCGTTACGCCCACCACAATTGATTTAAATAGAATTCAACGAGTAGCAGATTGGTTATTGGAATTACCAGCACCCGAATATCCCTATCCAGTTAATCAAAATTTAGCTGCTACCGGAGAAAAGCTGTTTGCCAATAATTGCGCTAGTTGCCATGCCTTTGACGGAAAATATGTAGGTAAAGTGGTACCCATACAAGAAATTGGTACAGATCCCCATCGCCTAAATTCCTTTACCTACGAAACTTTATCTAACCAAAATACTTTGTATGCAGGCTATCCTTGGCGGTTTAACAATTTCCGCAAAACTAATGGCTATGCTAATTCACCTCTAGATGGTATTTGGTTACGCGGCCCTTATTTACATAATGGTTCAGTCCCCACTTTGCGAGATTTGCTAGAAAAACCAGAGAATCGACCCAAAGAATTTTATCGGGGTTACGACGTAATTGACCGCGAAAAAGTTGGGTTTGTGTCAACTGTTGCTGAGGAAAACGGCAAGCAATATTTTAAATTTGATACGACCAAACCTGGAAACAGCAACAGCGGCCATGTATATGGAACTGAACTCTCACCAACAGATAAAGATGCGTTGGTTGAGTACATGAAGCAACTATAAATTAGGAACTAATCATGAATATATACGCAAAGTGGTTTAGCCGTGTAACTTGGTTGGGAATTATTGTCAATATGTTGTTTGTGATTCCCTCATGCTTCTTTCCAGAGTTGATGTTGTGGTTTTTAAAGATGCACCAACCAGACCCCATTATCTGGGTAAGAACGGCGGGAATGCTGTTATTTATTATTAGTGCCTTTTACATTCCAGGTGCAATTGATCCTAATCGCTATCGGGCAACTGCTTGGATATCAATATTTCCATCTAGAGCTTTTGGTTCGACATTCTTTATTTGTGCCGTGTTGTTTTTTGGGCAAGATAAAGGCTTTTTATCGATTGCCTTTGTAGACTTATTTTTTGGTGTAGTAGAAGCAATTTTCTTAACTCTAGCTACGCGGAGTGAAAATGCTGAGGCGATCGCCAAAGAACCAGCCAAACAATTCTCCTAATTTCTACCAAGGAGCAATGTAATTTTATGAAAATATTTAAAGAGAAATTAGGCAGGATTCTCGCCAGCATTGCTTTAGTTTTTGTGTTGTTAGTCGGGGGCGTAGGCTACATAGCTTGGTATCATTTATTTCGGGATGTGCCGCTTACCTACGAATCACCAGAAGAACATTTTAAATATGGTTCCATTGGTACAGAACCAGCCCAAGGGATACCTTATTGGATTTGGTTAGTTTTACCCCGCATCTTTCCTGATAAATTACCAGGGCCAGGCGGTTACACTTCTTTAGGGATTACTTGGGAAGAAGGCAAAGAAACCCCTGTTGGTTTTACGAAAAAAACCATTGGTTTTCCTCGTGTGGGGATTACTTGTGCGGTTTGTCATACTGCTACCTATAGAACCAGTCCCCTAGAAAAACCTCATATTTTTCCGGCTGGGCCTTCTAACAAATTCAATTCCCAAGCTTATGTGCGCTTTTTGGGTGCAGCCGCCAGCGACCCCAGATTTACCGCCGACTATATTTTGGACGAAATCAAATATAATCATGAGTTTTCTTGGATAGAAAACTTACTTTATCGGTTTTTGATTATTCCCCAAACTAAAAAAGCCTTGCTACAACAAAGCACCGATTTTGCTTGGATGGATTCTCGTCCCGACTGGGGGCCTGGTCGAATTGATCCATTTAACCCGGTGAAATTTAACACCTTAAAACTGCCCAAAGATGACACTATCGGTAACTCCGATATGATGCCAATTTGGAATCAGAAACTACACAAGGGATTTGCTTTACATTGGGATGGTTTAGAAACTTCACTCAAAGAAACTGTGCAAACAGGCGCAATTGGTGATGGTGCAACCAAAGATTCTTTACCTGTGGCTGATTTGCAACGAGTAGAAGACTATATTACCCAACTCTCGCCACCTAAATATCCTTTCCCGGTGGATGAGAAATTGGCGACGCAAGGGAGTCAAATTTTTGCTAACAACTGTGCATCTTGTCACGCCTTTGGTGGTGAAAGAACAGGTACAGTAATTCCTGTAGAAGAAGTGGGAACAGACCGCCATCGTTTAGATATGTGGACGCAGCAAGCAGCCGACACCTACAATCACTTTGGTGATGGCTACCCTTGGGACTTCAGCCAATTACGAAAAACTGATGGCTATGTGGCTGTATCTTTGGATGGACTGTGGATTAGAGCGCCATATTTGCATAACGGTTCCGTTCCATCTCTGCAAGATTTGTTAGCAAAACCAGAGAATCGTCCCAAAACCTTTTATCGGGGATACGATGTTTACGATTCGCAAAGAGTTGGCTTTATTTCCGAAGGAGAAGAAGCTAAACGTGTAGGTTTTAAATATGATACGACCGTTGCTGCTAATTCCAATCAGGGACATACTTATGGCACTGATTTGCCCAGTGACGATAAAAAAGCACTGATTGAATACTTAAAAACTTTGTAGACATGAACAGCATCGTCGTTTCAATCAAACTTGCAGAAAAGGGGTATTGTAATGGCTACAGACTATGTGTTGTTTATTCATGGTGTAAGTATTCGCAACGATAAATACGCCGATGAACTGTTTGAACGTCTGAGAAAAAGTGCAAGCGATCGCCAACGGAATCTCAAAAAAATCGCTCTTTACTGGGGTGATGTGAATGAAGAACTAGAAAATAAACTTCTAGGACAACTTCGAGTCTCACCTTATTGGAAAGATGTGTGGTTTAAAGAATTTCGAGAAAAGCAAATTATTCCCTTTGCTGGTGATGCTGCACTTTATATTAGCCGTCATGTCGGTGCAAAAGTTGTCAACCGAATGAAAACTCAAGCGATCGCCAATGGGTTACATCAAGCCCAAACAGATGATCGTCTACACATAGTCAGCCACAGTTGGGGAACAGTGATTTTGTTTGATATCTTGTTTGCTAGCCGTTGGGATGAAGATAAAGCACCAGGTAAAGATGATGTGATGGCTATCCGCGATAGCATTTTTGGTGTAGCTGGAAAAAATAGCGATCGTCGTCAAGGTATTCCCATTGCGAGTATTCATACCCTCGGTTCACCTGTAGCCATCTTTAGCTTGACCAATATCAACCCCGGTAAAGACAGTACCGATTCACCCAGTAGCCACGATATTACACCCAACCTGCAAAAATTTTTAGAGTGTTTACAAGAATTACGCAGAGGTAAAAAACTACCTTGGCGCAATTATCTTCATCCTGGTGATCCAATTGCTTACCCACTTCAAAAACTGATGATCGATTTAGTGGATGGCAATACCAAATACTTAGATATTCAAGATATCCCCACCCACAACGCCGGATGGTTAGAAATCCCTCTTGCACAAACACTTTTACCCTTGCTTTCTGGTGGCGACGCACATGGTAGCTACTGGCGCAACAACAAAGTAACTCAAGAAATCATTAATGTTGTCCAACAAGAAACTCCCACATCTGGTTTAGTTTCCTGACCTCTCCAAGTCTAAATAATAATTCGTAATTATTCCAAGACTTACGCAAAATTATGAAAAAACGAACCGCAAAGGGCGCAAAGGACACAAAGTTATAAAAGTTTGAGAGACTTCTTGCGTAAGTCCTATATTCATTAGCTGGGCAAAGCCCAGCAAAACATAATAAACATCTCTCTACCTTATCTCCCTTTTCACCCTTGTCATCCTCGTCTCCCTTTTCTCTTTTTTCTCCTTAAAAACTATCATGAAACCATACTTACCCCAGGTAGACCCTAACCCAAACATCCGTAAAGATGAGCTAGTAAAAAATCGAGAAGATTATAAATTTAATCATGATTATTTAGCTCCTATTCCTGTTATTGATAAAGTCCCCCATCAAGAACTATTTTCGGCAGAATATACAGCTAAACGCCTCGCCAGCATGGCAAATTTAGCACCAAATATGTTAGCTGCCAAAGCCAGAAATTTTCTTGATCCTTTAGATGAATTAGAAGAATACGAAGAACTGTTGACACTGCTACCTAAACCAGCAGTGATGAACAATTATAAGACCGATTCATGTTTTGCCGAGCAAAGATTATCAGGTGCTAACCCTTTAGCAATTCGGAGAATTGATAGTTTACCAGCAAATCTAGGCATCACAAATGCCCATTTTCAAAAATCTGTCGGGACAGAAAGTAACTTGGAAGCGGCTCTCAAAGAAGGTAAACTTTATCTATTAGATTATCCTGCACTTTTTGATATTAAAGGTGGAACTTCTCAAAATGTGAGAAAGTATTTACCTAAGCCTCAAGCTTTATTTTACTGGCAGAGCAATGGTGTAGCAAATGGTGGTTCGCTCCATCCAGTGGCGATTAAATTAAATAATGATGCTGGGACAGATGGATTGATTTACACTCCCGATGACCCTTATCTAGATTGGTTTTTAGCAAAAACTTCTGTACAGATTGCTGACGGCAACCATCAAGAATTAGGTAGTCATTTTGCCTATACTCATGCTGTTATGGCTCCTTTTTGTATTGCCACAGCACGCCAATTAGCCGCAAATCATCCCATTGCTTTACTACTAAAACCACATTTCCGGTTCATGTTATTTGATAACGATTTGGGACGCACTCATTTCTTACAGCCAGGTGGCCCAGTCGATGAATTTATGGCTGGTTCTTTAGAAGAATCATTAACTTTTGTCGTCAAAACTTACCAAGAATGGAGTGTTGATAAATTTGTCTTCCCGACATTAATGAAAAGTCAAAACATGGATGACCCAGATGTATTACCACATTTTCCGTTCCGGGATGATGGGATGTTGATTTGGAATGCCATTCATAAATTTGTCACAGATTATTTGCAACTTTATTACAAAACTTCCCAAGACTTAAGCGAAGATTATGAATTGCAAAATTGGGCAAGAGAATTAGTTGCTCAAGATGGTGGACGGGTTAAAGGAATGCCGGACAAAATTGAAACTATCGACCAATTAATTCAAATTATTACGGTTGTAGTTTTTACCTGCGCTCCTTTCCATTCTGCTTTAAATTTTTCCCAGTACGAATACATGGCTTTCGTACCAAATATGCCTTATGCAGCTTATCATCCCACTCCTGAAAGTAAAGGTGTGGATATGCAAACTATCATGAAGATATTGCCACCATTTAAGCAAGCTGCTGACCAAGTAATGTGGACGCATATTTTAACATCTTACCATTACGATAAATTAGGTTATTATGATGAGGAATTTGCCGACCCATTAGCACAGGAATTAGTTGTGCAGTTCCAACAGAATTTACATGATATAGAACGAAAAATTGATATTAGAAATCAAACTCGTCCTATACCGTATAATTTCCTCAAACCTTCCCAAATTATTAACAGTATCAATACTTAAAAAGGGAGTGGAGAGTAGGGAGTAGTGAAAATTTTATTATTCTAACTCCCTATTTTTGTCTAATTAAACAGGAGAATCTATCATGCCAAGTCAACAAGTCACAGTCACAGCTCGGTTAAAAGTCAAACAGGGTTTAGAAGATAGGTTTAGAGAAGAATTTGAACCTGTAATTGCGCTCACCCGTGCGGAAGATGGATGTATTAATTATGATTTACATCAATCTATAGAAGACCCTTCTGTATTTTTACTACATGAAAATTGGGCTAATCAAGCAATTTTGGATCAACATTTACAACAGCCTTATATTCGGGCGCTGGGGGCTAAAGCAGAGGAGTTTTTGGTAGAGCCACCGGAAGTTAAGTTATGGCAACAGGTTGTTAATAATTAAGTCCAATTAAGTTTAGATCCCCCCTAACCCCCCTAAAAAAGGGGGGATTTGAATGTTTATGAATTATGGCTAAGGGGGAGTAATGAATATTTAATTTGGTAAAAATTATGACGGCAAAAGTGTTATTGTACGGTGCAACTGGCTATGCAGGGAAACTAATAGCGGAAACTGCAAAAATTCATGGTGTAGAGTTAATTTTGGCTGGAAGAAATCAAGGTGCATTGGTATCAGTTTCTGAGAAATTAAACTTTGATTTTCGGGTGTTTAGTTTGGATGACGCGCAGGCGATCGCACAATCTCTGCAAGATGTTACAGTTGTTCTCAATTGTGCCGGGCCTTTTGCGAAAACTGCCAAATCATTGGTTGATGTCTGCTTGCAAACTCACACCCATTATTTAGATATTGCTGGCGAAGTTCCCGAATTTCAGGCTTTAGCAGCACGAAATGACGAAGCAAAAAATGCAGGAATTATGCTGCTTCCTGGTGTTGGATTTGGTGTAGTCCCGACGGATTGTCTTGCAGTTTACCTCAAATCTCAGTTACCAACCGCCAACAGTCTCACCTTAATCTATGAAACTGAAGGTGGTGTCTCTCAAGGAACTGCTAATACTGTTTTGCCGAGTTTACATGAAATGGGTGTCGTCCGCAAAGCAGGTAAACTAATTTCATCTCGACCAGCAGAACAAAAACTTCAAGTTGATTTTGGTGCGGGTTTAGTCACCGCCGTAACTAACCCTTGGCGTGCTGATCTTGTTACCGCATTCCACAGTACAAATATTCCTAATATCGAAACTTACACAGTCTTTCCCAACCCGGTGAGCTTTCTGATGGAAAGTAGTCAGTATTTAGGCTGGTTATTTAACTCATCTCTTTTTCAAAGCGCCTTAGCTAATTTAATTAAACAACTACCACAAGGGCCAAGTGCGGCAGAACGCGCTCAAGGTAAAGTTGGAGTTGTTGGTATTGCAAAAGATGAATCTGGTCGTCAAGTTACAGCGAAACTCATCGGCCCCGAAGCCTACGATTTTACGGCTTTAGCTGCTGTAGTAGTGATTAAACACATCATTCAAGGTGAAGTCACGCCAGGATTTCAAACCCCAGCTAACGTTTACGGTGCGGATTTGGTATTAGAAATACCTGGAGTAAAAAGATGGAGTGATTAAACTGTGGTTGTTTAATTGGCTTGGGATAAATTGCAACTACTGAATTTATTTTTGAGTACCGGATCATATTTAAGATAAATCTGTAGTTAAAAAAATCACAATAATGCAAGCCGTGTCATCGGAACTCACCTTAGAAAAAGTCAACCAAGCCATTAACGCTATCCTGGAGGTCTTAGGAACTCCTGAAACCGAATTACATCGCCAAGCTTTAGCCGCTTTCCAAAATGGAGATCACCAAACTGTTAAACGTTTAGCTTCTACCAATCTGTCTGATTACTACGTCAAGGCTCTTGGGTATCTTGGTGGAGCATTAAAGTTAACTCCCAATACAGATACCATCCTTGCAGAATCAGCACGTTCCGCCGCAGATTTTGCCAAAGAAAAAGCCCTCAAACAACTTGGAGAAGCGTTAGCAAAAGCCTTGTCCTAGAATTTGAATATAAAATCCAAAATTTTTTCACCCTCTGTTTGATCAACCAGGGGGTATTTTTGTTGGCTATTGACTTTCTAATTAGGTTCTTACTGTCCGTCGCTGCTTTCTATTGCTTACCACTTGACTCACAGAAGCTCCCGTCCCCAGTCCAAACATTCCCGCACTGATGCTGTACATCGTATCTTTGCCGAGTGCTTGCACTCCGAAATAGCCAAAAGCGATCGCGGCTAATGTTCCAGTAGTAGTTGCAATGATGACTTGATAACGACGCTTCATAGTCTCTCCTATTGATACCCACCAACTAACCCTAATCCAAAGCCTAGCCTCAACACACCTACTACCCCACTAAACTCGTGCCAAAATTCTTTTACCAGATAATTGTTAGAGAAGCCATTGTTAAGGGAAAACTGAAAATAAGAATCGGTCAACCTGATGTCTAGAATTACAAACCTACAAAGTAATATTTTTAGCTGGGAAATACCTGGGTAAACATATTAATTATACATCTACAGCAATCCTCAATGATTTCCAAATATCTCTCCTTTGTCTTTCCTGTACGTCTGATATCCTTTGTCTGTGTTGTTCATATACTAAACAATACTGCTATATTTCATGCTCCTTAAAAGGAATATAATTTTATCATTTTGTTTGTAATCATGATATTTCATAACAGAATATTTCCCTAAAAAAACAATGGTTAAAATGGAATTTAATCAAAATAAATCAATATCGAAGCTACAAATAATTACAATAGGTTTGTCTATCATTACTGCGATTAGTATTCTTGCTGTTGTGATTATACATAGGCAATCAAGGAATACAAATCAGAATAAATTACAAGAAACATCAAGTAGTCAACAATCTATAGTTCGTGTAGCAGCTTTAGGAATATTAGAACCACAAGGAGACATTATTCATCTGTCTGCGACAGGCGCAAATCAACGTTTGGCGAAACTGTTGGTAAAAGAAGGTGAACAAGTGAGTGCAGACCAAATTATTGCAGTCATGGATAATTTGAATCAATATCAAGCAAGTGTAGAAAACGCCAGAGCAAAAGTGTATGTGGCGCGATCGCGTTTAGCGCAAGTGCAAGCTGGTGAGGAGTCTGGACAAATTGAAGCCCAACGGATGAAAGTTGCAGAAACACAAGCAGAATTAACTGAAAATATCAAAGTGCAACAATCTGTGATTGCTAGTCAAGAAATTGAATTACGCAAAACCAAAGATGACTATGAACGCTACAAGGATCTGTTAGATAAAGGAGCGGTTTCTGTAGCTGAAACAGAAAAGAGACGTTTACAAGTTGAGATTGAGAAACAAAAATTGCAAGAAGCCAAAGCTACTCTCCGCAAACAAGTTAGTACAGGTAAGGAACGTGTAAAAGCTGCGGAAGCAACACTAGATAGTTTAGATCATGTTAAACCAACAGATATTTCAGTCGCCAAAGCAGAATTGAATGAGTCTTTATCTCAATTAGAAAAAGCAAAAGTTGACTTGGAATCTCTTTATGTGAAAGCACCCATAGCTGGTCAAATTTTAAATATTAACACCAGAGTCGGTGAAGTTGTAGGTAGTAAAGGGATTGTCGATATTGGACAAACACAACAAATGTATGTGATTGCTGAAGTTTACGAAAGTGATATTCATTATGTAAAAATCGGTCAGGAAGCAACAATTGTCAGTGAATACGGTGGATTTACTGGAGAAATTAAAGGAGAGGTAGATCACATTGGATTGCAAATTGAACAGCCAGGAATCATTAATGATGATCCTACTGCCAAAGCCGATGTCAGAATCGTCAAAGTGAAAATTCGCCTTCATCCCGATGACAGTGAAAGGGTGAGAACATTGAATAAGTTACAAGTTAGAGCATCAATTCAGATTAATTGAAATCACAAGTTGAGAAATTGATGGTGGAGTACAGAAGCTACGATATCGGAATTTGTATTGGATTTTAAAATCAGACTACAAAAACTGTCTCGATTAATTGCCATTAATTCAACGTCAGTACAAGCTATGGCTCGCAAGTTAACAGGATAATTTTGACCATCGAAAAATTGTACATTACCAAAATGTTCACCCGATTTGAGTTGAATTGTTCTGGATTCCCCTTGATCAATCACGGATATTTCCACTTCTCCCTCTAATATCAAGTAAACGCGATCGCCAAATTCCCCTTGTTGAACAATAATAGAATTAGCTTTGTATTGACTTCCCTTAGATTGAGAAGCGATCGCCACAATTTCCGATGGATCAACATTGGGTAAGGCTTTGGATAGATGACTTGTCATTACCCGTTGATGCAAACGACGCACGACATCATTACTAGTCAATTCTGAGTTATTCACGAACAACTGAAATAATTCTTCTTCAATCACCATTACTTTCACTTCTGAGTTTTTGGTGACACGAACTGTTGCTGTACGTTTTCCACCCCGTAGCAAACCAACTTCCCCAAAATAATCTCCGCGACTCAGCCGATTTAATAGGCGAGTTGGCTGATCCGGAAAATCTTGGAAAACTTCTACATCTCCTTCCAGCAGAATATAAAATTTCGTGGCTGGTTCTCCCTGGCGAACAATGATTTCCTCTGATGCGTAAGTCAACACAGTTGGTTTAGTGTTGGCTTTTTCTAGTAAGGCTTCATCAAAACCCGGTAACATCAAAGACAGTTCTTGGTTTAAAGCTAAACCGAGTTTGCCATCTTCCACATGCACAATCCGATCCGCCAAATCCAAGATGCGGTGATCATGAGTCACCATGAGAACAGCACTGTTGTGTTCTTTGGCTAAACGGTGCATTAAAGCGACGACATTACGTCCTGATGATTTATCCAGTGCTGCTGTTGGTTCATCAGCGAGTACCAACTTGGGTTGAGTTACCAAAGCACAAGCGATCGCTACCCGTTGTTTTTGTCCCCCAGACAGATTTTTAGGATAAACATCGATTTTTTCTCTTAATCCCACAGATTCTAAAATAGCAACTGTTTTCGCCCGCGCCGCCTGTACAGAAAAATCCGGCTGTAGTTCCAAAGACATTTGAATATTCTGCTGGACTGTTAAAAAATCGAGTAAATTACTAGATTGGGTAATATAACCAAAATTCCGGCGCATTTGGACTAATTGCTCTTTGGTTGCACCGTTGAGTTCCTGTCCTAAAATATTTAAACTGCCTTGCTGTACGGAACGCAGACAACCAATTAAACTGAGCAATGTGCTTTTTCCTGACCCAGAAGGGCCAGTTAAAATGACAAATTCCTTGGCTTTAATGGTGAGATTAATATCAAATAAAATCTGCTTTTTGAGTGTGGCTTCCCCAAAAAAGTGATTGAGATTTTGAATAGAAATAACAGTTTGATTAAGCACAATGATTCAGTTAATTACTAATTTAAAATAGGTCAGCAGGATTAGAATCTCTGAGCTTATTCATACTAACGAAACCAGAGGTAAAGCACATAATTATTGTTAATAACAGTACCAGCGAAGCTCGCGGCCATGTCATATTCATCGGTAAAGATGTAGCACCATTGACAATGGCATATAATCCCAAAGACATGATTAAACCAGGAATGTAACCCAAGACTGCCAAAATCAATGCTTCTTGAAACAAAATATTTAAAAAGAAACGATGTTTATAGCCTCTGGCTTTGAGAACGGCGTAGTCTGGTAAATGGTCGGTAATTTCACCATAAAGAATTTGATAGACAATAATTACTCCTACTAAGAAACCTACAAAAACTCCCGTAGTAAAGACAAATCCAATTGGCGCACTAGTAGCCCAATAATGCTTTTCATATTCGATAAATTCTTGGCGTGTCATCAACCGCACTTTGCGGGGAAGTTGAGCGCGGATTTGTTGAGCGATCGCCTGTGAATTTACTCCTGGTTTAAGAGTCACTAAACCCAAGGTAATATTATTAGAAGAACGATGAGGAAATAGATAATTAAAAGTCATACTACTGGTAATCAAATTACCATCATCAGCAAAAGAAGCACCAGCAAAATTCACTAAGCCACTAATCCAAACTTTATGACCAGCAATTTCAGCCGCAATTGGTTTTCCTGGTCGCAAATCTTGGAAAATACTGCCATATTCTTTAGAGTCGGAGTTGCGATCAAATAAAACCACACCTCTAGCTTTTAAAAGATGAGCAACTGTCTGAAAGTCTGCAATCTCAAAAGGAACATTATCTGGGTTAATCCCTAAAATAATAATGCCTTTGCCGCCACGAACACTGCCATAGCGAAAATCATCTCGTGCGTGGTAGACATAATTTACAGATTCAACTTCCCGAAAATTGAGGGCGCGATATAAATATTGGCGGGAAAAATCTCCAGTGTTCGCCAAAGTTTTCATATCAGTGTTGATTAAAACCAAATCTGCTTTGAGAAGTTTATGCAGTGCTGTTTGGCTGTCATAAAGAGAATCTAAAAAGGCTAACTGCATAAAAATCAGAATGGCTGCAAAAGCAATACCTAAAATCGCTACAACTAGGCGTAGTTTATAACGAGTCAACTGCAACCAGGCTAACGGGACTCTGCCCAAAAAATTCATGTAAACTTTTGTACGTAAATTTGAATAGATTAATCTTAAATTTCCCAATTTTATGCGTTTGCTATCACTGTATACACATATTTTGCACCTAGCCCCTACAAATGGAATTCGCGGCTACAAAAACAAAGTCCGCCTTTGCGAACTAAGATCAAATCAAGGGTTTTGTCCGTGTGGCTGCGACTTCAATTGCTTGCTACAAGATGTGAATATAGGTAGGGAAAAATTGTCTATTCTAACTTTCTTTACACTTATTTTGTTTGTAATTGCTGCATCAACCAATTAGCGGCTGCGGTATTAGTTTCTTGAGCTAATCTCTCCAGTGTTTGTTCTACAAGGGCGATGGGTAAACCAGTCAATACCTGAGAAACTTCGATAGCTTGATAGATACCTGTTGCTGTTAAACCAAATGCAAACAATCGCATTCCTTTAACATCAATTACCCAGTATTCTGAAATTCCTAAACTAGCGTAAAGTTGCTTTTGCTCATCCAAATCAATTCCTAAAGTGGTATCAGCAATTTCTCCTACTAAATCAGGTAGACGATGACGGTCAAGAATAATCCGACGTGGTTCACCTGGTTGCCATTTCGGAATATCTTGACCTTTGTACAATACTAAATCTGGCGCACAGGCGTGGGTTTCGGGCTTTTCAATTAAACAGCGTCCGTAGGATTGCAATACCATCTCTGGGTGTAGGAACGCCCAAACAAAGAAAACTGCCGTCATCAAATCGCTAAAAGAAGAATGTCCTAGTCCTTCTGTTCCCATATCAACCCATAACCATCCCTGATGAAATGCAATTTTACGCCAATCAATATCCGGGTTATCTCGTACTGCCTCATAGTCCTGCCAAGTTGCATCATACTGCTGAAACACCAGAGAAGATTGGTTAAATTGTTCTAAGGAGATGGTCATTACCAGACACCTTACAAGTCCGATTGAGTGTAATGTGCGATCGCCTCTATGATAACGAGACTTTAATTTCTACGAAAAAGCTGCGAAATTACTAGTAGGTCATTAACGTCTTCCTATCATTCTTGACGCTATTACTGATACAAATCTTTCTACCGCTATACCTATTGTTACAGTTACTCCAAATCCTGTAGAATTACCAAACTTGTAATAACCAATAACACCAGCTATTCCTATAATAGCTGTCGATAATAATACTAGTTGAAGGTCTTTAAAGAAAGATTCACGGCTAGTCTGAGATAATAGTCTAAAGAATTTGGAACGACTTGAGCTTGAATTATACAAAGATGCTGGTGATTCATTTTTAAAAAAATACAATGGTACAAAATCTTGTATAGTTAAGTTTAATGACATCACGCGAAAAAATTATTTGTATTGGTATCAATAATTCTCCTTCTGCCCAACCTGGATCAACCTTAGTAGATATATTAGATAACCCCCTGGAAACTTGGGATACCCTTGACAATATTAAGGCAGAGATTGAACCATCTTTGGGCATTCTTAGTTTTTCGTAAGTACCTATTAAAGCTATATCTCCAGGTTTAATTGCTATTGATTTACCTTCTGATAAAACGTCTAAGTTAGGTTTAGCAATAAATGTTTTATAAAAGCCTCCTACTCTTAAATCATAGCCCATAGGTGTTATGCAATCATCTGATCCATCTTGAATTAAGAGTGTTTTAGTATCATTCCATTGTGCTTCGTCATAACATAATATCTTTTTCAAATCTGTATCTGTAAGTATCGACATCTTTTGAATAACCTTGACTTTAGCAATTGAATATTCAATCAGATAACTTAACTTTTTGCCTTTATAATTTTAAACCTTGGCAAGAGTTACCACGTCTGGCTGATCTTGGTATTTACCTCGACGTGCTTGGTAACTCACACTACAGGGTTCACCTTCCAAAAACATTAACTGTACTATTCCTTCATTGGCATAAATTCGACAGTCAGCACTGGAAGCGTTAGATAATTCTAGTGTTAAGTAACCGCGCCAAGCCGCTTCAGCAGGCGTTACGTTTGCAATTATACCACATCTTGCGTAAGTACTTTTACCTATACAAATTACTGTAATATTATCTGGTATTTCCAATCTTTCAAGAGCAACACCAAGGCCATAAGAATGTGCCGGAAGTATAAAATAACTGCCATTAGTGTCTTTATGAAGTTTTGTTGGCACTAAATTTTCAGGATTAAAGTTTTTAGGGTCAACGACTGTGCCTGGAATATGCCTAAAGATTCGGAAATCTTCTGGTGAAAGTCTAATATCATAGCCAAAACTGCTAAGTCCAAAAGAAATGACAGGAAATTCGTTGCATTGACGAATTAAACTTGGCTCAAAGGGCGAAATCATTCCTTTTTGAGCCATTTCAGTAATCCAGATATCGTTCTTAATCACAAGATCACAAGTAATTCAAACAAACAAGATTACTAAGATACCGTGATTTGCGACTAATAATCTATGCCCTTTGTTTAGGGGCGATCGCTCCGGCGAATTTCGGTAATTTGGTCGGCGACATCTAACAGGGATTTGGGCATTTCTGGGCCTGTGAGAATTATATCGATGTGGGGCGGACGTTTTGCTAAGAAAGCTAAAACATCGGCTTCGGGAATCAAACCAAAGTTGATGGCTAAACTTAACTCATCTAAAACTACCAGGGAATATTTACCTTCGTAGACGACATTTTGAGTGTGTTGCCATAATTTTTGTAAAGCTTGGTTTTCGGCTTCGTCTAGTTGTGGTGTATCGATACAGCGAGGCAAATCACAGCGTATCCAGTCAAGATTCTGCCCTAACTGAATTGGTTTGTCCTGTCCTTGACCAATACCGCCTTTGAGAAACTGTACTACTAATACAGATGTGCCTTGACCAGCAATTCTTAAGGCTTGCGCCATAACGGTGGTGAAAAAGTTACGGTGAGAACTGGTGAAAACCTGCACAAGCCCTTCTACTGGATTTGGCAAAGAAATTGTCGAATTGGTGCTAAAAGATTCTAACTGGGCAACCATAAGGAAAATTTATAAAATTACACAAAATGCGAGAATTTTTGCAGCTATTTATAACAAATTTGTCTGTAATAGGCAAAAACTAATAACGACTTGTCTCTTGCCTTTTAACCCTTCGGGTTCGCCATTTGCTTTATGCCGGGAAACCCGTCCACCGCAATGGCTCACTTTTTACTTTTGCCTTATTGTACTAGCTTTGTTCTCAGGTCAAGGTTTACAGATGAGATATTGACATTTTCGTTTTTTGGATGACACTAGTCGCAACACGATCGCAAAATTTGGAGCCATGAATGAAATTAGCCGAGTCTCATCAGAACTCTGAATTTGGAAAAAACAGAGTAGAATGTTGTGAATTTTACCAGATGAGGAGTGAAGTCAAGTGAAATTAGTGATTCTGGGAGGTTCAGGATCAGGTAAAAGCACTCAAGCGCAAAGGCTGGGCAGACACTTTGATATACCTCAGATTTCTACGGGTGAAATTTTACGGGAAGCGATCGCTAACTATAGCGAACTCGGTCGCCATGCACAACCCTACGTAGCCAGAGGCGAGTTAGTTCCCGATGAAATGATGATTGAATTAATGCGGCTGCGCCTGACAAAGCCTGATGTTATTTGTGGTTGGATATTAGAAGGTTATCCCCGCACAGCCTTTCAATCAGAAGAATTAGATTTTTTATTGGATACTTTAGAGCAGAAACTAGACTGGGCAATTTATTTACAAGTCCCGCAAGCCGTCATGGTCAGCCGTTCTTTGGGGCGTTCTCTACCAGATGACCAACCAGAAATCGTCCAGCGCCGCGTAGAACTTTTTTTACGATCGCACTATCCCCATCCTAGAATATTACGACCGTCGCCGCCGTCTGTTAACCATCAACGGCGATCAAATACCTGATATGGTCGAACAGAATATTCTGAATTTGCTGTTGAGTGCTGAATGTTAAGTGCTGAGTTTTTTATACTGAGCGACTTGTAGCGAGCGTTCGCGCAGCGTCTCCGCCAGGAGAAGTCGACAGGAGTCAAAGTGTGAGTTTTGAGTCAAAAGATAAAATTTCAGATTGCAAATTTCAGACTTCACACTTCACACAGTATCCTAATAGGAAAATCTTGAGGCAAATCCAATGGCATGGCAGCGTCCCGATGGCAGACAACCTTACGAACTCCGCCCTGTAAGCTTTCAGTCTGGCTTTACTCGCTTTGCACCTGGTTCAGTTTTAGCTAGATGCGGGGATACTCAGGTACTTTGTAATGTCAGTGTGACTGAGGGAGTACCAAGGTTTTTAACGGGAAGTGGCAAAGGTTGGTTAACGGCTGAGTACCGAATGTTACCCGCCGCCACCCAGCAACGCCAGGAAAGGGAATGGTTGAAATTGTCGGGAAGGACGCAAGAAATTCAACGGTTAATTGGACGCAGCTTAAGAGCAACTCTAGATTTTGAGGCTTTAGGAGAACGTACCATCACTGTAGATGCTGATGTATTGCAAGCAGATGCAGGAACCAGAACCACAGCCATTACAGGTGGTTTTGTGGCTTTAGCACAGGCCATTTCGCAATTATTACAGCGCGGGGTGTTAGAGCGATCGCCTTTATGTGGACAAGTCGCAGCCGTTTCTGTAGGCTTATTGGAAGGTAAACCATATCTAGATTTAAATTACCCAGAAGACGTAGCCGCTACAGTAGATTTCAACGTCGTCATGGATAATTGTCTGGGAATCATTGAAGTTCAAGGAACAGCAGAAGAAGGTAGTTTTACTCGCACTCAGTTAAATCAACTATTAGATTTTGCCGAAAAAGGTATTCAAGAATTATTAATTGCTCAACGCGAGGCTATTCCTGACTGGGAAAAACTTTTTGAAGTCTGAATTCTGAGGTGCGATCGCCTGACCATTTTAACGTGAAATGGTTTAGTGGAGTAGCTTGTTTGGGGTTTGGGAAGAAAGGCCTGCAATAGATAAGCTAGAAGCCCATCCCACAATCAGATTCAAATCAAAATTTAAAAAACAATTGTCAAGAAAATATCAATTATGAGAGAACTAGATAAAAATAATAATATAAGCATAAATGATACTTTGATTTCTGAAAAATATAGTACATCCACAAAACACTTTTTCCTATTCTCGACTCCCTAATCCTTACTCTCAGGCTGTACAGATAATTTCTAAAACAAACCAGACTAATGTAGCTTTTATCGTTTCAGTTATTCGTAAATAGTTTTTTAATTTTTAAGATTTCAAAATTTTCTAAAAATAAGTTAGCTCAAGTTTACATTTTTTAACATTAGTAATGGTATTCACTTCCAATTTTTTGGAGAAAGATTGATAATTAATGACTTAGGTATATCATTTCGACAGATTATTGGAATAATTAAATAATTCATAAGTATGTTTAACATTGCCAGTAAATTGAATAACATGGAGGAAATATACTGACGAGGGTATTAGATGGAGCCATTACAAAACCAGATTCTAACTTTGAGCCATAAACTGGATGCCCTCTACCAGGTAATTGAGCAGCTAGATATTAAAGTTGCTCAGGCTTTCACAGAGTGCTCCTTGGCTAAAACATCTGTAAAAGATAACTATCAAGAAAATAGCGAGACTTTTCCCTATCAGTTCAAAGGACAAATTAGTTTTAATCAAGAACTAGAACACAAGGATGTTCTGACAGATGGCGCTTATATAGATATGAATCGTCAAGGCGGGGATAAGATTTTAACACCAGAAATTCAAATACAAAGACTAACAGCGCAATTAACCGCAGCTTATAATCGAATTGCGGCATTAGAAGAACAATTACTCCGCGAAAGAATTCATTAATGGCTCATTAGTAGATATTCCCAAAGATTTACCGGAACTTGTTAAGTCCGGTATTTTTGTGTTTATATTAAGTATCTATAGGAATCCGTTTTGATTACTGAAATTATCTGCATAGGTAGGGAGTAGGGAGTAGGAATACTAGAGGTAGTATTTAGTATTAGTTTTCAAGGCGATAACGTATTAACTGTTTAATTGCTGTGATTGGTAGTCCTACAGCTTGAGCGATCGCGGCATCAACTTGAGCGAATTCAGTCACAGGAAACTCAAATTCCATTTGCTTTAACACTGAATCAGCAGTGTAAACTTTGACTTCAGTCAACTTTTCTTGACGTTGAATTAACGCTTCAATAGACATGACAGCCACGGAAACAGAAAACTGAATTTGATGTTTTGAGTCGGCGTGGATTTGAGCAGTTGTGCCATAGGTATAGCTCAATACTTGATGCGTTAGCAAACCTGTACTCAACCAAAAAAACAGTCCGATTAAAGGAATTGGCAGCCAAAACTCTAGTCCTAAACTATTGAGTAATTTTAGCCAGCGATTTCTAGCCATAATACAGCAAAGTTTGATGATGAATTAATCATAGGAAAATAAAAAGGAAGTACAGCGACGTGATGAATGAGAATCTTAGTTGTAGAGGATGATATCACTCAGTTACAACCACTACAGGGTGCGCTCTTGAAAGTCGGACATATTGTAGATGCGGCTGAAGATGGCGAAACAGCTTTGTGGTTGATGCAACAGACAGATTATGACTTATTAATTTTAGATTGGATGTTACCTAAGATTAGCGGTATTAGTCTGTGTCAACAGTATCGTCAAGCCGGAAAAACCTCTCCAGTACTGATTCTCACAGCTAAGGATGCAATTTTGGATAAAGTATCTGCTTTAGATGTTGGCGCAGATGATTATCTAGTGAAACCGTTTAGTTTACTGGAATTGTTGGCACGAGTCAGAGCATTAGGACGCAGAGCGCCACTTTGGCAAGGTGACAAACTAGAGTTAGCCGACTTACAACTTCATCTCAACACTCTCACCTTAAAACGCCAGGAAATTACAGTCCAGCTATCAGGTCGAGAATTTCAACTACTGGAATACTTTTTGCGACATCCTCAGCAAGTACTAACTCACGATCAAATCGAACAAGCACTTTGGGAGTGGAATAGACAACCAGATAGTAAAGCAATCACGATGTTAGTGCATCGACTACGGCAACGCTTACAGTTGGTGAAAGCAGAAGATTGGCTACAGACTGTTTACGGGATAGGATATCGATTAGTTGCCCCTGAATCATGCGATCGCTAATTCCTAAAATGTTTAGTCGTAGTCGGCGTAATCTAGCTCGCTGGTTTACGCTCTCGATGGGGAGTATTTTAGTGTTATTCGCAGCAATACTTTACTTTTTAGAAGCTAAAGACCAATTGCGGGCATTTGACCAAGAACTTTACAATACAAGTCAGCTGATGGCGGCTGGCGTTGAAGATGGACGTTACCAAGAACAGCAACGCATTAGTCTTGAAGATGTTCCGATCTTGGGCGGTGAAGCTTTACCTTTTAACAACAAAATTATTTATGCTCGTTGGTACACTCCCAAAAAGCAACTACTAGAGTTTTTTGGTGTCATTCCGTCAGAGCAGTTAAATAATCAACTAGGGTTTCAAACAATTAAGTTAGATGATGCTACACAAAAAGCATACCAAGAGGGCGATCGCGTTTCTAGCAGTATTGGTCACAGTAAACTGCTGCGTCAATTAACAGTTCCTGTTTTTCAGGATAAACAATTAATCGGCTATCTGGAAATAGCAGCTTCTCTAACGCCTGTTGAAGAAACTTTATGGTCGCTGAGACTGTTTTTAATAGTAGGTGTACCCATTGCCTTAAGTGTAATTGGTTTGACTGGTTGGTTTCTTGGTGGGATGGCCATGCAGCCAATTCGCCAATCCTACGAGCAATTACAACGTTTTACGGCCGATGCTTCCCATGAGCTACGCACACCGCTTCAAGCAATTCGCAATTATGCTCAGTTTGGTTTGCTCGAACCAATCGACCCTAGTCAACAACAAAGTTCCCTAGAAAATATAGACCAACTTGCGGAATCTATGGGAATGCTGATTAGCAATTTATTATTCTTAGCTCGGAATGAAGGAAAGTTAAAGCCAGAGGCACTTAAGCTTGTCCATTTGGTTAGCTGGCTTGAAACATTAGTAGAAGAATATGCTGACTCAGCCAAGGCAAAAAATTTAGAATTCACCAGCGAATTTCCTCAACAATTGGTCATGTTGAGAATCAATCCAGATTTAATGCGGCAAGCAATTACAAATCTTCTCAATAATGCCTGCCGATACACGCCGTCTGGAGGTAAAGTTCATTTACGAGTTGTTCTTGTATCTCGCTGGGTGATAATTGAAGTCCAGGATAGCGGTATTGGGATTCCAGAGGCAGATTTACCGCATATATTTGAGCGATTTTATCGAGTAGATAGTGTGCGATCGCGCCATACAGGTGGCTTTGGGTTAGGATTAGCGATCGTACAACAGATTGTTCAGGCACATGGGGGAGAAATCAGAGCAGTCAGCCGTTTGGGTGAAGGCTCTACATTTCAAATTACTCTACCATTCACACCTCAATCGTCACCATAACGAGCAATAGATTTTCCAGATTTAAAACCTTACTGTTACTTTCTTGTTACTTTTATCCGGCAATCTGAAAGTAAGCGTCAATTACACATCAGATTGGAGGATTTAACTAATGAATTTCAATCCAACACCCAGTATCGTCCTAACTGCTTTGTTTACGTTGCTAATTCCGTTTCAGGTAGGAGCGCAGAAAACACCCAACCAAGTTGAGAATTTCCCTAACGCTCGTGTTACTACTATTTCCGGCCAAGTTACTAAGCTTTTAGATGATGAGTTCATTCTCAACGATGGTAAGGGACAAATCATCGTTGAAGCAGAACCTCAGTTGGGGCAACCCATTAACCTGGCTGTAGGAGAAAAAATCACCGTAGTTGGCAACTATGACGACAATGAGTTCAAAGCTCTGAGTATTACTCGTGCCAACGGTGAAACTATTCAAATTAATGACGATTAAATTTTCTGCACTCCAGGATTTTTCCCACATCAGAAAACTAGGTAGGGTTTGATACTAATTTGCAGAACGCAAAGACCTTAATACACAATCTACCGTGGTGGGCTAGAAATTTTGTAACTAAACAGAGCGCAATGTTTACTCTTCTGACTACGCGCTCTGAAAGAAATCCTTAATAAATAATCGTTTTAATTTGTCTTGGGTTAGTACCACAGCAAAGGTAAGCGAATGAAATACGAGATGTTTTTTTTAGCAGCCCTTTTAGCAATCACAGGCTTGCGAGCTATCGTGTTATCCTTTTTTTCTAATTCTGCGGAATCTACTGGTACTATAACTAGCACTATCAAACCTATAGAAGTAGAAACGACGCTGACCAAGAAAGCATTCAGTCTGGGTAGAACCTCCTTGAATGGTGCTTTGGAAGCGGTAGAAACCGTTACTATTACCAGCCGCGTTATGGGACAAATTAAAACTTTGCCAGTCCAACAAGGCGACAGAGTTAAAGCAGGTCAAATCATTGCGATTATCGATGTTAGAGATATTGAGGCGCAACGCAATCACACATCGGCTGTGATTTCCCAAGTCCAAGCAAGTGTAACAGTTGCCACTGTCGCCGAAACTCAAGCCCTAGCAAACAAAACTCAGGCACAAGCACAACTCAACCACGCAGAGGCGCATTACCAGGAAGCCGAAACCAAATTACAGGAAGCACAAGCACAACTAGGAGAAGCCCGGTTAAATCAAGAACGTATGGCTATGTTGCAAAAAGCTGGTGCAGTTAGTCAATTACAACTAGATACAGCCAATACACAGTTAGCATTAGTTGAATCTCGCATTCAACAGACACAAGCTGGGATTGAACAAGCCAAGCGGGACATTGAGCAAGCCAAAGCTGCCGTCAAACAGGCAAGTTTCCAAGTCCAACAAGCACGAACAAGAGTAGAACAGGCGCGTTCTCAAGTTCAGCAAGTACAAGCAGAAGTAAAGCCAACGATCGCTCACTTAAACCACAGCATTGTTACAGCACCATTTGCTGGAGTCGTCACAAAGAAACATATAGAAGTAGGTGCAATAGCGAGTTTTGGACAACCTTTAGTAACATTAGAAAGTAGCGATCGCCTGCGCTTTAGTGTTGTTGTACCAAAATCAATGATGTCTGTGGTAAAACAAAAAGATGAAGTAGAAGTGCATCTAGATACTCTCAACCGTTCTGTACGAGGACAGATAAATCAAATTATTCTTTCAGCAAATCCCAACAGCCCTAGTTTTACTGTCAAAATAGCCTTGAAAAATACCGCAAATTTAATGCCAAGAATGATTGGACGAGTGGAACTACCTAATGAAAGTCACTCAGCAATTACAATTCCTCAGAGTGCTTTATGGAAAAGAGGTCAGTTACAAGGAGTCTATGTAGTTGGTGTAAATAACATTGCTCAATTGCGCTGGGTGAAAACAGGCAAAGTAAAAGATAGCAAAGTAGAAATTATTTTTGGGTTAAAAGAGCAAGAAAGAATTATTACCAGAAATATAGAACAATTAAGTAATGGACAACAAGTTATCAGTAATTTTGTGGGAAACAACTGAAGAACTCAATTTTTTTAGTTTAAAAATTTAAATTTTATGCAGTAATTTGTATGTTGATTACTGATATTATTTCCGGCTGATCAGTTGTTATTCGATAGAAAAACTTTATAACCCATGCAATCTTGAAAGACTCAGCCGTTGGAATTGGTCTTCAATAGCTGCTAAAAGTTGAGATTGTTGCCAATTTTGGTAAAGATAAGCTGCTATACAGGCGGCTCCAGCGCCTACTCCTTCTTTAACAAAACCCTGTTCATAAACTTGGAGTTGTGGATAACGAGAATTAGCAAAATTTAGCTGTGTTGATAGTAAGGGTGGGATTGTACCTGGATGTTTGCTGCTTTTATCTAAGCTGAGGGCTAAATCCACAGTCCCGCCCGTGGGGTCTTCGGCTACCCAACGAGTTGTACCGACAATTACTTCAGCAGGTTGCCAAAATAAGTTATGTGCTTGGGAAATTGCTGTAGTTAAAGCGTAAACTGCCAGCATTTGTGTTCCGCCTGCTAGTATTACTCCACAACGACGACTAGCTGCGATCGCCATTCCTGCCAATACCACTTGCATCGGATCACCCACAGCTGCCACAATTTTTAACGGATCAGCATCATCAGGAATGTGTTGTAAGCCAGATTGGACAACTTGCCATTTTTGTTGATGGTTACAAATTGGGTGACTGCTGTTAACTTTACCCGTTGCATCGATACCTAACGCAGTGAGTACAGCTAAAGCGGTTGTTGTTCCGCCAACAACACATTCACTCAAAATGACGTAACTTTGTCCAACTTCAGCCGCCAAGCGATCGCCCCAAATCAGCCCTTGTTCTAGCAAGTGTTTGACTGTGGCTAATTCCATCGCCTGACCCGTACTTAAACACCGAGCAGGCGCACCACCCAAATCAATAGCTGGTACAGCCGGAAACAAAGATAATCCCGCATTAAACAAACGCACAGGTATTTTAAGTCCTTCCACCACAGCGCGAGAAATTAACACAGGCGATGCTCCCGCCGTCAGTGGTGGTAAAGAATACTGCGGCTTATGTCCAGCACCATAGTATAAAAATTCGGCATCTGCACAAGCCGTATACTTGCGGTCTTCTGGCGTGCGTCCAGCCGCCGAAATTCCTGGAATTAAAGCAGTTTCTGTAAAACCTAAAACACAGGCAAACACAGGTAAACAACCACTATATTTAGCAATCCAGGTTTTACCTTGTTCTATTTGAGTATAAATCCGAATCATAAATTAAGAGTCAAGTGTCAAAAGTCAAGAGTAAATAGTGAAAAACTCCTGCCTCCTGCCTCCTGCCTTCTGCCTCCTGCCTTCTCTACCCTTCATAATCCATCATGACTTGTACCCAGCGTGGCGGACGGGGAATAGGATTGCCCAAACGATCTAGTAGTAGCCATGCAGCCAGATGTACAACAAATAAATAAATAAAGTTATTAATAACCACCAAGGCTAAAGCCCCGATTTGAATCAAAAATACGCTGGGACTGTTTAACAATCCGAGTTTGAGAAATATCCATTCAGTAATTTCTGTAACTTGATTAATTAAGTAAATCCATAAATCTTCCCCGGATAAGACAGACAGCAACCACATCCGAAAAAAGAAGCCCAAAGTGCCTAATAACGTAGCTAAAGTGATAGACACAATCCAAGGAACTCGACGATGCCAAGTTGCGCCTAACAGTACGCCCATGAGCGCAAAAGGTATGACAAATAATAGACTGCGAACAGGCCCCATCAGCACCGATAACAACAAGCCAGAAGTAACAGCCGCCATCCATGATGCTCTGTGTCCCCAACGCAGGTAAACTAGAGCGATCGGTACAGGAAAAAATATCCGCAAGACTGGCCCCAAAGGAAAATAAAAATTAATAAACCAAATTAAACTGGCAGTACTGGCTAAAAATGCTGTTTCTACCATCCGTAAAGGTGCTGCGGCTTTGAGTTGGGGAGGGTGTAATTGGCTGTGGTTTTGGGGTAACTCCTCTGGGTTAGGTGGTAAAGACACAGAAGATAAGCTTTCCTCTGGCTCATCGGGCAGAGAATCTATAATACTCATTTTGAAAATTTTTTATACAATCAATCTTTCCAGGGCTGACACATCAGGAATACAAATAGTTTCTTGATCCCGTTGAATTAGCCCTTTCTTTTCTAACCTAGTTAAGACTCTTGTCACTGTTTCTCGCGCCAACCCACTTAAACTACTTAATTCTCGATGAGGTAGATTCGGAATTTCTGTTCCTGTTTGCGCTCGTTTTCCCTGACCTTCAGCTAAGAATAACAAAGTATCAGCTACCCGCGATTGACTATCAGATTCTCTCAGCCGCAAACGACGGTTGACTTGGCGCAAACGCCTAGCCATCAACTTGGATAATCTTACACCTGCTAATGGTTCGATTTGGAGTAACTTGACAAAATCTTGAGCCGGCAAACTACCAATAACAGTAGTGGTGAGGGTAATTACATCGGTAGAACGAGGCACTTCATCTAAAGCCGCCATTTCGCCAAATAATTCGCCTTTACCTAAAATATTGAGAGTTACTTCTTTACCCTCCAAATTATAAGTACGAATTTTTACCCAACCTTCAAATATAAAATATACAGAACCACCCCAGTCATTTTCCAACAAAATCACTTGATTTGCTGGGTGTGTCCGCGTCACAAGATGGATAAGGGCTGGTTCAACAACAGATTCTGGCAACCCTTGAAAAAAGGGAGCCGTTCTGATCCACGGGTGAAAAGGTTCTTCTTGCAAGCTATATCTGTCTCCCATTACGGCATCTTCATTAAAGGTGTTACACACAAAACAAATAAAAAAGCTGATCGCAGCCTAAGCCATCAATGCCAATACTTTTTAAAATACAGACTTCAGCCATGTAAACAAAATTACAACAAAAGCATTTTCAGAACAGTCTTACTGACACAGTTTAAATAAAGCAAAACTTTTGCAAGTAATGTCTAAGTGCCTCTGGGATAATTTTGAAAACTCTAGCTGCATTGCAAAAATATTTACTTAAAAATATAGGCAAACCACATTAATGATACTCAAACTAGTTAATTTTTGCTAACGCAAAATTTTCGGATAGTTTCAGTTATCTGGAGATCAGGGGTATATGGGTGTGAGGGTGTAGGGGTTAGATGAGGCGAAAAATTAAGGGTTTGGGCAAGGTTATCAGGGGTTTATGTATCCAAAACCCTGACACCCCTATACCCTTTCGTCCCTACACCCAATTTCTACAGGCTCTCTTGGGAGTGAGTTGATTTGTGTTCTAGTTAACTTGCCATTCCTAGACTCCTTAGCTAGATTAATGGCGCTTGTGGATGTAAAGTGGAGGCAATTTGCTTATTGGGTTCGGACTCCTGGCTGATTTGTTGCATTTTTTTTATGTTTTTAATTGTGAAGTCCCAGAGACTGTAACATCGCCTGTATGGTAAAAGGTCAAACAAAGTACCTAGTCAACTTATTTGGCTGACAATTGGTAAATATTTTTGTATCCTGGTACTTCAATTAGCACACAAGCTAATTACTATGATGCCCAGTTATCATAAATTGCCATCAGAAGTCTGAAGGGCAGTTGCTACCGTTATTAACTTTGATAAGCGTCAATTTCTCACCCAAGTTAAAAATCCAGTTCTAGCTAAGGTAATTCTAAAGTGACTTCCCGCGCTGATGAAATTCAAAAACTGATCGCAGATATTGATAACTTACTCACTAACAATGGTAAGCGACTGCCGAAGTTGCTGTCTGGTCAAGCGCCAGAAGCCAGAGAGGTTTTAGAGAGGGTTCGTAATTTTCTGGTGAATTTGCAAGCAGCGGAGGCTTTGCAGGGTAATATTCCCCAGCTAACGGGACAGGTACAACAGTCACCTTTGTTGGCGAAGTTTGCAGAACAAGTTAATCACCAATCTTCAGTAGAGTTATATCCATCTGAGTCAGCAGAAAATATTGGACTGAGTAGCCAGCTAAAAAGTGAATTGGCGACATTAATTCAACCACTGCAAGCAGAATTAACGGCGCTGTTGCAAGAACGCTCGACTTTGATGCAAGAAATTCGGCAATTAGAGCAGAAACGGCTGCAAAATTATTCTTTAAGTCAGCAGTTAGCCAATCAAGAGCAAATTATTGGCGAATTTTTACAGGTGTTGATGAGTCGCCTTGTCCCCACGATCGCACCACATATTAACTCAACATCTGCCCATGATTTTCGTGCTGCTAATCCTACTCAGTACAACAGTATAGAACTAACCCCGGCTACAAGTACACCTACATTAGATTCATCGGCGCAGTTAGAACAGTTAAATCAGTTTGCCACGAAATTAGACCAACGTTTACTGTCACTGGATGGTACAGTAAATGTTGTGTTTGATGCCCTCCAGCGCAATATTAATACTTACCAAGAGTCTTTATCGCAAGCTCTGGCGAGAATGCACAGTACAGGCTTGCAAGGCGAACAGTTGCTGGTGAGTTTCCTGAATAATTGGACTCAGCAATTGCAGCAACAGATTAATAATATTCCAGCGACGACAGTAGTTAAAGAAACATCAGTAGCACCGCCGCGATCGCCATTTCCAACTCCCTTAGAAACTGCTACTGTAGAAACTGCTCAACCAGTAGTGATTACCAATACTGAAGTAGCCAACCCATCACTAGAATTACCCCAGCCGGAAGTAGAGTTTACAGCAGATGTGGTGGCTAATGATTTGGATGCGATGCTACTGGAATTAACTGGTAGCATTTCCCAAGGAATGGATGCTACTACTCCTCTAGAACTGGAGGGGTTGGAAGATTTAGAAACATTGGCGGATGACTCCCCACAACCATTAACTGCGCCGACACTTTTACCAACACCAGAAGCCGCAACACCACCACCAGAAATCTCTGGAATGTTTAGTGATTTGTCGCCACCAACTCTAGAGTTGAATGATGAGGTAGATCAACTTTACGCCAGTTTATTTCATATCAGTTCTGTAACTCAACCAAGTGTTGCACCAACTCCCACAGAACCAACACCCGATACTTCTACAAACATTCCTCCCGTAGAACCAGAAACATCGTTCACGAATGTTACAGAAGAGACTGCTAACTTAAATCCTAGCGACACCGCAGTCGCACCGTTATTTGAGGAAAATATCGGCTTACCAGAGTCGATATTTACTCAGTCAGATGCAGGCTTGTTAGAAGCAAATCATTTACCACCGCAAAACACAGCCAGTCATTCGCCGCCATTTATTGATTTATCCCCAGATTTTCAACAAAAGTTATTTTTTGAACAAGAACCGGAGTTTTCTAATACTACACTCAGCTATTCTCCGGCAATGCGGGAAAATATTCCTGTGCAGCCAGAACATACTGATACAATTACTTCTTTAACGGAACTGTTTGCGGATGTTAGTAGTGAAGAGAATTTATGGCCTGGTTTGTCGCCTGCGGAAATTGCATCGACTTTAGATGAACCTGAACCTACTCCTGATGTGCAAGTGACATCGGAGACGGAAGAGCTGGAGAATGCGTCCGATAGATATATCGCGGCTTCTCCCCAGGAGAATTTGCTTGCATCAGAGATGATGCAGTCGGGAAGCATACCGGATATTTCTTTGAATGAAGAACAGTTGCAGCAATTAAATCAAGATTTAGCCAACTTTGATGAGTTACTCAACTATCAGTTAGCCGATGTCTACACTTTGGCAGATATAGAAGAACCGCCAAATGTCACCTTACCCAATGCACAAACCCTAGACCATACGCCAAATGTGGCTTTTTCCCGTCCGGCTGTAGCGCCAGTTGCACCCATATCATCGCCACAAACCGAAGTTGATTTAAACTTCTCTCCTGTCAATGAAAAAAAAAAGGAAGACACATCGGGTTCCGGTTCCCCAACTCAGATAGAAATTCCGGTAGATGTGCATAACTCGGTTTGGTATTTAGGTATTGATTTAGGCACAACCGGAATTTCTGCGGCTTTGTTAAATCGCACTCAGTCGGTGGTATACCCAATATATTGGTCAGCCGAAAATATTCCTGGTGCGACTGCTTTTCAACATTCATTTCGTTTACCTGCGGAAGTTTATCTGCCGAATGCTTCCGTGGCGAAAGGTGGCAGTAATGTGAAGAGTAGCCAATGTTCTGCACAGTTAAAGCCTTATTTACAAATAGCTGTGCCTTACAAGAGTGAAGAGCAAAAATGGGAACCTGTACTGCAATTCAATGAATTTTCGGCAGGGCCATTAATTTGGGTGGTACGATCGCTTTCTAAATTACTATTAACCCTCAAATCCGATCGCCAGAGTACCACACAAGGTCTAATCGCTATGGCGGTGGGAATTAATCAGCCGACTTTCCACACCATTATGAGTAAAATCGCTGGAGTGATTTGTACTTGCTCCGCGAGTTGGTCAGAACAATATAGATTTAATGTGCGGGAAGCTTTGCTGACGAGCAAAATTGTCCAACATCCCCAGCAAGTCTTTTTTGTGGAAGAAGCGATCGCTAGTTTAATTAGTTTATTTGATAAAAGTGACAGCCAACTCATTCAAGTGAGCGATCGCAGTGGTTTACGTCCGGTCGAAACCACAGAACCACTGCTAGGCAATACTTTGGTAATTAATATTGGCGCAACCGCCAGCGAAATGGCTTTGGTTGATATCCCAGCAAATCTGCTGCAACTAGCGCACACAGATTTCATGCTGCACAGTTTTCCCTACGCCAGCAAAGGCATAGAACAAGATATTATTTGTCAGTTACTCATTCCAGCAAAATACCGAGAATCACGGAAGAACAACCAAGTTAATGGTCAAAAAAATACTAGTAATCCTTGGCATTGGCAACCAGCCTTTGCCAATGTTGACAAAATGCAGTGGCAAAGTTTGGGGTTAGACAAATTTGATTTACCAAGGGCGGGAGAGCCTGATATTGGCGTGCGGATTCGGTTACAGCAACGATTGGAAAGTTCAGTTTTAGGACAAGCTGCCCTCGAAGCGGCCTTGGCTTTGAAGTTAATTTTGCAACATCAAGAAAACTTCACCTTAGAACTAGCAGATCAACAGTGGACATTGCAACGGCGAGACTTAGAAAGTCAAGTGTTTGTCCCCTTTGTGCGCCGCCTGAACCGGGAATTGAATAAATTACTCGTAGCGCGGGGTATTCCCACAGAAGACATTAATCAAGCCGTGTTGACTGGTGGAGTTGCATCATTAGGAGTTGTTTATCATTGGCTACGGCAAAAACTCCCCAACGCCAAGATTATTCAAGACTCTTATTTAGGGGAGAATGGCGCACCAAATTGCAGCCGAGTTGCATTAGGTTTAGCGATGTTACCCTTGCATTCCCAGATTTTAGAAGAACCAAGACAACAGTACACCGATTATTTTCTGTTTACCGAATTGCTGCGCCTACTGCCAGAGCGGAGTTTATCATTTAACGAAGTGCTTCAGTTGTTTGAGGGACGAGGAATTAACACAAGTATTTGTCAGCAGAGATTATTGGCATTTTTAGAAGGAGAATTACCAGCCGGTTTGATTCCCGCACCACCGGAGTCAGCATGGCTAACCCTAAACTCATCCCAGAATTTAGATTATCAGGCGATCGCATCTGCACCATTGTTTGAAAAACAAGGTAATCTCAGCTATCGTCCCAACTCCCAGCAATTGTCTGCTTTGCGTCGCTATTTAGCCGCCGTCAAAGCCAGCACCCAGCAATCTTTAGAGGAACCATACACGGTTAACTTTGTCAATATTCTTTTGTAAGTTCTCTTTTTTCTCTCTGCGCCTCTGCGTCTCTGCGTGAAGATTAAGAAAACGAACCACAAAGGACGCAAAGAGCGCAAAGAAATGAGAGTTTAAGAGAGATTTTTCCTACTTCCCATTCAACGGAGTCCAATTACCAGAAGGAACAAACGCCGCCCAAAATTGCGGTTCGCTATACTCTTGACTATTGAGCAAATCCAACTGTGCAGCCCGCAAAGCTTCATGTCTCCCCTTCCCAGCTTGTAAATTCTGGTAATACTTCACCATCAATTCCTTCGTCGCCGCATCATCCACCAGCCACAGACTCAAAACTTGAGTTTGTGAACCAGCAATTACTAAAGCCCGACGCAAACCATAAACCCCATCGCCTACTTTCACATCACCTTTACCAGTTTCGCAAGCCGAAAGCACAACTAATTGATTAGAACGCAAATCTAAACCAGCTACCTCCAACGCCGTCAACACACCATCATCACTACCTTTTTTAACTTGATTGCGTTTGTTTGCACCAGCCAACGCCAACCCCGAACGCAATAACGGGTTTTCTACTTCTAGAATCTTCGGTTGACGTGGTGTTAATTCAAAATCTGCTGAGGCGTTGAAATTTTGTTCAACATCAGCGATGAAGAAACCGTGAGTCGCCAAATGTAAAATGCTGGGACTATGTAATTGTTTAACAGCCGTTTCCGTTGCATCTTTACCTAACAGTAACTTAGCATTTGGTAAAACTTTTTTAATCGCTGCTGCTTCCTCTTTAGTATTCTCTAATGGTGGAAATTCCAAAGTAGCTAATTCACCAGAACGGCGATTTTCAGTACCTCGGACATTAGTTGTTTTAGCAGAAGCTACAGTTTGTGTTTGGTTGTTGTAGTCAATATCTGCCAATACCACAGGCGCAGAAGCATTGTTAACATTTGATTGAAAATGCAACAAATCCCTTCCACTGGTGAGATAAGAAAAAGCATAACGTTGAATCAGAAATTTATCTTGCTCATCCTTTAATACTTCAAAGGGAATTAATGTTAATTGCCCATCAGGCGAGATTAAAATATGATTTGCATCACCCAATAAAGGACGAATGGGTGCGATTAATTTCTCATCTAAAGTACGGGCGAGTTTTTTATATGGTCTTCCTGTGGCTAACGCTGCACGAAAATCAATGGCTAACTTATCAATTTCTGCCGCTTCACCTAAATCAACCCACTTCGGCTCACCTTTAAAGCGTAATACCGCCGCCGCATAACGCGGTTTACCGAAATTCTGAGCCTCTGTTTTGGCTTTGGTGTTGAATGGTCGATACTGCACAATTTCTACCAAGGCTGCATCTTGGGGGATTTTGGCTTGAATGGCAGTTAATTCTACTGGTTGGGTTTGCTGACGGAACTCAGCACTTTTACTACTAATTGCGGCTTCTAATTTTTCTCTTTGTGCTTCCAGTTGTTCTAGTTGAGCTTTCGGGTTAGTGGTTTGTTTTTCTGACTGGGAGTATATTAATGCGGAGAGTTGCTGCTGTACTTGCAGCCATTGAGTGAATAATTTTTGAGTTTCGGGGCTGCTGTTGAGTTTAGAGCGTAGTATTTGGATGCTGTCAGCTACGGCATCTAACACCAGCCCTTTGCGACGGAGTACAGTAGTTAAAGCTAAAGATGCGGCGGCTGAATTTTTGGGGGCTTGTTGTAGGGAACGAGAAACGATAATATCCGTCGTACTAGAAAAAATCTTCACGTAGCTTTGTTTTCTCTGTTCTGAGCCAACAGCAAAAATCAAATTCAGATTTTGGGTATGAACTTCTAGCGCACGACGAAAGAAATCTGTAGCACGGTTGATATTATCTTGAGCTTCATACAGTAAAGCTAAATTGTTCAAGCTAGTGCCGACAAGAGGATGAACTTTACTCAGTACCTTCTCATGAATAGCAAGAGAGCGAACATAAAGAGGTTCTGCTTTTTGATAATTTCCTTGTACTCGATACAGTTCTGCCAAATTGTTCAAGCTTTGGGCAACATCAGGATGAACATTTCCCAATAGTTTTTCTCTAATAGCCAAGGAGCGGAGATACAAAGGTTCTGCCTGTTGATAATTCCCTTGTTCCTTATAAACAGTAGCTAAATTATTTAAGTTAGTGGCAACAAGAGGATGAACTTTTCCCAGTACCTTCTCATAGATAGCCAAGGAACGGAGATACAAAGGTTCCGCCTGTTGATATTTCCCTTGTGCTTGGTACAGTATTGCCAAATTATTCAAACTTTGGGCAACATCGGGATGAACTTTACCCAGTACTTTTTCTCTAATAGCTAGAGAGCGGAGATACAAAGGTTCTGCCTGTTGATAATTCCCCTGCGTTTGATACAGTAGTGCCAAATTATTTAAGTTAGTGGCAACAAAAGGATGAACTTTTCCCAGTACCTTCTCATAGATAGCCAGGGAACGGAGATACAAAGGTTCCGCCTGTTGATATTTCCCTTGTGCTTGGTACAGTATTGCCAAATTATTCAAACTTTGAGCAACATTGGGATGAACTTTACCTAGTATTTTTTCTCTAATAGCTAGAGAGCGGAGATACAAAGGTTCCGCCTGTTGATAATTACCCTGAGTTTGGTACAGTAGTGCCAAATTATTCAAGCTTTGGGCAACAAAGGGATGTGAGTTACCCAGTAGCTTTTCTAAGATAGACAGGGAGCGATAATACAGAGGTTCGGCTTGTTGATATTTCCCTTGTTCGCGATACAGTTCAGCCAAATCATTCAAGCTAGTGGCGACATCGAGATGCTCTTTTCCCAGCACCTTCTCTCTAATAGCCAATGCGCGTTCTGCTAAGGGAGTAGCAGTAATATATTTACCTTGTTGGTATAACTTGACTACCTGTTCATTTAGTTCATCCGCTTCCTGTAAAGCTGCTTGCTCCTCGGCTGAATATGCAGGAGTTTGCTGTTGCGCTATGCCTGCGACTGGCATACTTAACAATAACCCCGTTGTCATTGCACCTGCTATCATCCAAGGTGTAAGACACATACCCGCAGCATTAATCGCACTGAATAACTTTTTCACAGTCAACTCACACGCACGTAGGTTTAGCTAAGAAATAAATCATGCCGTCTTCAGCACTTTTTGCAAAGCCGTTGTCAAAAAATCCAAAACTCTCTTATTCCTCTCCGCGCCTCTGCGCCTCTGCGCGAAAAAATCTCCCATTCCACAACACCCAACGCAAAAAATTTCCTGACACTTCCACCTCAAAACCTCAACTTTCACCCTCAGAACACCAACCTTCGAGCAAAAAGGCTGAAATTTTGCCTTCCGAACACCAACCTTCGAGCAAAAAGGTTGAAACTTCGTCTTCCGAACACCAACCTTCGAGTAAAAAGCCTGAAACTTCGCCTTCCGAACACCAACCTTTGAGCAAAAAGCCTGAAACTTCGCCTTCCGAACTTCAACGTTCACTCTTGGAACTTCATTTTTACCCAGTTTTAAATGTATCTTTATTTCCGTAGTGATGGGTTAGCTCTACAATCCCGATATCACTACCTCATGCTGTAAAAGCTAATCAAAACAATTATGACTGGGAGCCAAACAAGTGCAAATCACTAAGCGCAATGTCGAGTTAAGGGTTGATGATAGCTTAATGCGGGTGTATGTCGCCTCTCCCAAGCCAGCCGGAACTTACCCAGGCATTTTGTTTTACAGTGATATTTATCAATTAGGTAGTCCGATGATTCGCTTAGTCAACTACCTAGCAGGGTTTGGTTATGTTGTCGCCGCACCCGAAATTTTTCATCGCATTGAACCCATTGGTGCAGTCATTGAGCCAGATGATTTGGGGAGAATGCGGGGTAATGATGATGCACGCAGAACGGCGATCGCAGAGTATGATGCAGATTGTCGGGCTGTGATTGATTTTCTCAAAGCCGACGCTGCGGTTAACCCCGATAAAATTGGTACCCTTGGCTTTTGCATCGGCGGACATTTATCTTTTCGCGCCGCCTTCCAACCTGAAATCAAAGCTGCTGTCTGCTGTTACCCGACTGGTATCTCTAGTGGCAAACTTGGTCAAGGAATAGCAGATACGATTCAGAGAGTGAGTGAAATTACAGGCGAATTACTGCTGATACTTGGTACTCTTGACCCTCACATTCCCGAAAGCGATCGCCATACATTAATTAAAGCAATTACAGAAGCCAATATACCTCATCAAGTATTTTTATACGAAGCCGAACATACATTTATGCGAGATGATGGTTATCGCTACGACGCTGTTGCAGCTACCTCCGCTTGGTCAGAAATCATCACTTTCTTAGCCAAAATTTTTCCCTAAATGAAAGGAACACAAAAGATTACCTGTTAGGACTGGGTGTAAAGGTTTTTCATCCCTACATCCTGGTTACCGAGCGCAGTCGAAGTACACCCCTACACCCTTTAGTGAAGGGTGACTGCCCTCATTTAACTTCAAACCGTCTATGTTATTGTTTCACCAGAAACATTAGGATGCTTTACGCTTTGCCTCCATGACTGGGAGGCATTTATTTTGGGAATAATGTGGGTAAATTAGTAGTCTCAACTCTCTGGTGTACAAGAAAAAATAGTTAACCGTAGATGAACGCAGTCGAATGGTAATTTATTTATGGCGTTCCCTCCTGCCTTTGTCCTCCCGCCTCCTTCAGCTATCTTGAAAATAGGGAGTGGGGAAAATTGTAAGACAATAGTCTAGAATCTAAGTTTACATATCCAAAATCAATGGATCGACGCTCATTTTTACTCAGTATAAGTGGATTGGCACTGTCGCAACTGCTGGTGGGTTGTGAAAATAAAAACCAAACCAAACTCAGCGTTCACTTATTGAAAAACTCTATTCCTGCTCAAGTAGTTGATCAATTTAGCAAATTTTTGCAGCCAAAGCCAAAGTTAAAATTTTCTCCAGTTGAGCAAATTCAAAATTTATATCAACAATTGCAACGTTGGCAAGAATCACCAAAAACCAACGATAAACAAAATTGGATGCGCTGGGTTCCATTTATTAATTCGCAAACAACTAATGTAGTAGACTTGGTAAGTTTGGGAGATTACTGGCTAAAAAGTGCCATTGAACAAAAATTAATTCAACCCCTAGAAGCAGCAGAAGTCCAACAATTAAAATCTTGGTCTAATTTGGATGAAAGATGGCGACAATTAGTAACTCGCAATGATCAAGGAAACTTAGATCCTCAAGGAAAAGTCTGGGCTGCGCCTTATCGTTGGGGTAGTACAGTAATTGTATACGATCGCCAGAAATTTCGAGAATTAGGCTGGCAACCCCAAAACTGGAGTGATTTATGGCGGGATGGGTTGCGATCGCAAATTTCTTTACTAGATAATCCTAGAGAAGTAATCGGTCTAGTCTTGAAAAAACTCGGACAATCTTACAACACAGAAAATCTCGACACCGTACCCAACCTGGAAAAAGAACTGCAAACCTTAAACCAACAAGTAAAATTTTACAGTTCTAACAACTACCTCGAACCTTTAATTACAGGAGACACTTGGTTAGCCGTTGGTTGGTCAAGTGATATATTACCAATCTTGTCACGTTATCCCCAACTTAATGTAGTCATCCCCAAATCTGGAACAGCCATTTGGGCAGATTTATGGGTACGCCCCACTAAAGCCAACAAAAACGAAATCTCATCCAAATGGATTGATTTTTGTTTGCAACAAGAAATCGCCAAACAAATCACTACCAAAACAAGAACCAATTCCCCAATTATTTCTGATATTACAATTACTAATATTGCAGAACCAATACGCGGTTTATTACAAACAAATCAGCAAATTTTTCCGAAAAGTGAATTTTTGCTCCCATTTTCAACATCAACAGAAAAACAGTATGACTCTCTGTTTACCAAAATCAAGACAAGTTAATTAAGTAGTTGGGAAAAGGCAGGAGGCAGAAGGAAAGAGGATTTTAGGTGAATTAACCTAAAAATACTACTAACACTCTCACCTATCACTCAGACGATTGCTGCAATACTAATCTATTTAAAGAATTAATTTGAATGCGGCATGATATTGGGCTGGTTTGAAAATTACAGGTATAACTCCCTAAAAGTTCTTGTTGATAATTAAACACCCGTAAATTATAAACATCCTTTCTGGCAACATTGCCGAGGCGATTTACAAAACTGTAGCGTTCTAGATAATCTAGTATGCTCCAAACTTGTTGATTAACAATGACATCTACTCTACCAGGTGTGTTTGCCGTAGCAGGATAAGCTATCCAATTATCCAACAACTTATTTTCGGAATTAGCTTGCGCTAACCATAAACTCGGAGTTGTTAGTCCTTGTGGGTTAATGGTGTTAGCTGTAATTACATTACTGTTGGGTTTTGTTAATAAATCTAGTTCCAATGGCGCATCTGAAGGTAACGGAACAGCAGCGATTTCTGCTAATACAGGAGAAATTGGTAACAGCAAAACTGCACCCAAGCCGAAGCCCAAAAGTATTGGCAAAGATTTTTGGCAAGACATAGACTAACCCCCTTTGCTGATTTAGCAGTCCTATTTGAGATAGGAATAAAAGGACAAGGGAGACAAGGGAGAGTATTTGATATCTAAAAAAAGTTGCAATAATCGCAGTGACGTTAAACTGACGATTAGCTTACTCAGCACTCAGCACTCTGTCCGCATCAATTCTTGATTCCCGTTGTGGCAATTCCCCGAATAAATTGACGTTGACCAATTAAAAATAGTGCCATCACTGGTACCGTTGCAATGGTTACTGCCGCCATCATCAAAGGCCAGTTGTTGGTAAATTGCTCTTGAAACTCGGCTAATGCCAACTGTACGGTTCTTAATTCTGGGCGCGTGGTAAATACCAAAGGTTTAAACAAATCATTCCATTCCGCAATAAAGGTGAACAAAAACAACGTCACCAAAGCCGGACGGGCTAAAGGTAATAACACCCGCCATAAAATTTGTAACCTGTTTGCCCCGTCGATGATGGCTGCTTCTTCTAGTTCTACAGGAATTGTCTGAAAATATTGGCGTAAAAGAAATATGCCAAAACCATTGACAGCCGTGGGTAAAATCAGCGCCCCATAGGTATTAATTAAGTGTCCCCACTTCAACACCAAGAATATAGGTATAACCAACAGCTGAAAAGGAATTACTAAGGTTGCTAAAACCACTAACAGCAATGCTTGTTTGCCACGAAATTTCAATCTTGCCAAGGCGTAACCAGCCAAAGCAGAGGTGATTAGCTGAAATGCGGTGACTGCGATCGCTACTAAAGTAGAATTAGCAAAAGCTAAGAGGAACTTCCCACGCTGCCACGCATCATTGTAATTATCTAACGACCAATTTCGCGGCATCGTGATATCTGGAGTCGCGCCAGGGGGTGCAAAAGAAGTGAAAAACACGACAAACAGCGGTAGTAAGACAATGAATGCTCCTAACAGCAGTACCGCTAAACTAAGAATATCGCCAGATTTGAAATTCCAACTTGATTTCATCATAAGTGTGAGATAGCAGAGCTTAGGGGCTAGAGGCCAGGGAATAGCGAGAAAACTGCCCTTCGGGTGAGGCAGAAAGGAAGACTTTTAATCAAATGTAAAGCCTGTTTGCTTCGCCCATTTGAGTTTAAGTCCCCCGCTACAATCTGAGATTTAGCAGTCTTGGACGAGCGAAGGTTTTGAATATTTCTCTTATCTGCCTCCTGCCTTCTTCAATCTAATCGACTCTTTGTATTTGTTTCTTTAGTACTAGAGCATCGCCCCCAGCAAAAGCTAATCTATTACATAGTGACTTGTTAAGTTAAATTAAACAACAGTGAAGATTGCCCTAAAATGACAGGGTAAATTAAGCGTTAGTATCAAATGATTCATTTTACAGGAGTGACGATACCATGCAGCAGTTGGCAGATGGATTAGAAATAGATTTCCAAAGTGAAACGTATAAAGATGCCTATAGTCGCATTAACGCGATCGTGATTGAAGGGGAACAAGAAGCTTATGAGAATTACATTACACTAGCTGAACTGCTGCCTGATCATCGTGATGATTTAATTCGCTTGTCGAAAATGGAAAGCCGCCATAAGAAAGGCTTTGAAGCTTGCGGACGCAATTTAAACGTCACACCAGATTTGCAATTTGCCCAGGAGTTTTTTGCACCTCTGCACGATAACTTTAAAGTCGCCGCCGCTCAAGGTAACGTTGTCACCTGCTTACTGATTCAATCTTTGATTATTGAATGTTTTGCGATCGCCGCCTACAACATTTACATCCCCGTAGCTGATGCTTTCGCACGTAAAATTACTGAGGGAGTGGTCAAAGACGAATACAGTCATTTAAACTTTGGTGAAGTTTGGCTGAAAGCTAACTTTGAAGCATCCAAAGCTGAACTAGAAGAAGCAAACCGCCAAAACTTACCCATTGTTTGGAAAATGCTCAACCAAGTAGCAGCCGATGCCGAAGTTTTAGCAATGGAAAAAGAAGCTTTAGTCGAAGACTTCATGATTCAATACGGTGAAGCTTTAAGTAACATTGGCTTTACCACCAGAGATATCATGCGTTTATCAGCCTACGGACTCTCAGCTGCCTAAACAAGTATGAAGGATGAAGCATGAGGAATGAAGGTTAAAGAATAACTCAAAAGTCAGAATCAAATTCATCATTTTGCTAAAATTTCAGACTTTACACTTCATACTTCATACTTCAGACTTCACACTTTGTTGTATTTTTAAGGATAGGTATTCTCACTTACCCATTCAATTCCACGCTTTCGACGCAGCAAACGCCTAATACACACTACATGTTTGGTCTAATTGGACATCTGACTAGTTTAGAACACGCTCAAGCGGTAGCTCAACAATTGGGATACCCAGAATATGCCGATCAAGGGTTAGATTTTTGGTGCAGCGCCCCGCCGCAAATTGTTGATCACATTAAAGTTACCAGTTTGACTGGAGAAACAATCGAAGGCAAGTACGTAGAATCATGCTTTTTGCCAGAAATGCTGGCAAATCGGCGGATTAAAGCGGCAACTCGCAAAATTTTGAATGCAATGGCTCATGCTCAAAAGCATGATATTGATATCACGGCTTTAGGCGGTTTTTCATCAATTATTTTTGAAAACTTTAATTTAGAGCAGTTCAGCCAAGTCCGTAACGTCACATTAGAGTTTGAACGCTTCACTACGGGTAACACCCATACAGCCTACATTATCTGTCGGCAAGTAGAGGCGGCTGCCAAACAAGTGGGAATTGAACTGTCGAAAGCAACAGTAGCTATCTGTGGCGCAACTGGGGATATTGGTAGTGCAGTCACACGCTGGCTAGATGCCAAAACAGATGTCAAAGAAATTCTGCTGATTGCCCGTAACCAAGAACGCCTGAAAAATTTACAAGACGAACTAGGGCGGGGCAAAATCATGGCTTTGGATGAAGCCTTACCCGAAGCTGATATTGTGGTTTGGGTAGCAAGTATGCCCAAAGGTGTGGAAATTGACACCAAGGTGTTAAAGCAACCTTGTCTGCTTATTGATGGCGGCTATCCCAAAAACTTAGCCACAAAAATTCAACATCCTGACGTTCATGTACTCAACGGTGGCATTGTTGAGCATTCTTTAGATATTGACTGGAAAATCATGCAAATCGTCAATATGGAAGTGCCAGAACGTCAGTTATTTGCTTGTTTTGCCGAAGCGATGCTACTGGAATTTGAGAAGTTACATACGAACTTTTCTTGGGGGCGTAATCAGATTACCGTAGACAAAATGGAGCAGATTGGTCAGGCATCGGTGAAACATGGCTTTAGACCTTTGCTGCTTTAAAAAAGTCAAAAGTTAAAAGTTAAAAGAATCTTTTTACTTTTGCCTTTTTACTTTTTACTTCTTTAATCCCCAATCCCTAGTTCCTCATCCCTAAATATGGCCACTACCGAGCGTAAACCACTACTGTTGGATTTTGAAAAGCCGTTGGCAGAACTCTCAAACCGTATTGAGCAGATTCGGCAACTAGCAGAAGAAAATGGTGTTGATGTATCTGGTGAAATTCGCAAGCTAGAAGCACGCGCCACAAAACTGCGGGAAGAGATTTTTAGTACATTATCTCCGGCTCAAAGAGTACAAGTCGCCCGTCATCCTCGTCGCCCCAGCACGCTGGATTATATTCAGGCAATTACCGATGAATGGATGGAATTGCATGGCGATCGCTGTGGTACTGATGATCCGGCTTTAATTGCTGGTGTCGCTCGTTTAGGTGGGCAGCCAGTAGTGATGTTAGGTCAACAAAAAGGGCGTGACACTAAGGATAACATTGCGCGGAACTTTGGGATGGCGGCTCCCGGTGGTTATCGCAAGGCAATGCGGCTGATGGAACACGCCAATAAATTTGGAATGCCGATTTTAGCTTTTGTCGATACCCCAGGCGCATTAGCCACAGTCGCAGCCGAACATCAAGGTGCCGGCGAAGCCATTGCTTATAATCTCCGGGAAATGTTTAGCTTAGATGTACCAATTATCTGCACAGTGATTGGGGAAGCAAGTTCTGGAGGGGCGCTAGGGATTGGCATTTGCGATCGCCTACTCATGTTTGAACATGCTGTTTACACTGTAATCAGCCCTGAAGGCTGTGCCGCAATTCTCTGGAAAGATGCCAGCAAAGCACCCCAAGCTGCTATGGCTTTAAAAATTACTTCCCATGACTTAAAAAATTTAGGGATTATTGACCAAATTTTGCCGGAACCTATTGGTGGCGCTCACTCTGACCCCTTAGAAGCCGCAACCACCCTTAAGCAAGCCCTTTTAGATAACTTAGATGAACTCAAACAGTTAACATCCCAAGAAAGACGGCAACTGCGTTACGATAAATTCCGCAAAATCGGTGTTTTTACAGAAATTCCCCACTAGCAAGCCCAAGCTAGGTCATTAATTCAAGAGCAATGCTATAATTGCCTGTGGTTCTTAAAGATTTTTAACAATCTTTTTAACCACAGGCATTTGTATTGGTGATCAATCGACTCACTTAAATGAGAAATTTCGTTTAGTTTTGCGAGTAGACAGCCTAAAATCCCAGATGAAGACTTAATTTTCATCTTTGGGAAAAATTTTACTGGGAAAATTTCCTACTCTGACAATTCAATATAGCAATTGTCAAAAAAAATGATCGGAATTTAAGGTTACTTTAATGTAGCCAATCCGAAGGACTTAAATAATTTGGTGGCAAAGGGCTGGGGTCACCTGCCAAAAAAATGGGGGAAAGTATGGGTAGTAAGCAGAAACAACGCGCCCTGATTACTGGGGCAAGTAGTGGAATTGGCAAAGCAACCGCCTTGGCATTTGCCAAAGCAGGCATAGATGTTGCCTTAGTCAGCCGTTCTTTAGATAAATTAGAGACGGTAGCAACAGCAGCCAAGCAAACCGGAGTAGAAGCTAAAGCATACACCCTAGATTTAGCCGAAATACCACAAATAGAAGCGAAAATTACCGCGATCACCCAAGATTTTGGCAACATAGATATTTTGGTAAATAACGCCGGAATAGGCTATACAGGTAATCTCAGCGACACAAGCTTAGAAGACTGGCAAAACGTTATTAACATCAATCTCACCAGTGTATTTGAGTGCATCAAAGGAATTTTACCGGGAATGCGCGATCGCAGCACAGGCACAATTATCAACGTCGCCTCAATCGCTGCCAAGCAAACCTTTGCTGGATGGGGAGCCTATTGTGTTAGCAAAGCCGGACTTCTAGCCCTTTCTCAAACCCTGGCTCAAGAAGAACGCGCCCACGGTATCCGTGTCACGGCTATTTGTCCTGGTTCTGTGAACACAGAAATTTGGGACACAGACACCGTTCAGGTCAACTTTGACCGTTCAAAAATGTTAACTCCAGAAATTGTGGCACAATCAATTCTCCACACTGTCTTATTGCCACCACAAGCAGTGATTGATGAATTAGTTCTGATGCCCAATGCAGGCACATTTTAGTCATTTGTTCTTGGTCATTAATCATTTGTTATAAGTGAATCACAAAGAACAAATGACCAATGACCAATGACTAATGACTGATAGCAAACATCCAAAAACTAACTAAAAATTACATCATGACTATTGCTAGTTCTAACGGTTCCAATCGTTTTCAATCTCCTCTGATTTCTGAATTGGCAGATGCCATCAATACCAGACCCGATCGCAACACCCACGACGGCAGACAACCGGATTTGCACCCGCCTTCTGAGGAACAGATGGAGCAAATGATGGATGCCGTCAGGAACATCATAGTCGGTGTCGGTGAAGACCCTGAGCGTGAAGGATTGTTGAAAACTCCCAAACGCGTGGCGGAAGCAATGCGGTTTCTCACTAGTGGTTATAACCAGTCTTTAGACGAACTAGTTAACGGTGCCATTTTTGATGAAGGGCATAACGAAATGGTACTCGTCCGAGATATTAACTTTTTTAGCCTCTGCGAACATCACATGCTACCTTTTATGGGTAGAGCGCATCTTGCTTATATCCCCAATCAAAAAGTTGTGGGCTTAAGTAAGTTAGCCCGGATTGTGGAAATGTATTCTCGCCGTTTGCAAGTCCAAGAAAGGTTAACTCGCCAAATCGCCGAAGCAATTCAAACGATTTTGGAACCTCAAGGTGTAGCAGTAGTCATGGAAGCCACTCACATGTGTATGGTAATGCGGGGTGTGCAGAAACCCGGTTCTTGGACTGTTACCAGTGCCATGCTAGGCGTATTCCAAGAAGAACAAAAAACCCGTGAAGAATTTTTTAACTTGATTCGCCATCAACCATCATTCTTTTAAGTAGGGAATGGGGAATTGGGAGTAGAGAGTGGGAAATTTACTACTCCCAATTCCCTACTCCCGACTCCGTAACTTCTGAAATAACTCAGCTACTTTATTTAAATCTTTATTTCCTGGTTGAATTTCAACCCCACTAGATAAATCGATACCGTCGGGTTTGACGTGGCTTAAAGCTTCTAAGATATTTGCTGGGGTTAATCCTCCGGCTAAAAGCCACGGGATGCTGGGGTGAAATTTTTCTAGCATTGCCCAATCTAAAGTTTGACCTGTACCCCCCAACTGTTGGGGATGATAAGCATCAAGTAATAAAGTATCTACGTATTGAACGTAAATGGCAGCTTGTTCCAGATGGTCAAGGCTGCGTATCCTCAGTGCTTTGAGAATTTCGACCTTGGAGAGATTTTGTCTAATTTGGTAACAAAATTCTGGTGATTCATCCCCGTGTAACTGTACGCCAGTTAAACCGCCATCTTGAACTATCTGCTGAATCTCCTGAATGTGAGCGTTAGCAAAAACGCCGATTTTATCAATGTTATCTGGTATTTGGGTAACGACTGCGCGGATTTGCGTTGCAGTTACGTAACGAGGTGAAGTGGGTACACAAATAAATCCTAGGGCAGTTGCGCCTAAAGATGCGATCGCAGTTGCTTGTTGTGGTTGAGTGATGCCACAGATTTTAACCCGCATAGTTCTAAAGAGCGAATTTTTGCTAACAATTTTTGGTTGCTGACTCACTAATTCTATAATTTGGGAGGTTTTATGAATTTTTTCATTTAGGAGACCAGACGTTGATGTTATCAAATTTACTGGCAGCAGCAGCTAATGTCCCCGCTACCCCCGCGTGGACTCCTACCGTTGGCATCATTATTAGCGTTACAAGCGTGGTGATTCTGTTGTTATCTACCCGCATTGAGAAACCTCAAGTTGGGCCTAAATTACCAGGGTTGCCCGTGAGTGTTACCACTTTTATCGCGGCTATGGCTTTTGGTCACATTGTTGGCATTGGTATTGTTTTAGGACTGACTAATATTGGTCGCCTGTAAATCCCAGATAACGGAGGAGTGAGAGAATCTCACAATCCCAGACTCTGGAACTCATTCTTGTTCTTTCTCCAGCAATGCAACTCTCAAATCTAGGTCAGTTGAATTTGGCGATTTTTGTTACCTTAAAGACAGAATTCACAGCAACTTCATCATGACAACTAAATTGATAGTTCTTGTCTGGAGAAAGAATTATGCAGGTGAGCAAATTGGGTTGTAGCAAGTAGATGCAAAATAAACTACCTCAAATTATCTGGTTAGCTTTAGCAGCGATCGCACTATTGCTGAGTGGCTGCGAGGATATGCTCAAATACGCACCACCATTGCCCGACATTGAATTACCATCTAACCAACCACCCCGTCCTGTAATTCCTCCAGCCTCTGCCAAAATTGCAGATATGGAAGCCGCAGTCCACCAAGGTATCAATAAAGTCAGACAAGACAAGGGACTTCAGCCTCTGCAAAATAACGAAAAACTCACCCAGGTAGCCCGCAACTACAGCCGCCAGATGGCGCAGCAAAAATTCTTCAGCCACACTGGTGCTGATGGTAGCACCTTAAAAGACAGAATAGGTGCAGGGAGAATCTCTTATTTGATGGTGGGAGAAAACTTATTTACCTGTACAAATGTAGCACAACCCGTACCAGCCGCCATTAAAGGTTGGATGAATAGCCCCGGACATCGGGCTAATATATTGCGTCCGGTGTTTCAAGAGACTGGTGTGGGAATTTGGCGAGTTGGGAATACATACTACATGACGCAGTTATTTTTGCGCCGATAACCTATCACCTGTCACAAGATAGGTGCAGCGATCGCAGATTCGATTTAACATACAGATGTATTATTTTAGCAGGAGTCGTTGTGAAAGCTAGATGGATAATTACAGCAGCTTCAGCAGCCCTGTTTTTTGGTGGTAGTTTGTTCACATCGCTGCGCGACCCTTGGTTTCAAAATCTGCAACGTCCTAGTTGGTTAACCTTTGAATTTCTCATTCCCTTTATTTGGACGTTCATTTGGGTTTGCCTGACGATTTCTGCAATTATTGTCTGGGAAAAAAGCAGTAAGAAAGGTTCTCGCCCTGGGAATTTGCTATTAGTTTATGCTGCTATTGCCTTACTAACATCACTTTACAGTCCGGTGGTGGTAGAACTCCGCAGTTTGATTGGTGGTATGATTGTGGGCGGTTTAGCAACTCTTTTGGTATACATTTTAGCTTTTGTTGTAAAACCAATTTCGCAAACAGCTGCGTGGCTATTTCTTCCTTATGCACTATGGGGGCCTTTCGGCACTTATTTAACTTGGTTATTACTACAACTCAATAGCCCCATCAACCCATAATGAAACGCCTGATTTCGCAATTCTCGCTTTATCTAACTTTGCTATTAACTGGATGTGTTGCCAATAGAGATGTAAAAAATCCTTTAGTTACAGCAACACTCAATCCAGCAGCACCAATTAATGCTAATCAAGATGCCAATTACATCACTCAAGTAGTGCAGAACGTTGGATCAGCAGTGGTACGCATCAATTCCACTCGTACTGTCGCAGTATCTCCCCAAGACTCTTATTTAGGGCGTTTTTTTGGCGAACAACAGAGTCGAGAAGAAGTACAACGGGGGATTGGTTCAGGATTTATTATTAGTGGTGATGGGATTATTTTGACTAATGCCCATGTGGTAGCAGATGCAGATAATGTTGCAGTTGTGTTAAAAAATGGTCGTAGTCTTCAAGGTAAGGTAGTAGGAGTTGACCGCGTAACCGATGTAGCAGTAGTCAAAATTAAAAGTACAGGATTGCCAACAGTAAAATTAGGTAACTCCGATAATTTGTTACCAGGAGAATGGGCGATCGCCATTGGCAATCCATTAGGATTAGATAATACAGTTACCCAAGGAATTATCAGTGCAACTCAACGTTCTGTTGCTGATTTAGGAGTACCCACAGAACGAGTTGATTTTATTCAAACGGATGCGGCAATTAATCCAGGTAATTCTGGCGGCCCCTTGCTTAACGCTCAAGGAGAAGTAATTGGGATGAATACTGCTATCATCCAAGGAGCGCAAGGATTAGGCTTTGCAATTCCCATCAAAACAGCCCAAAGAATTGCTAATGAATTAATCACTAAAGGACGAGTAGATCATGCTTATGTTGGCATTCAAATGGGAGAGTTAACCCCTGATTTACGCACCAAAATTAATCAAAGCGATACAGGTTTAAAAGTTAATCAAGATACAGGTGTGATTATTTTAGGAGTCGCCCCAAACTCCCCTGCTTCCCGTGCTGGTTTGCGTCCGGGCGACATTATTGACAGTATTAACGGTGTAGCAATTCAAGATATTCGACAAGTGCAACAACAGGTAGAAACTACCAAAGTTGGTGATGTCATACAAATTACCATTAATCGTAGTGGCAAAAAACAGGCGATCGCAATTCGCACAGTCGCCTTACCTGCAAGAGATATTAGTTAAACTTGGCGGCAAAACTGCAAGAATGTAGCTCATAGATTATTTGAGTCAGTATCACAGCTAGAAGAACTGTTAAATAAATGGCGAAATAAAGAAGGTCTTATTATTAGTATGACTTACGCAAAAAAATGAAAACTTAAGGTTTTAGAGCAGGGTGTAGGGGTGTAGGTATTCAAAACCCTTACACCCTTATACCCTTTCACCCCTAACCCCAATCCCCACAAAAAATTTTGGTGCGTAAGTCCTGATTAAATGGGATTGTACCCAAGGTTCCTGGAATACAGACTTTAAATGTAGTATGTGATACTGTCAAAGCATCTGGAGGATTCAACCTTTCCAGTGGCATTTTATTCTGAGAATTCACAAAAAAAATCTTATGTATCGCTTCCAGGTTAGTGCATATACACAAACTGGTGAATCCATTGGTCTGGTTGGTTCTACTTCCGAGTTGGGAGCGTGGGATATTACTAGATGTGTTCGCCTCCGCACCAGTGCTGCTCGCTATCCTCTATGGTGGACAGATGAAATTGACATTCAGCCATCTTTAGAAGCGGGCGATGATCAGAGAATTGAATATAAGTATGTGCGTTTTAATACTAATGATTATGGGGAATGGGAAGCTTTTGGGTGGAATCGTTGGATACCGATTAACCATGAGCATTCCAGTACTATTATTGTGGATGATGGGGCATTCGGTTATTTACAGCCTCATCCCTTCGGCTACCCTGAACAACCAACAACTATTAAACAACTATTCACAGCAGATTCTGACAGTTTAAAAATTGTGGTGATTGGTAGTTCTGTGGCCTTGGGTCATAAAGCTTGGTTGTTGAAAGGCTGGGTTAGTCTACTAGAGGAAGCTTTACAACAAAAATATGGACACAGAGTCGTTAATGTCTCTGAGGTGGGAGCCAATGTCAGCCGCACGATCGCCCGCTTTGCTTCAGTCGTTACACCAGAACAACCTGATGTAGTAATTATTGCTTTATCTCTAGGAAACGAAGGATTGGCTTATTGTGCGCTGCACGAACGGCGAGCCGTACAAAGGCGGTTTGAAAGCGGTTTGCAGCAGTTGGTAAAAATGACGCGCAAATTAGGCGCGTTGCCAATTTTAGGTGGCGTTTATCCTCATAACGATTATTCTTCTGAACATTACTGGCTGTTAAAAGATACCCACAATCGAATGTTAAATTGGGGTGTGCCGATTTTGAATTGGTTGCCAGTCTTAGATAATGGCCAAGGACGTTGGCGAGAGGGACTATCTTTTGACCCAGCGCATCCCAACACTGTCGGTCATCGCTTGATGTTTGAGGCGATAAATTTACAATTATTTGATATAGACAAAGCCCAATTAGCCAAAGAAAACCCCCATTTCTGGCAACCCAACGAAATCCCGATTTATCTTGATAATGCAGGATTTTATGTTTGTGCCTACATAGAAGAAAAGGGTCTGCGAATTAGTAATCCATCACCCCACAATTACACCATTGCGCCTTATTGGCAAGAACTCCAAACAGTTCTGCAAAGTAAAGCCAAGTTGCTTCCAGGTATTTATGTTGCCAAAAATCCCCAACCGGGAACACTGCCATTTTTTGCTGTGCAGGAAAATGGCGCGATCGCTACAACCGTAGAAATACCATCAAACTCTGATTTAGAATATACTGCTGCTTTTAATTTATTTGCCCCGAATGACTCCCAAGTTTTGTTTTATGATGGACATTTGGGAATCTTGCAAAAAGATGAACGCCACCTTTGGCTAATTAATGAATCAGACCATGAATATAATATCCATCCCATGTGGAAAGAAGTACGGCAAGCACTAAAAGGTGTACCAGCAGGTGTTTACGAAGACCCATTACACCCTGAGATTCCCTTCCGCACGATGATGATTGGTAAAGATGGGCTGGAAAGTCGGGTGAAAATTCCATCACAGTCGGCGGTGTTATTTCAATATCAATGTAAATTATCAGACATCAGTCGGATCGCAATTGTGCCATTGGGCGATCGCTGTGCTGTACGGATGATGTTATACAAAATGGAATATGATGGCCCGGCTTTTCCCTTTGACTTGACCCGCACTACCAAGATTGCAGACATCGCAGATATCATCGAAAATCGTTTTGATGATATGTGGAATCCGAGCTTGCTAGATTACAGTCCCGAAGCAGGGAGAATTTACCACAGCAAATGGTCTGGTTTATCTTTTGCCCATGAAGTTGAAGCCACAGACAACCCTGTACACGATATGTCTCCGGTGTATGAACGGATGCGGGTACGCTACACAGCACGTTCTCAACGGTTTTGGTACACAATTGAAAATTGCGACCAAGCACTTTTTGTCCGCACCGGGATTTGCGATCGCGGTGGCATGTTAGATTTAGTCAGCAAACTAGAAAAACACTGCCAAGGTAAACCATTTCAACTTTTGCTGCTGTCTCCCCAAGACTCTGATGAGTTTTTAGATATTCCCAATGTGCTGCATTACAATGCCGAGTTTAACCCCGACCGGATGTATGATGACTTAGAACATTGGATGTACTGCACCGAAATTATGCGCGGAATTTTAGAATCATTGGGTATTTCCAGCAAAAATTTATTTTGGTGTCCTCCCAACGTGCGCGTTAAGGAATGATATTGTGTCTGGTAAAAGACTTGTCATATAGACTGCAACGGTGCAGGGAGCAGGGAGCAGGGGGATAAAGAGTTTTTATCTTCCTGGACAGACATGCGTCAGTCATAACTGATTTGCCTGACATGACATAACATACCAAAATAACAAATGCGTTCACCGAAATAACAAATGCGTTCGCAGAAATAACAAATGCGTTCACCGAAATAACAAATGCGTTCACCGAAATAACAAATGCGTTCACCGAAATAACAAATGCGTTCACCGAAATAACAAATGCGTTCACCGAAATAACAAACGCGTCCGCAAAAATAACAAACGCGTTCACCGAAATAACAAATGCGATCGCTTTGATTGCCAAAATTGAAATCCACAATCAATCTGTACGAAATAACTCAACCACTGCTGGCTTTGTTACTTTCCCCATTGCGTTACGGGGTAACTCTGCAACTGTGAGAATTTTAGTTGGTACTTTATAAACTGCTAATTGCTCTTTTGCCCAACTCCGAAACGATTCTAATGTTAACTGGCGTTGGGGATGTAATACTAACGCCGCACAAACTCTCTCCCCCCACTCAACATCAGCAACTCCAACCACTGCACATTCGTGGATATCTGGATGATTTCTTAACACTTCTTCAATTTCTAAGGCAGATACTTTATAACCACCAGTTTTGATGATATCTACACTCATTCTGCCAAGAATGCGGTAATTTCCATCCTCAACTACAGCTAAATCTCCTGTACAAAACCAGCCATCTTGAAAGGTTTTAGCGGTTGCTTGGGGATTTTGCCAATATTCTAAAAACACGCCTGGGCTTTTGACTTGAATTTCTCCTGGTGTTCCTGGTAGTACTAATTTTCCGCTTTCATCGACTAATCTAACTTCTACTTGCGGTAAAGGCTGACCAACATAACCTGAATGACGTTGACCATGTAAAGGATTTGACAACGCCATCCCGATTTCAGTCATTCCATAACGTTCTAGCAGAAAATGACCGCTTATATTTTGCCATTTTTCTAAAACCTGTACTGGTAAAGCGGCGGAACCAGAAACCATCAGGCGCATTTTTTTTACAACCTGCGGTCATAATTTGTTGGCGTTCAACAGTGGCGCTTTCCCAAACTGCAATTAATTTTACATAAATTGTGGGGACTGCCATAAATAAAGTTAAGTCACCACCGCAAATGCGATTCCACACAACTTCCGCATCGAATTTATTTAACATAAGACATTCCGCGCCAGCCCACAAAGCGCAGGTGAGGACGTTAATAATGCCATGAATATGATGTAATGGGAGTACGTGTAAGATGCGATCGCTTGATGTCCATTCCCAAGCTGTAATTAAACTGGTAACTTGCGCTTGAATATTGTGATGAGTTGTCACCACACCCTTTGGTTTGCCTGTTGTCCCACTGGTGTAGAGAATTAAAGCACGTCGAGTAATTTCTATTTCTGGTAGATTAACAATATGATTTGGTAGTGCTTCGGAAGTTAGGATAAATCTGAGATTGTGTGCAGTTGCAATTGGATGTAATATCTCCTCATACTGCGGATGGGCAATAATCACCGATGCTGCTGAATTGCTAATTACATATTCTAATTCTGGTCTTGGGTGGGAAATACACAGAGGTACAGCTATCCCACCAGCCCGCCAAATTCCCCACTGTGTCGCTACATACTCAAACCCAGACGGAATCAAAAAAGCAACTCGTTGTTCTTGTAAATCTGCTGCATTTTGTAACAAATTTGCTGCTATTTTAACGGAAGCTTGTAGCAAATCTTGATATGTAAATACTCCTGTATCTGCAATAATCGCTGGTTTTTCTTTATGTGCTGCCGCACGAGTCATTAAAGGGAGATTCACTTTTGTTTACCAATTTATACTTAATTCAGTTTAATTACTGAAAGCATATAGCAATTTTAAATACTTTTTTGAAATTTTTAGACTTCATTTATCTTGATTATTTTTTAGTTATGTAGCAATCCTAAATGATTTACAAACATCTTTTACCTTGTCTCTTTTATGTTTCTTATCTCTTTTGTTCATATCTCAAATAAAACTGATATCATTTTTCCATAGACATAATTTTTTCAAATCTTTGACAAGTCTCTGTCACATAAAGCTCTTACCTTAAGAAAAGTTAATTCTCAAATAAAAAAGTGTATCTAGTTATCGCTGGATAAATTTTAGCGAATACTTAACCTTTGATATTTAGAACGCTAATCATTTTCTGATAAACCCAGAAATTCTTATAGGGATGATAGAAAAATGAAATACCTTTCTGATAAATCCATTGAAGTAAGCAATACAAACAAAAAATCATTGTCTCAGGCTGATTTGGTGCGTAGTTATCTGCATGAAATTGGACGTATACCTTTATTAAGTCATGAACAAGAAATCAAATTTGGCAAGCAAGTTCAACAAATGATGAATTTATTGGCTGCCAAGGAAAAATTAACTGTGCATTTACAACGCCAACCAACACAGTCAGAATGGGCGGAATATGTCCATCTGAGTGAAGCAGAACTATTGCAACAAGAAAAGCAAGGATATCAAGCCAAAGAAAAAATGATTAAGGCTAATCTGCGGCTGGTTGTTTCGATCGCCAAGAAATATCAAAAACGCAATTTAGATTTTCTGGATTTAATTCAAGAAGGAAGCTTAGGTTTAGAAAGAGGTGTTGAGAAGTTTGAACCTCAAAGGGGATACAAATTTTCTACTTATGCTTATTGGTGGATTCGTCAGGCAATCACAAGAGCGATCGCAGAACAAGCACGCACTATTCGCCTACCAATTCATATTACAGAAAAACTCAATAAAATTAAACGCACTCAACGGGAATTAGCACAAAAATTAGGTCGTACTCCTACCACCGTTGACATCGCCCAAGCATTATCTTTAGAACCGCAACAAGTTCGAGATTATCTGCTGTTAGCACGCCAACCCCTGTCTTTAGAATTACGGGTCGGCCCCGAAAGAGATACAGAATTATCTAATATGCTAGAAGATGAAAGCATATCTCCTGAATCCTACGCCGACCAAAGTTTTCTCAAACAAAATATTCAAGATTTACTGTTAAAATTAACTCCTCAGCAACGAGAAATATTAACCTTAAGATTTGGCTTGACAGGCGGAAATATCCTATCTTTATCTCAGATTGGCGAACAGATGGGTATTAGTCGAGAACGAGTACGACAAATAGAACTGCAAGCTTTAAGCACTCTACGCCGACATAAAGATAAAATCAGAGGCTATTTAGCTAGTTGATGACTCCCGCAAAAATACTTGATTTGAGTTTATGCACTCATTCTGCCAGTCAATCATATCAAGTCCGCTTAATCATTTACGATATTTCCGCCGCGAGTGCAACTAAGTGGAACGAAGCAATCGCCAGGACTCTGCGATTACTTCACTGCGCTATCGCTACGTTCGTAATGACAAGTAATTACCGGACATGATATCACGGGAAAAACCCAAAACCAAACATGAAAGAGAGACTCTTGACTCTTGACTAGTACAACAAGGCAAAAGTAAAAAGTCAAAAGGAAAAAGAAACAATATTGATACCACAAGCCTTTTAGCAATTCCTTATGGTCTGTTTATTTACGCCAACCTGTACTAGGTACTAAGATTTTTACTCAGCACTCAGCGAGAAGTTGCGTGCGCGGGTTCCCCGCGTTGAGCAAACTTCGGTGACTCAGCACTTTCAACTCACTACCCGTTTATCCAACTTGTTCTAGATATTGGTTAATGTCTTCAATGAGCCGAGTGAGTTCAGCTTCCGTAGTTAAGCGAATGGCGACATCTCGCACTGTCAACAAAACTTTAGCGGCGAAGGGAGTCGGCCAGATATTAGGATTACAGAAAATTTCTAAAAATACTTCGCCAGTGTAACGATATTCCAAAGGCGGTTGGGGGGTGACTTTACCACCAGCCGCAGGTTTAGCCGCAATAGCTTTCAGGCGTTCCATTAATTGATCAATCGCCGCTTTTAATTCTCGTGCGGCTTGGGTTGAAAAACTGAAGGATACAGAACCTTCAACTAAGTTTAATGTCAAAGGAGTTGAAGACATAAGCTTAATTAAATTTGTTTGATACTTACCTAATGTTACCGGAAGAGTTCGTCTAGACTGGGGCATCTCTACCAAAGGTCAAGATGATTCAGAAAGCATTTATCCAAGAAAACGGTAATGGACGAATGGAACCGGAAATGGCTGATTTATTGGCAGAGTTAGATCACCGAGGAATTCTGGTCGAGACTTTTACCGAAAAACGTTTACACAGACGACAGCTACCATTGGCTGTTGATACATTAGTTGCTGGTTATATCCCAGTAGTCTTAGGCGCATTACGACAGTTAGGTATAGATTTGCCAAATCTGTGCGACTGTCCCCAGTGTTTGCAAGCATTTCTATATCGGCAAATTTGGCAAAGCACAGTTGGGCAGATTATTCAGCAAATTTATGATGATCATGCACCCATATTTGCTAAACCTCAAAATCGCAAAAAGCAATTTACAGGTCATGTATTTGCCTCACCCAGCGATTTAATGTATTTACAAGGAACATCTCACCGTACACCTGTGTATTGTTCTGAGGTTGTTGAGTGGTTGTCAGAGTATCGGGTTTTTGTAATTCGTGGTGAGATTGTGGGAATTAAACATTACTGGGGAAATCCTTCTGTATCAATTGATTTAAGTGTGATTACAGAAGCAGTGCAGTTGTTAAACGTTTTTGGTGAAGGAACTGCTGCTTATGGAATTGATTTTGGTGTTTTGTCAGATGGTGTTACGGCGCTGATTGAGTGGAATGATGGTTTTGCTTTGGGTAGCTATGGTTTAGATAAGTCTTTGTATACAGACTTAGTTTTGATTCGTTGGTGTGAACTGACTGGAGTACTCATTTAAAAATAAAATTAATGAAATTTTTTCAGAAATTAATGATAATAAATCACGAATTATAAAACTTGAAGCATTGACAATACTAAGCTTATAGCTGACATTAATTAAAATTAGTCGCAACAAAATCGACAAAATATTTGAGTCTATATGGACAATTATTCTAAATAAGCAAAAAGTCATTATACCTAATTAACATTTTGAGTTTTACACTTATAAGTCATAGAACTTGTTGTTAAAAAATATCTATGACTTACGATAATCGGGGGACTGTTAGAAAGGTTTTAATAATTACCCTACTGCTAAATTTATTGGTGATGGGGTTAAAGGCTGTTGTGGGCTATTGGACTGGTTCGTTAAGCTTGTTAGCTGATGCTTTACATAGTGTGACAGACAGTGCCAATAATGTTTTAGGATTATTTGCTAGTAAATTTTCTTCGCCACATCCTGACCGTGAACACCCTTATGGACACCAAAAATTTGAAGCGGTGGGAGCTTTAGGAATTGCAGCATTTTTAGGGATAGCTTGCTTTGAAATTCTCCAAGGCGCAATTGAGCGGATTATTAAAGGTGGTGAACCTGTAAGGATTTTACCGCCTGAGTTGTGGTTATTACTAATAGTTTTGGGCGTAAATATTTTTGTGGCGTTTTACGAACGGCGAGTTGGTCAGCGTGTAGGTAGCCCAATTTTAATTGCTGATGCTATGCACACTATGAGCGATATTTGGGTGACGATTTCGGTTATTGGCGGCTTGATTGGGGTTTGGCTTGGCTATCAATGGTTAGATATAGTGTTGGCGTTTCCTGTGGGGTTGTTGGTGTTTTGGAGTGGCTGGTCAGTGTTACAAGCTAATTTACCTTGGCTGGTAGATCAAATGGCGATCGCACCAGAAGCAATCCATGAAATCGCCACTTCTGTACCGGGAGTACTAAACTGTCATGATATTGCTTCGAGAGGGATTTTAGGTAGACAAGTTTTCATCGAAATGCACTTAATTGTAGATGCACCAGATGTAGAAACTGCACACCGAATCACAGAAAATGTGGAAAGACTGTTGCAAGAACGCTTTCATCCTGTGAGGATATTAATTCACGTCGAACCGCCAGAGTATAAATCTGAACAGATTAGTTTTAGTTAGGGAGATGTGGAGGATAAGGGAGATATGGTAGACAAGGGGGACAAGGGAGAGATGTATTATCTATTACCTCTAACCTCTAGCCTCTAGTACGGTCGGCGTAAATAAACAGACCACACTTCGACCACGCTCAATGACCATCTGGAGTTGCTAAAAGGCTTGTGGTATGACTATTCTTTCTTTTTCCTTTTGACTTTTGCCTTGTTGTACTAACCTCTAACCTAATAATGTTCACTCTTCGTTACCGACTTAACTACGATCGCTACTAGTTCATTTGGGTCAACTGGCTTTGCAACATGAGTTTGAAAGCCTGCTTCTAAGGCGCGGATACGATCTTCTGTATCACCGTAGGCGGTTAAAGCGATCGCTGGGATTCTTCCTCCTTGGTCTGGTTTGAGCGATCGTACTTTACGGATCAGTGTATAACCATCTTCCTCCGGCATAGCAATATCACATACTAAAACTTCTGGCTGTAGCGTCATTAATGCTTCTAGTGCAGCTGATGCTGATGCTACTGCAATAACATTGGCTCCATCTGTTTCTAACACTGTAGTGACGTAAAAGCGGCTATCATCATCATCATCAACTACCAAAACATTTAAGCCAGCAAGCGGTAGAGGAGCTTCCATACAATCTCCGTTTACATTGAAAAATGCTGATTTTTCCAAGTTAAATTTTTGTTTTTCCTCAGCGAGCATACTATTAATAATTTTACTGCTTTTACAACAAATTTTACCTAAAAACCTGATTTTCTCCACGATAATTAGTATTTAATACTTTTTACTTGCTGGCTGTTTTTTTTAGCATATCAATTAATTTTTGTGAATAATTATTTACATATAAAATAAATAAGACTTTCATCAATATCCTGTTTAATATAACAGATGATTCAGATGAATCATCCTCTAACTTAAGTCTTATCTCTTAAGATATATAAAAATCAGATTTGATTTCTGAATCTACCTTTGTAGATAGAGATTAGGGGGCAGATTTGTTTGTAATTAATTGAGAACTGCTATCGTAGTCCGCCACGCAAATTATGATTGGTCATAGATATAGCGGTTCTCATTCTAGTGACATACAAACAAGAGTAATTCACTGCCAATTTAGATGCCGCAGGCTACGCAGAAGAACACAGATGGAAACTCCAACAATTATAGGACTTACGCATAAAAACCAAAAATCAAGGCTTTGAGCAAGGGTGTAGGAGTATAGGGGTGTATGTATCCAAAACCCTTACATGCCATACCCTCCCACCCTTAAATCCAATCTCCATAGACAACCTTTATGCGAAAGGACTAAATTATATTGACTGCTGTTTATCATCCAAAAGAGATAAAATATGCTATCGATATTGTGTAAACAGTTATATTTTCCGGCCAATTGATATCCACCGATAGGTATAAAAATTTGAAACTTTTATCACTCGTTGGTTAGATATTTTGATTTTCCCTGATGCTGCAAGCAACTAGTCATGGTGCAACCGCTAACCATTTTAATTATTGATGATTCCCCTGAAGACCGTGAGGCTTATCGTCGCTATCTGCTGCAAGACCAGGAATATAATTACAATATTCTCGAATCCGCATCAGGAGAGAAAGCCTTAGAAGTATATCGCCAATTCCCGACAGACTGCATTTTATTAGATTTTTTGTTGCCAGATATGGATGGGCTAGAATTTTTGGCAGAATTGTCAAAACTAGCCAAGCCAGTTCCAGCCGTGGTGATGTTGACTGGGTATGGTAATGAAGCCATTGCTGTTCAAGCGATGAAAAGTGGGGTTCATGATTATTTAGTCAAAGGACAAACAACAGCAGGACGTTTGCATTCAACCATTCACTCAGCAGTCGCACAAGTCAAGTTGCGTCAAGAACTACAGCAAAGTGAAGCACGCTTGCGCGAAAGTCAGCAGTTCATCGAACGCATTGCGGAAACAACCCCAGGAATTTTGTATGTTTATGATTTGCTAGAACAGCGCAATCTGTATCTGAATGGTCAAGTTAATAGATTGCTTGGTTATACTTCCCAGCAAGTTCAAGATTTGGGGAAGGAATTTTTGATACAGATAATGTATCCCGATGATTTGCCTTTATTCTTTTTACATCTGCAAAAAGTTGCCACAATTCAAGATAACGAAATTTTGGAATTTGAATACCGGATGCGTCATGCCAATGGCCAATGGTGTTGGTTTTACAGTCGAGATACGGTATTCACAAGAAATGAAGATGGTTCGCCACGTCAAATTGTCGGTACAGCTTATGATATTACTGCTCGCAAACATCATGAAGTTGCATTGCAAAAAAGTGAAACCAAGTTTCGTAGAATTGTTGAGTCAAATGTTATTGGCATTTATTTTGGTGATTTTAGTGGTCTGATTTATGAAGCTAATGATGCTTTTTTAGAATTGTTAGACTACAGTCGTGCAGAATTAATCGCCGGAAATCTGCGTTGGGATGCTTTAACTCCATCAGAATATCACTCTCTTGATCAGCAACAAGTAGAAGAATTGCAGACTTCTGGTGTTTGTGTTCCTTTTGAGAAGGAATATTTTCGCAAAGATGGTCAGCGTGTGCCGGTGCTGGTTGGAATTGCGCGAATTGATGATACAGATCAGAGAGGTTATAGTGTTTGCTTTGTGCTGGATCTCACTCAACGCAAACTTGTAGAAGCAGAACGTCAGCGATTGTTGCAATTAGAACAAGCCGCCCGTGCAGAAGCGGAAGCGGCTAACCGTGCTAAAGATGAGTTTGTGGCAATGGTATCCCATGATTTACGATCGCCTTTGAATTCCATTTTAGGTTGGACACAGTTACTGCGGACTAGAAAGTTGAGTCCAGAAAATATCAACCACGCCCTCGAAACAATTGAACGCAATGCCCAATCTCAGGCAAAACTTTTAGAAGACTTGCTGAATATGTCTCGAATTCTGCGAGGCAAGTTACAACTAGAATTGAGACAAGTTCATTTAGGCTCAATTGTCAGTCAAGCTATTCAGACTGCTTACCCCACTGCCCAAGAGAAGAACATTGATCTAAAATCTGTGATTGATCAGTCCATATCAACCATAAGTGGGGATTGCGATCGCTTGCTGCAAGTTTTAGGTAATTTACTCTCCAACGCCATTAAATTCACCCCAAACGGCGGAAGTATAGATGTAAAACTATTGCGTCAAGAATCTTATGTTGAAATTACTGTGACTGATACAGGTATTGGAATTAGCCCAGAATTTTTACCTTATGTATTTGAACGCTACTGCCAAGATGATCGCACTCACAAACAAGGCGGTTTAGGCTTGGGTTTAGCGATCGCTCGTTATTTAATAGAACTGCACGGTGGCACAATCCAAGCTATCAGTCTGGGCGAAGGACAGGGTTCTACCTTTAGTATTAAACTACCTTTGAAATGAAAAGTGCTGAGTGCTGAGTTAGAAGACTGCTCACAATTCATCATGGTATCAGCTTTCCCCCAATTATAAGAAAATACGGTTCAGTTAAGGTGATGAGAGTTTCATTCTCAATTTCTGCTCTATCTATCAGACCAAGGAGTAGTAGGATTTGGGGGATTCTGCAATATCTATACCCTCTAATAAAAATTAAGCAATGTTTAAAATTAGGATTTTGTTACCAAATATACAGTAATCCTTGGTGATTGACTTTTGAATACATAAATAGCGATGTAATAAATTTGAAATGACGTAAAATAAAGCTCTCTCAAAGTTTTAATCACAGGGATCATCTCATTTCTAAGTAAAAACTAGCTCTAAGTGAATTTATATATCTAAAGTGAGATGATAAAATCACCTACAGATTAAGATAATCAATAAAAGCATTGTAAAGGTTTATTAGCTAAAGTTTTTCTTAAGATTACCAGCAAATCTTCTGGCTATTTGTTAGGTTGGTTAAACCCAACATCGAAGTTAAGACTAACAGTTCAAAAACAAAAAAATTAGTTATCTCCAGGGGTTAAAAAATGCAGACAGTACACAATATTTACTGCCCAAATTGTGGTAGTAAAGCAGAGCGTTATTATATTTTGGATAGTGAATTAACAAGGACACAATGCTCAAGTTGTGATTACTTGATGATTAGTTGCACCCGTACTGGTAAAGTAATTGAAGCTTACGCCCCTGGAATTCAATTAAGTAAAAGATAAAAAGTAAAAAGGCAAAAAGATGAAGTATGAGTAAATTAATTTTCATACTTCAGACTTCAATTTACTTTTTGTTCATTCTCAATTGTCCACAAGCAGCATCAGCTTCTAAACCGCGAGAATAACGTACACTTACAGCAATTTTTTGTTGTTGAAGAATGTTAACAAAAGCTTGGATGCGATCGCGGCTAGGGCGTTGATAATCTACTTCTTGAATTGGGTTATAGGGAATCAAATTAACATGGCTTTGGAAGCCCCGGAGATGTTGTGCTAGTTCTAAGGCATGTTCTGGTAAATCGTTGACACCAGCCAACAAGATATATTCAAAAGTCACACGGCGGCCTGTAAGGGCTACATATTCCCGACATTCCGCCAATAAATCTTCTAGAGGATAGGGGCGGGCGCTGGGAATGAGTTGTTCTCTGAGGGCTTGGTTAGGGGCGTGGAGACTCACCGCTAGGGTAACTTGCAAATGATGTTGGGCGAATTGACGAATGCGATCGCGGATTCCCACTGTAGAAACAGTTAGCATCCGTTGTCCAATACCCACATCTTGATTTAACGATGTCAAGGCGGCTAAGACATTATCTGTATTTAGCAACGGTTCACCCATACCCATGAACACCACATTGCTAACTCGTTCTTGAAAATCTGCTTGGACAGTTAACACCTGATCGACGATTTCGTGACGGGCGAGGTTGCGTTTGTAGCCACCTTTACCAGTAGCACAGAAATCACAAGCCATCGGACAACCCACCTGAGTAGAAACACAGACAGTTAATCGTTTATCGGCGGGAATACCTACAGTTTCAATAATTTGTCCATCAGCTAGTTGCAGTAGATATTTGACTGTACCATCCGGTGCAACTTTGCGGTAATGGATGGTAGAACGACCAATGGGAATATCTGCAATTTCTGTACGCCATTGTTTTGGAAAAACGGAAATATCAGCGAGCGATCGCACCTGCTGATGATAAATCCAATCATGTAACTGTTTACCCCGGTAAGCCGGCTGTCCCTGCTGCTGTACCCAAGCAGTTAACTCGCTAACCGAAGCACCGAGTAAGGGAGGAATTGCTAATTTTTCCGTGGCGGGTGAGTCAACTTGAGAAATGGATGGCGTAACAGACATAGGGAGAGACTTACGAGTTGAGACTGGGATCTCTATCCTAAGCTGTTACGCCAGGAAATAGCATTAGGACTTACGCATAAAAACGAAAAATCAAGGGTTTTGGCGAGGGTGTAGGGGTGTATGTATCTAAAACCCTTCCGCCACACACCCTTACACCCAATCTTCATAGACAATCTTGGTGCGTAAGTCCTGAGTATATTGACTTTTAGTATCCGCTTACATATTTAAGAACTCGGTCTGTTTGAATCACCCGGCCATTTTTGACAATCTCAAGGCCTGCACCATTAACTACATATTCATAGTTATTATTCCGAGCTACATATCCTGTACCTTCTTCGGAGTAAGCACGGAGAGAACGGATACCTTTACCAGTTGACTTAGAAATCCCAGTGTAAAACAGATTGCCTTTTTTTATTGCAAATATGAATATAAAAATTAGTAGTTTCAATATAAGCTTCTAATCTTCCGCCACCTGCATAACGAGGACAATTAGATGCTTGGGCAATTTTCTGAATATTAACTGCTGAAACGGCAGTAGATTCTAATTGTGCAGCACTCACAGATGAAGATATACCCACAACTCCAGACAGTAGTGAAGCTGTCGCTAAAATTAAAGCAAAAGACTTATTTTGTACCTGATAAAAGCTATTCATAATCAGTCCTAAAGTTTGATTACTATCAGCTTCAAAGCTAACTAATGGGTTTTCGGATATTTGAGAGAAAAAACACGGAAATTTATATAAAGTCTTATCCCACAGGAATTTCCAGGATGAATTCTGTATGACTGGGTGATGAATATTGGTGGAAAACCTCGTCCCTCCCTGCGGGAAGCTACCGCGAACGTGGGCGAAATCAAAATAAAACTTTCTTCTTTGATTTAAAACTTCATTGCTTTATGGGTGGAGTAAGTAGGGCGACGTAAATATTTGTAGTTGGGAAAAGGCAGGAGGGAAGAAGATTTTAGCCTCATTAACCTTTATTAATATAGTTTGGTTTTTTCCCACCGACTTACTTATTCTGAATTCTGTCTTCTGACTCCTTTTTATGACGCATCACATCTTAAAAGCCACCACCGAAACAGTGCATCTTGGTGGGTTCTCCCATTTATTAAAACCAGCACTCATGGTTAATTCTGGCGACACCGTTGATGTCGAAACCTTCACTGGTTACTACATTTACGACAAAGCACCACCAGAATTTCTCACGCCAGAATTTGTGGATATCTGCCAAAATTTGCCAGCAGAACGCAAAATTGCTGGGGGGCCGCATTTACTCACCGGGCCGATTTATGTGCGGGATGCTGAACCAGGGGATGTTTTAGAAGTAAGATTAGAAGTGATCGCTCCAAGTTTACCAGTGGGTTTTAATGCTATTCGTACAGGTTGGGGAGCTTTACCACAACAATTTACCCAACCTGCACTAAGATTCATTCCCCTAGATTTAGCTAATAATATCGCCGAATTTCCCCCTAACAGTGGCATTAAAATTCCCCTCACACCCTTTTTTGGGATTTTGGGTGTCGCCACACCGCAAAGCGATCGCAATTCCATTCCTCCTGGTAACTATGGTGGTAATATCGATAACCGTGAACTCCAAGCCGGTTCGCGGATATTTTTACCGATTTACGTCCCTGGCGCGTTATTTTCCATTGGTGATGGACATTCCGCCCAAGGAGATGGGGAAGTAAATGTTACAGCCATTGAAACTTCAATGAACGGGAGAATTTCTCTCACACTCCGCAAAGATTTATCACTTACAACACCCATCGCCGAAACTCCAACAGACATCATCACAATGGGTTTTGCCGAAACCCTAGACGCAGCCTTAGAACAAGCTTTAAAAAATATGATTGCTTTTCTACAAGATTTCACCAATTTATCAGCAGAAGAAGCATATATTTTGTGTAGTTTAGCTGTAAATTTTCGTATCACCCAAGTTGTGAACAGTCCCCATAAAGGCGTTCACGGGATGTTACCCAAATCAATCTTCTCACCTAAAATGAGTTTGTAAGCCAGAATTCAGAACTCACAATCCAGAAGTCAGAATCGTGAAGAAGTTCAGAGTTGTCATTTGTCACTTGCCCTCTGCTATAGCTAAAATTCTGACTTCTGACTTCTGTATTCTTAATTCTGTAAGTCAACAACAAACATTTTGTATGTCTAATATTCTTGTACAAATGCTGCTCATTGGTTTAGCGGCTGGTGTTGCTGGTGGGATGTTTGGTATCGGTGGTGGTGCAATTATGGTTCCCGCAATGGTACTACTAGTAGGGCTAGACCAAAAATTTGCCACAGGTACATCCATCGCCGCCCAAATCTTACCCATAGGTATTTTAGGCGCAGCAGTTTACTACCGTAGCGGTAACATTAACATCAAATATGCAGTCATGATTGCTCTTGGTTTAGTAGTAGGAAATCTCTTTGGTGCATTATTTGCCAACCAGCCATTCATTAGCAGTGAAACCATGAAGAAGCTGTATGGCATCTTTTTATTGATTATAGGTGGAAGATACTTGTTCTTCCGTTAATTTGTGAGAGTGTGGGTGTATGGGGGTGTAGGGGTGTATGGGTGTGGGGATGTAGGGGTGAAACAGCCGTTTACCTATGCTGTCACTATAAACTGGCGCAAACTCTGAACTTTGACCTTATACCCTATACTCCAATACAGTTCAGATAAAACAATTAAATCACCACAAAACCAACAAATAATGACTCAACAAAAAACGAAAGAATAATTTTGGAGGGGGTTTGGGGGACGGTTGCGTCCCCCAATCGGGGGTTTGAGGAGCCACTGCGTTGGGCGGCTTTGCCGACTCCCTCAGTGGCGTGGAGAATCCCTCAAGTCTTGCCTATTATCTAATATGTAGAGCAGAAATTGAAAAATCAACTCTCAGCACTCATCATTGCACTTGAGTGGGGAAACTACCGGGACGGACAGATAAATTCAGGGTTTGTCCATTGCGGCGTAACTCTAAGCGCAAATCTGCACCAATTTGGCTTTTATCAACAGCTTTCTGGACACTCTCTGCTTCTGTGACAGTGCTACCTTCAATCTTTTGGATGACATCACCTGCACGTAAGCCAGCTTTGGCGGCGGGTGAATTAGGCATAACTTTCACAACTAAGACACCTTTATCTTCATTAATACTCAAACCACTATTGGGGTCAGAATTGATACTTTGTTTGAGTTGTGGTGTTAACCCAATCATTTGAATGCCAAGATAAGGATGCTGGACTTTACCTGTAGAAATTAATTGGTTAGCAATACGTTGTGCTGTCGCAATGGGAATAGCAAAACCTATACCTTGCGCTCCTTGAATAATAGCTGTATTCATGGCAATTACTTCACCACGGGCATTGAGTAATGGCCCGCCAGAGTTCCCAGGATTAATTGCTGCATCAGTTTGAATAAAATCTACTCGCTTATCAGATGCGCCAATTTGGTTGCTGCTGCGTCCGGTGGCGCTGATGATACCTGTGGTGACTGTATTATCTAATCCTAAAGGATTACCAATTGCGATCGCCCATTCTCCTGGTTGCAGTTGGTCAGAGTTACCCACGGTAACAGTCGGCAAATTGTTGGCTTGTATTTTGACAACCGCAACATCTGTTAATTCGTCTTTGCCTAAAACCTTACCTTGAAAACTCCGCCCATCTTTGAGGATGACTGTCACTGTATCTGCACCATCAACAACGTGAGCATTGGTGAGAATTTGACCATCACCACTGATAATAAACCCAGAACCAGTACCACGCTCTACTCTTTCTTGGCTTTCTGGTAGTTGTGAACCAAAAAAGCGGCGGAAAAATGGGTCGTTAAATTCCTCTGGTATTTGACTTTTGACGGTGCGAGAAGAATTAATTCGTACCACGGCTGGCCCTACCTTCTGCACTACCTGAGTCACAAAATTAGGATCTGTACCCGCAGCAATTGGCGGTGCTGCATTCACCCGACTCAAAGCCAAATTCGATGCACTTTGCGACACCTGTGACTGATGGTTCGCTAGATAACCACCTGCTAAGGTCATACCAGAACCTAGCAACACCAATGATAGAGAAGCCGCCGCCTTTCTCCAAGGTGCTGGTTTACGGTATTTGGCATCTGAAGTGCTATTTAATGGGTTATTTCCGTCTGGTATTTGATTTTGCATTGCCGTCTGAAAGGTTATTTTGAATCTATTACTAATGTAGACACCGTTTATTACACTTTTGTTACAGCCCTGTAGCAAAAATGTGAAAATGTGACAATTTTCCTACTCAGCAATCAGATTATGTATCAAAATAGGCTTTCTACTAGCTTAGAGTCTGAAATCTTGGTGCAAGATGTGAATTGACACACATTTCTCCCTTGTTTACCTTGCCCTTCTTGTCTCTGTTATTCACATATCAAATCAGACTGCTATATAACCTCCGAAAGAAGCTTTTCTTTTTCAATTCCAGAATAATGAAATATTATTTTGGTAAATATATATATAATGGCAAATTTAATTGAATTTAAATTATTTGCTCCTCGCAATGAACAGGCAAGTTTAATTGGTTCTTTTTCTCAATGGCAGGATATACCATTAGAAAAAAAATAAAAATGGTTATTTTCAAACTCAAATACCCTTGGAAGATGGTAGTTATGCTTATAAATTTCGTGTCCAGACGAAAAGTCCCCAGTTTCAACTTAATGAATGGGTAGATGTCATTGACCCTTATGCTACAAATATTGATGAGGCTAGAGAATACGGAATTATTCGGATAAAAAATGGTGAACGAATTGTTGACACATATAGTTGGCGGTATGATGATCAGCCTTTGCCAGATAATGAGGAATTAGTTATTTATGAATTGCATATTGCCGATTTTACTGGCGATGAAAGTGAGCCTGATCAACGTGGTAAATATTTAGCTGCGATCGCTAAACTAGATTATCTACGGGAATTAGGCATCAATGCAATTGAATTAATGCCTGTGAATGAATATCCTGGCGATTATAGTTGGGGTTATAAAGTCCGCCATTTCTTCGCTACAGAATCTAGTTACGGCACTACTGAAGATTTAAAATTATTGATTGATGAATGTCACGCTAGAGGCATTCGAGTATTTTTAGATGGCATTTATAATCACACAGATGAAGAATGTCCGTTAATGCTGATAGACAGAAATTATTGGTATTACGAACATAAACACTATCCTGAAGACCCTGATAATTATTGGGGGCCAGAGTTTAACTATAATAACTATGATGAAAAATTAGATATCAAACCAGCCTGGAAATATATTGGCGATGTCGTACAGTTTTGGATTAAGGAATATCACATTGATGGGATTCGGTTTGATGCGGTGCGCCAATTAGCTAACTTTGAATTTTTAGAATGGTTGGCACAGCAAGCCAAACAAAGCGCAGCACCAAAACAATTTTACAATATTGCCGAACACATTCCCGATACTAACACTGTAGTCCAACCAGATGGGCCGTTAGATGGTTGTTGGCATGAGAGTTTTCATTACTTTATTATCCCGCTAATTTGTGGAGAAAAATTAGATTTAGAAGAAGTAATCTCGGTATTAGACCCCAGAAAACAAGGTTACGCCACCAGCATCAACGTCATCAATTATTTAGCAACCCATGACCGTGAACATCTCTTGAGAGAATTAGGCGATCGCGGTATCTTTGATCAAGACGCATTTACCAGAGCTAAATTAGCAGCCGTCATCTTGATGACAGCAATGGGTATACCAATGCTCTGGATGGGAGATGAATTTGGTGAATATCAACAAAAAAGTGAAAGCGTCACTCAACCCAAAAAGATTAATTGGTCTTTACTAGCCAACGACCAAAATTACAAATTATTCCAGCATTATCAAGAACTCATCGCTTTACGTCAACAAACCCCTGCTTTACAAAGCAACAACATTGAGTTTTTTCACAGCAATAGCAAGGCTAAAGTCTTAGCTTATGTTCGTTGGGATGAACAAGGTTCTCAAGTTGCTGTCGTCATTAACTTTTCTAAACAAAATCTCACTGATTATCTTATTCCCGATTTTCCCATTGCAGAATCTTGGTGTGATTGGTTTGATAACTCGCAAGTCAAAGTTAATGAAGATAATTTAGTAACTAATATCCCAAGTTATACCGCCAAGATATTCATTTGTTAACAATACAGTCTCTACAGGATTTATCTAGTGTGGAATTGGCGCTGGGAAAAATTTTGTGTTATGGTGTCGTTTTTTACAGGGTTCCCTACTACCAAATCATGATTAAGCGCCACCAATTATCTAAATCTCTAGCATTTCTATGTTTATTCGCAGCATTAGGAATTGATTTAGTCAATCCTCAAGTTGTTGCTCAAACTAACACCCAATCTGCGATCGCTAAAAGTGTAGCATTTACCTGCAACGACAGTGAAGCCAGCATCAAAGCGAAAAACGGGCCGAAAATATCGATAGGAGGAAAAACTATCTATATTGGTTATCAACAAGTATCCTTTCTAAACAAAGACCCCCGCATCATTCGCTTTGATAATGGTGTGAAAAAATGGTGTCGCAGTGACTACGAAACCACCGTTGATGATGGTACAGGTTACGGGTTGTTATGGGATGGGGGGAAACGTTTTTATATGGCGTTTTCTCTTCGACTGGTAGCCAGAATGGTAACGATTTTCGTCGCTTTGCTAAGAACGGTTGGCTATCTTCTTATGGTAGTGGTGGCGGTGCAAAAGTAGCAGTTATCGCCAGGATTAATTCTAGCAATGGTAGCGTTTTATCTGCGACATTTGTCACTGCTAAAAAGCCAAATGATGGTAAAACTAACTCTTTAGTTGTCACTAACTTATCATGGAACGGCACCACCTTAAAAGTACTAGCAGATTCATGGTGGAGTCCACAGCGTGCTGATAAAAATTCCATGACTTGTACTGGTTCATCACCTTATAAATACACAGCCATATTTACTGGTGATTTAACAAAGGTAAACTCGGCTTCCGCAGTTAATTGTAAATAATCAGGTTACAGGTGATGACAAGGGGTGTAAGGGAGCATCCGAGCATACTGACGAGTTGATTAAGTTACACCACCCCTACACCCTTACACCCTATACCCATACACCCCGTTAATCCCTACACCCTGTTTCTTATTCCTGACTAAAATTCAGCATTTTGTGGTGTGCGTGGGAATGGAATCACATCACGAATATTTCCCATACCAGTCATAAACTGCACGAGTCTTTCAAAACCTAAGCCAAAACCCGCATGAGGTACAGTCCCAAAACGGCGCAAGTCTAAATACCACCATAAATCTTCGGGTTTCATTCCTTGCGCTATTACTCGACGTTCTAGCACATCTAAACGTTCTTCTCTTTGGGAACCGCCAATAATTTCCCCAATTTTGGGTGCGAGAATATCCATTGCACGGACGGTTTTTTCATCATCATTCAACCGCATATAAAATGCTTTAATTTGTGCGGGATAATCTGTGACAATTACTGGTTTTTTAAATAATTGTTCTGCCAGATAACGCTCATGTTCTGATTGTAAGTCTAAGCCCCAACTTACAGGATATTCAAATTTAACATCGGCTTTTTCTAAGAGTTTGATGGCATCTGTATAAGTCAGACGTTCAAATTGATTGTTAACAATATTTTCGGCTGTGGCTAAAACTGTATTATCAATGCGTTCATTGAAAAACTGCATATCTTCTGGGCATTGTTCTAATACATAATTAAAAAATATGTTTGAGAAATGCCTCGGCTAAATCCATATCACCTTCTAAGTCACAAAATGCCATTTCTGGCTCGACCATCCAAAATTCTGCGAGGTGGCGTGAGGTGTTAGAATTTTCGGCGCGGAAGGTGGGGCCGAAGGTGTAGACGTTAGAAAACGCCATCGCCATGACTTCGGCTTCTAACTGGCCGCTAACTGTTAAATATGTGGGTTTAGCAAAAAAGTCTTGAGTGTAATCTATAGCTTGGTTGTCAGTGCGGGGAACGTTTTTGAGATCGAAACTGGTGACGCTAAATAATTCACCTGCACCTTCGCAATCACTGGCGGTAATAATGGGAGTGTGTACCCACAAAAAGCCACGTTCTTGAAAAAATTGGTGAATGGCTGTTGAACAGGCGTTTCTGACGCGGAAAACTGCACCAAAAGAATTTGTACGCGATCGCAAATGTCCAATCGTGCGTAAAAATTCATAAGAGTGGCGTTTCTTTTGCAATGGATAAGTTTCAGGATCAGCTTCACCGTAGACTTTCACCGCCTCGGCTTTTAATTCAATACGCTGTCCTTTTCCTTGAGAAGCTACCAGCACGCCGTTAACTTCCACCGACGCACCTGTATTCAGCTTTTTCAAAATCGCCTCATAGTCTGGCAAATCTTGATTGATGACAACTTGCAAATTCGCTAGTGATGAACCATCATTGACTTCAATAAAGGCAAATCCTTTCAAGTCACGCTTTGTTCTTACCCAGCCTTGAACTACAAGAGACTCATCAGGTTGACCACTTCGCAATATTTCTGCAACTCGTCTATTTACCATATTTACCCAGCACAGGATTTTAATATCCAGCCTATGATAACGCCCATTCCACCAAAGCGGACGGCTTGCCAGAAAGGTTTTTTCAAGCTACGCCAAGAAAATAACCGACTTTCTAAATTGATTTCTAGCAAATCCAACTGCTTTTGAATTTGTTGTAACTCAGCTTTGATTTCTGGTGTTTGGGGTTTATTGTCCCTTAGCTCTTGTTGGCGTTGTTGCCATTCTGCCTTTTGCTGTTGATCCTGCTTAACTTGAGTGTATCGTTCTTTAATTAAGATGAGCGATCGCTCTACTTGGGCTAATTCTTGCTCAAAATCCGGTTCTTGATTTTCTTCGGCTGAAGGATTATGTGATTTTTTAGGCGGCTTCATTGACTGCTGGTAAATTAAGATAAATGTAGCTTTGCCAATAGTTAAAAGTTATAGCAAGAGGCAGGAGGCAGAAGGCAGAAGGCAGGAGGTAAAAGTTTTACCATACTTAGTGTTCATGCTTTTTTAAACGTCCTCACACATACTTCAACTGCTTACTAGTCAATCCCCAAACTTATAGATATGGAATCTCTTAATACTCAGCACTCAGCACTCAGCACTCAAGAACTAGCACAAGCCCTCATGGAAAGACTCACCATCTCTCCTAACGATTGGCATCGCCTCAAGTCTAACCGCAATTCTCGTGCTAGTGAACAAGTAGCAGCGGCGCTGGTATATCTCCTCAAAAATCAGCCAGAAGAAGCACTCCCCCGCTTAGAACAAGCTGTAGGTTGGTTAGATAAATCAATATCTGCACCTCCATGTCCGACACATGGACACAAGGACAAGAAGGTTAACTAGTACAACAAGGCAAAAGTAAAATAAAGAATAGTTAGAATATAAGCCTTTTAGCAATTTTAGATAGTCTGTTTATTTACGCCGACCTGTACTAGTTTTTAATAGTGCTGTTGATGAGCGATCGCATTTCTTACTTTACCGGAGAGTGCGATCACTTTGCCTGGAATTTCTCAATCGGGATTTAGGTTTATTGGAATCAAATCGAGGTAATTTGGATAGCCTTAACTCGGTGCATCGGTTTAGTTGGCTTTTCAGTAGTAATTAGTTCATCAGCTTTGAGCCAAAGAGCAGCAGAAACATGAAGTGCATCCATCGCCGCTAAACCGTAAATACAGGCTAGTTGATGAGCATCTTTTGTGATTTGCTCCAAGTCTGTAGCCCAATAACTAACAGCACTAAAGAATGTTTGGTAGAAGTCTGTTTCATCTTGCTGTTGGTTATAAATTGCTTTGGGGAGTACTTCTAACTTGACAAATTGACTCGATACAAATTCTCGATTTTCTTCATTAAGAATGCTATTTGCTCGAATACTGATTGATTCAACTCCCCTAAAAGCAGTGATCAGAACTCCAGAATCGATGTAAGTTTTCTTACGACTCACTGTATCCACCCCGACGTTCAGCAAGCTCTTGTTCAATTTCTGCTTCGTTAAGTAATTTTATTCCAGAGGCGATCGCTTGTTTACGAATTTCCCACAGTTTTTTGGCTAAAGGCGTTTGTGGAATATATTCTTTATTAATTGCTGTTGTTTTTGATTGAGATTTTAGGGTTTCAACAAACTCTAAAACCATTTGCTGCTTTTCGGGTGTAAGTTCTCGCCAGCTTTCAAGTAATTGTTCTTCTTTTCCCATAATCCACCTCACTATAAGATGTTTTAATTGTGACTCATATTGTTGCTGAACATTTGAAAATCACCCCGACTGTGAAAAAAAGCCGGGGTGGTTGTGGAGTTATGCAACTAAAATTTGACGGACTAAAATACTCATCACTTGATCAGGGTTGTCGGTTGAAATTAGTGGACTCCAATCTCCCACCTCGGCATAACCGATCGCCTGCAAATAATGTATTGTACTAGTGACAGCTTTGGGTGAACCAATCAACAAATGTTTAATGGGTTCTCTGTTGGGTAATGGCTGTTGATTAGATAATTTGGGAGTGGGTGCATCAAAATTTTCCCTTCTCAAAAATTGTTCTGGTGGTGTTTGAGCAGAATTTTGATCATCACTGAATTTATATTCTTGTGCCATGATAATAATCGACTCCTATTTAGGTGTTGAAAGAAAGGCGATTGCGGACTCTTCCCGGAGGGCGATCGCCTTTCTCATGTTATCTATATTAAAGTATAAAAATATACTTGTCAATTACTTGCTTAAATATTTTTAAAACTAATTAAATCTGCTTAAATTGCAGTTTATAAAAGAATTTGAATAAGGATGAGAAAAATTTTTAGAATTTATGGAGTGTATTAAAATAAAAAGTATATTCAGCAATTTCAGGTAGGTAGCACCTAGCCCCGACGAATGGAATTCGCGGCTATAAAAACAAAGTCCGCGCAGGCGGACTAAGATAAAATCAAGGGTTTTGAACCCGCGCAGGCGGGTTTTGTCCGTGTAGCCGCGACTTCAGTTGCTGGGTGCAAGATAGGACTTAATTGAGTAATAGCATCACAACTTTGTGTCCTAACGACAGAACCTTTTGTCCTTACGACAGAACCTTTTGTCCTAACGACAGACCTTTGTGTTCTAACGACAGACCTTTGTGTTCTAACGACAGAACCTTTTGTCCTTACGACAGAACCTTTTGTCCTTACGACAGAATGTTTATTAGTTGATGAGCGGTCGCATTTTTTACTTTATTGGAGATTGTGATCGCTTAATATTTAGCAAGAAGCTGAGTATCTGATTAAAACTTTCTAAAATTATTTATTAGGTAATTTTTTCGGAGGTAGCGATCGCTTATACTGCTATCAGCAGGTATTATTTCACAAACGATCCATAGTTTTCAACCTACACTATGACTCAAAGCCCAGATAATCAACCAGCTTGGTGGGAATCGGTACAAAAGATTTTAGACAACAAATTGGTTGGGTGGGGTATACCGGGTATTTTTGTTGCTATTGCGGCTGATCATGCTAAAAATGCTCGATGGCAAGAGTTTGTTATTTTTTTAGGAATCACTTTTGTTGTTGCGCTGATTATTAGAATTGGGAGTAAGTTGCTTCCCTATTTTGATAAATTTCTAGACTGGTTACTGGCTACGCAAATTCCCAAATGGTGGACAGCAACTACAGATAAATTTGGGGCAGAGTATCTCGCTACAATCACAGCAGAATGTCAAGAATACCAGGGACGAGGCTTTAGTGGTGAAGGGTTGGATTTGGAGAATGTGTTTGTCCCTTTAGGCTTTAATTGTGAACAGCCAGTTTATAACCCTCAAGATTTGACGGTTGATGAAGAAACTGAGCTAGAGAAAAATTCGGTTTTTGAACAAACAGAAATTTCTCGAAGTATTGCAGCTCAGAAAGAACCTGAAATTGGCAGTTTGTTGAGAGGAATTACAAACAAAAAATCGGCGTGGCGACGACTGGTTATTTTAGGCGCACCAGGTTCAGGAAAAACCACACTTTTAAGACACATTACTCTTTTGTTTGCACTGCGGAAACAATCAAAATTGTATCGGGGTTTGCCTCAACTTATTCCTGTTTTGTTGCGGTTGAGAGATGTTGCTCCTATTATTGTGGCAGATAGTAATGCTTCTCTGGCGCAAGTAATTGCTAAAGCTAAGAAAGATGAATCATCAAAAACTCAGGATTGGTTTAACAAGCAGCTAAAAGATGGCAAATGTCTGGTAATGTTAGATGGACTTGATGAAATTGCCGACGATGAGCATAGAAAACAGGTAAGCATTTGGGTTTCTCAGCAACTCCAAAGTTATAATAATAAATTACCTGTCATTCTCACGTCGCGGCCACAAGCATACAATCAAGCACCTCTGCCAAATACCCCGGCTTATTTTGTTAGGTCATTTACAACTGAACAGCGCAATGAATTTGTCTACAAGTGGTATTTTAATCTAGAGAAACGGCGAAACTCTGGGAAAGTATCAGAAAAACAACTGCGAAGAAATGCTGAATCTAAAAAAGATGAGTTAGTGCGCCAAATTAACGCAGTTCCTTCTCTGCGCTTAATGGCAACAAATCCGTTGTTACTGGCATTAATTATTAATACTTATAAAGAGAAAACCAGTCTTTCTCCCACTAGAATCGGACTTTATAAACAAGTTTGTGATGTGCTGTTGCAAGGAAGACAATCTATTTCTGGAACTACGCGATATCCACTCAAGCCAGAACAGAAGCAAGAAGCTTTGCAAGCACTCGCTTTGGAAATGACCAAATGCCAAGTACTTCAGTTTACCCTAGATGAGAAAAATCAAGACAGTAATATTTTTCTCGCCAAAGATTTTCTGCAAGAAGAACTAGCTCAGATGGTTGAAGGAGGACAAGAGTTTACACCAGAGGTTTTTATCGAGAAAGATGACCTTGGTGTGCGAGAATTGTTGAGTGATCGCAAACAAGAAAAACTCTATGAATTTACCCATCGAACATTTCAAGAATATTTAACGGCGGTTGAACTTACAAAAGCCGAACATGAACCTGATTTACTAGAAGTTTTTGCGAAAGATAAAAAATACCTGGACTGGTGGAGACAAACTATTTTATTCTATGCAGGTCAGGTCAAAATAGATAAACTAATTGATGCGGCATTAAACAAGCCAACTGTAGAAAACCTCACCCTTGCTTACGAGTGTTTGCAAAATAAGCTCAGAGTTAGTCCAGAGAAGGAGCAGGAACTACTAAGTAAGGTAGAACAGGGATTAAAGTCAAATGACGTAGAAGTTTTTAAGTTAGCCGCATCAGTGCAACTACAAAAACGGCTAAACTATCTCAACGAAGATTGTTTTCTTGGTAGTTCAGAAACCGAAGAACAGCCAGGAGTTAGCATAACAGCAACAGATGAAAAAATCTGGACATTACAAAAAGTCGATGATACTAACATCACTGAAGCAGAATATCGGTTGTTTTTATTAGAACAAAACAACAGTGACACAGACTTAACTCTGGAAATCAACCCAAGTCAGTTAGACTTTGTACAAAGTAATGCGTTTTGTGCATGGTTGAGTGAAAAAACCAGAGAACGATTTGGTGAAGCAGGAATCTGTTATGAACGGGAAACCTCAACAAACACATTCCGCTTAGTTCGGTTTCGCATACCAAAACAGTATCATCAACTCGCCTATTACTTAGCAGCAGGTAAGTGGAGAGAAGCTAATAAAGAAACTGTTAATATTATTCTTCATATAGCCAATAGAGAAAAACAAGGTAGCCTAACACTGAATAATATTAGGCAATTTTCATGTGCAGATATTAAAATAATTGACCACTTATGGGTGCAGTATAGTAGCGGGCGATTTGGTTTCAGCCAACAGAAAAATATTTACCTAGATGTAGGTGGAAGACTACAAGAAAATCGTTCAACTTCGCAATTGGGAAAATTTTTAGCTTATACAATGAAGATAATTAAGCTAGACAAACATACAGATTATACACTAAAGGATAAAGAGGAATATGAAATTTGGTGCCGACTAAGTGATTATGTTGGATGGAGAGATAATAAAATTGTAAAAAACTACTCTCAACTAAGCTTTAATATATCAGCACCTAATGGACACTTACCTTTTTTAGGCAATTTATTACCAATAGTATCTTCAGGTGGTTTAGGATTTGTTGATATTGGTTATAATATTGAGGCACTACTTTTGCGTCTTGAAATTTGTGAATTACACAGTAATGAGAGCTTAGGTTGGGTGAAACAAAGTGAAGCCCAACAATATCAATAATATTAGATGTTGGGTTACGCGATCGCGCTGCTTTTTTTTCTAAAAGTATAGCTTGTATTGATTGCGTGATAAAGCTTCCAGAATCTCTTAATCTGCTGTAACTCACTCAGACAATTACAAATAAACTTGCTTCCACATGAAAAAAGTCTCCCAGTTTTTGCGCTAATTCTGGAGTTATTTTTTGATTGCCGTTTAAAATATTATCAACCAAATTTTCTGAATCTAAAATAGCTTGTAAATCCGCTTTGGTTTTGTCTGATTGTTCTAAAAGAAATAACAGTATAGACTGAGGCGTATGTGGTTGCTCAGGTTGATAATATTCATGTTCAAATTTTTCAATTAAAGTTATTAATAATTGATAGAGTTCATTTTCTTCAGGAGTTCGTTCACGGTGCATTAAATCTTCAACAATGGCTAATACTTCTTCGTTTTCTGCTTCAGTCTTAATCAATTTAGGAAGATACGCTGTTAATAGTTCTTTATACTTTTCTGGATTAAAAGTAAGGGTCATTTTTCCAATTATCCTTATCGTATTCTGCGTGAGTGAGGATATATTTAATATAAATTAATTGACCTTCATAATCTATACTAACAATCAAGCGGTATTTATTGCCTTTAATATTGAAAACTGTAAAATTACCTACAGCCTCAGCTTTCGGAAAAACTTGCTGTAATTCAACCAAATTTGACCATTTAGCTTTACTAGCAATTTTATACCAGTTATTCAAAGTTTCCTGAGAATCAGCGTGATTTTCTGCATATTCTCTTAATATTTTAAAACTAATAACGTGCATCTTCCTGATGAAAGAAAGTGAGTAATTAGATATTACTGTAAACAGCAGTCAGAGTGTAGGTTGGGTGAAACGAAGTGAAGCCCAACAATATCAATGATATTAGAAGTTGGGTTACGCGATCGCTCCAGCCAACCTACTTTTCTTAGATAAAAGTCATAAGTAAATCTACTATATAGAATCGGAGTTAATACCTAATTCTTGCAGTTTTGCCGCCAAGCGATCGCTATGTTGTTTTTCTTGTTCGGCGCGTTGTGTCTATTGGTTTTTAATTCTTTCCCCCTGCGGTCTATTTGTATCAAACTTAAAGTGAAACGGTATAATTGGGCTGTCATTTTACCATTTTTGGTAACTGTGACGATTGTTTCTATACTTTCTTAATCCATTACTGCTAACACAGCCTTGGGTAATAACTTATCTTTAAACCACACAATTCTCGCGGGTACATCATTTAATTTCACGCCAGCTTTTTCTAAATTCAGCCGTTCGGAAATTGCCAAAATCAAATTATCACAACCCGCACGCCGCACTTGAGAAAATTTCTTTTGTAAATATTCTGGTCGCCAATAACCGACAATTTCTAATAGAAATTCCCGTCCATCAGGATGCACTAAGCGAAAATCAGGAATCATCACGCTACCAGGAATAGGAATTAAATCGACTTCTCGCTCTAATACCCAATCGGTTTTTAAAGCATCCCATTTATCAGCAAAGGACGCTTCTAGCATACTATCGTAAGGCTTACCTTTAGAATAATGTGATACTAAACCACATTCGGAATTGAGGGTAAATCTGCCAGTTTTCCAGGTATCTGTATAAACATCACGGGTTTGTAATGTTGCTGAAAGACTCCATTTGGTGACATGCAGTAAAGCCGGAATTAATTTAGCGATCGCCAGCCCATATCGTGTACTAGGATTAAATAAACTCGTCGGCCCATCCACTGTAATTGTAAACCCGTGGTCAGCATCACCTTCTATATAAGCCATGAGTTGAAATAATTTTAAATAGCGAAATAACAGCTTATATTCCCCTGGTACATTGCGATGAGCATTTAATACTAATTGACTCGCTTTATAAAAAATTCCTTGCACTTGAGACAAGTTATATCTATTTAAAATATCTACAGGCGAAGGTGTATCAAATTGCGTCAAAATTTTATTTTCTGATAAATCAGCATACAACCCAGTCCGCACCTGTTCTAACAAAACTTCTCGCTCTAATTCCTGACTTAATTCATCAGCAATTTTGCTTAAAGTTGCTTGGGTTGATTCTCGGCTGGCTACAGATTTCGCCGCCAAAGCAAACACCCGTTCTCTTAACATTGGTGGTTCCAAAGGACTCACCACTTCAAAAGTACAAAAATTACTCTTGATAATATAAGCTAATCCTCGCTTGACGCGATAATCTGTCGCATCACCTTCTAAATCTAAAAGCTGCTTTTCTAACTCCCCCTGAGTCTTTCCCTGTGCTGCTTGAAAACAAGCAATTAATTCATTAGTCAACGCCAAATGTCTATCATCAATCTTCAGTCTTTTCGGAATGATTTCTTCTCCGTTTAGGCGATGACTTAGTAACTCCGTTGGTAACATCTTCTGAATTTTTAGTTGAATATTTTATCTCTAATTGTTCCGCCGCCTTTAAACTTTTTTCCTGTCCAGTCCCATAGATAACCTGCAAATTTGCTTTCTTTTCTTTCTTCTCTTCGCGTTCTTTGCGTCTTTGCGGTTCGTAATCTTCCCCTCGTCGCCGCGCCGAAGTCCCTTCCTCACTCGTATCTTCCGCAATTACCTCATACAAAATCGCCTGTTTATTCTCCACATTTCCCTTACGTAAAACCCTCCCCAAACGTTGAATATATTCCCGCGTTGAACCTGTTCCCGAAAGAATAATTGCCACAGAAGCCGCCGGAACATCAACACCTTCATTCAAAACATGAGAAGCCACCAAAGTATTATATTCACCTTCGCGGAATTTAGTTAAGATTTCATGGCGTTCTTTGACTGGAGTTTGATGAGTAATTGCTGGGATTAATAAGTCTTGCGAAATTTTATAAACCGTTGCATTATCAGCCGTGAAAATTAACACTCGTTCAGGATAATGTGTTGCTAATAAATCAGCTAAAATTCGCAACTTACCATCAGTTCCTAAAGCAATTTCTTTGGCTTCTCGGTGTGCTAACATGGCTCTACGACCAACTTGCGATCGCGCACTCATCTGCACAAACATTTGCCAACCTTGAATACTACCCAAAGAAATTTTAGATTGGCGTAAAAAATCATTACGAGTTTGAATTAATTGATTGTATCTTTCCCGTTCAATTTGGGATAATTTCACCTTAATTTGGACAATTTCATGTTCAGCTAACGCTTTCCCCGCCAAATCTTCCGCGCGTTTGCGATATACCTCTCGACCAATCAAAATATTTAAATCAGCATGTTTCCCATCGGTACGTTCTGGTGTGGCTGATAATCCTAACCGATAAGGTGCGATCGCATATTCGGCAATTACCTTGCTAAAATCTGTTGGTAGATGATGGCACTCATCAAAAATAATCAAAGCATATTTATTTCCCAAAGATTCAGCATGAATCGCCGCACTGTCGTAAGTTGCTACTAATATCGCTGTCTTATCCCGCGAACCACCACCCAGCAACCCCACCTCCGCATCGGGGAACGCCGCAACTAAATGTGCATACCACTGGTGCATCAAATCCAAAGTCGGGACAACAATTAACGTAGTGCGGGGTGTTGCTTGCATCGCCATCTGCGCCAGATAAGTTTTACCCGCAGCCGTTGGTAAAACTACCACCCCTTGTCTTCCCGCCAACTTCCAAGCTGCTAAAGCTTCACTTTGGTGCGGGTAAGGTTCCATTTCCAAACTCGGAACCAACTCTATCGGATAAAATTCCTTCGCCTCATCAATAAACTCTACTTCTTCCCCTTGCAGTGCTTCCACCACAGCCCGGTAACGCATCGCCGGAATGCGAAATTTTTCCACGCGGTCATCCCATGTAGCATAATCCATCCAAGCTTTACCGCGTGGTGGTGGGTGCAGAATTAATGTACCGCGATCGAAGGTTAATTTGGAGATGCGAGCCATTCCGAATTGCTTGGGGATTTTCCTGTACTAAGTAACAATCCTACAGTTATTGAGGAAGTAATGGGTGGAAGGGGGTTAGGAGTCAGGGTGCAGGGGTGTAAGGGTGTAGGAGTTTTTATTGGTGTCAGGTTAATTTGAAAAGGGCGGTTAGAAACCGCGTCTACACAAACAAAACCTGCCTCCGCAGGTTCTAAATCCTTGATTTCACGTTAGTCCGCGCAGGTGGTCACTGAGCTTGCGATGCCCTGAGCTTGTCGAAGGGTCGAAGTGCAGACTTTGCCTGTATAGCCGTGAATTCCATTCGCCCTGCTTCTTTCTTCACACCCACACCCTTACACCCTCATACCCCTACACCCTAAATATCAGCATTAAATCTTCATCAACTTAAAAAGACTATGTTGGCTACCAGATTTCTTTGATCCTGATAAATTTAACGGCAAAACTTAACAGACAGACTAATCTTCTGTGACTTCTGGTGTCTCTTGTTGCAGTATGGCATGGCAATATTGAATTAAAGTAGTGAGGCGATCGCTCATGGTTTGGAGTCTGGTTTTTGCTGTTGCAGCCTGCCGTGCGCCCTGGAAAAATGTGATATCAATTTCCAATAAGCGCAGTTGTTTACTGATTTCCGTTTGATAAGAGAGTTCTTTGGAATCTGCTGTCGCTAAAGGCACAATCTCGCGTTGAAACAACTGCTGCAAATCAGCAACACGCTGTCGCAGTTGGGTTTTGTCAAATTCCCCAGCAGTAACATCAGAACGTAACTGCACTAATAACTTTGCTAGTGCTTGATATTTCTCACAATTTAAAGACATCTAGTGCCATTTAAGATAGTATTAATGACAAGAATTTTTTCTTCTACAGTATATCTTCTTGAACCACTATCACTATCACAAGCCTCAAATCCTCTTTTGAGGCTTATTCGCCATCGTAGGTTTTTCCAGATGATGCTTGTTGAAAGCTAAAATGGAGGACTACCACAAGGCAATAGACTCATCATCCTCACACTGCATTTATACCCCCACCAGGGATACAGGATCACCATCAGTTGATGCTGTAAACTTCGTCCATCTTACTATTTACCGATCACCTCTTGTATGAGCGGCATAGCTACTAGTACTTCAATTGACGTTACACTTCCAGAATGGCTCAACAAATGTTTACGCGAGTCATCACCCAGAAGTGTGGAACCAGAAGACCGAAGGCAGAATGATGCGTCGTTAATTTGCCAAGCATTTTCTTTTGCCTATCAACTCCATCATGGACAATTTCGCAAATCTGGAGAACCGTATATTTATCATCCCGTTGCCGTAGCTGGGTTGCTACGTGATTTAGGGGGCAGTCCTGCTATGATAGCAGCTGGATTTCTTCATGATGTAGTTGAGGATACAGATGTCACAATTGAAGAAATAGAAGAGCTATTTGGCTCAGAAGTGCGGCAGTTAGTCGAAGGTGTAACGAAGCTTTCTAAAATTAATTTCAAAAGTAAAACCGAAAGCCAAGCCGAAAATTTCCGCCGGATGTTTTTGGCAATGGCACAAGATATCAGGGTAATTGTAGTCAAGTTAGCAGACCGTTTGCATAATATGCGAACTCTGCAATATATGTCAGAAGATAGCCGTCGTCGCAGCGCCCAAGAAACACGAGATATCTTTGCACCTTTAGCCAACCGTTTGGGTATTTGGCATATTAAGTGGGAACTAGAAGATTTAGCATTTAAATATCTGGAACCAGAAGCTTTTCGCCAAATGCAGCAGCATGTTTCGGAAAAACGCACGGCGCGGGAAGAGAAATTAGCTAAAGCGACAGATATTTTACGAGAACGTTTACAACAAGCTGGAATTCGTTGTTTAGATATTAGCGGTCGCCCCAAACATTTATACAGCATTTATCAAAAAATGCAGCGACAGCAAAAAGAATTTCATGAAATTTATGATTTAGCGGCGCTGCGAATTATTGTTGAAAGTAACGAAGAATGTTATCGGGCTTTGGCGGTTGTCCATGATGCGTTTCGCCCCATTCCCGGCAGATTTAAAGATTATATCGGTTTACCCAAACCCAACCGTTACCAGTCTCTGCATACAGGGGTCATTGGTTTAACTGGTCGTCCTTTAGAAATTCAAATTCGCACCCTGGAAATGCACCATATCGCCGAATATGGTATCGCAGCCCATTGGAAGTACAAAGAAACAGGTGGTTCAAATAGTCCGTTGACGGCGGCTGATGAAAAGTTTACTTGGTTACGGCAATTATTAGAGTGGCAAAGCGACCTGAAAGATGCCCAAGAATATTTAGATAGCGTTAAAGATAACTTATTTGAAGACGATGTTTATGTATTTACGCCCAAGGGTGATGTTGTTTCTTTAAATCCTGGTTCTACTAGTATAGATTTTGCCTATCGCATCCATACAGAAGTCGGCAACCATTGTTCAGGTGCAAGGGTAAATGGGCGGATAGTACCTTTATCTACAAGGTTGCAAAATGGCGATATTGTGGAAATTCTCACCCAGAAGAATAGCCATCCGAGTTTGGACTGGTTAAATTTTGTCAGAACTTCCACCGCCAAATATCGGATTAAGCAATGGTACAAGCGATCGCGCCGCGAAGAAAACGTCACCCGTGGGAAAGACTTGTTAGAGAAAGAACTCGGTAAAACTGGTTTTGATAATCTGCTGAAATCAGACGCAATGCAGACTGTTGCGGAAAAGTGCAACTATCACAGCGTCGAAGATTTACTCGCAGGTTTGGGTTATGGCGAAATTACCTTAAATTTAGTCCTGAATCGCTGGCGGGATGTGGTCAAGGCACAGCAACCTGCCACAATGGTCATACCGCCATTTGTCCCCAAAGAATCAACCGCCAAAGCTTTACGGGATGTTCCCCACACTAGTTCTCGCGCCAGTGATTCGCCGATTTTGGGTGTCGAGGGTTTGGTATATCATCTAGCGGGGTGTTGTACACCAATTCCAGGAGAATCAATTATTGGTGTAGTGACACGCGGTCGGGGAATTTCTATCCATCGCCAAGGCTGTCATAATTTAGATAATGTCGAAGGCGATCGCTTAGTGCCGGTAAAATGGAATGCGGCGGTAGAAAATAGTTCTCGCCCCCACACTTACCCAGTAAATATCCAAATTGAAGCCCTTGACCGTGTAGGCGTTTTAAAAGATATTTTATCGCGGTTAAGTGATCAAGGTATTAACGTCCGTCATGCCCAAGTCAAAACAGCCAGTGGACAGCCAGCATTAATGGACTTAGGTATAGATATACGCGATCGCTCCCAACTTGAACAAGTGTTCGTCCAAATTAAAAAAATGAGCGACATCATCAATATTCGCCGCGTCGGTCAAGCAGAGGAGTAGCTAAATTAACCTGACTCTCCAACGGAGGCACACCTGCACCAAGGGCGAAAGAAACAAGTCAAATCCTCTTTTTTTCTGCCCTTTGGGTGAAGAACCTAACGTTGCTAACGCAGTCGTTCATGAGTAAAACCCCCAATACAGCAGTATCAAAAATCGTCAGGTATTGCGAAGATCGGTTGCGGTAATGCTTCTAGTGCCAAACCATAGTCGATGCCTTCATTAACTAAGCGTTTCAGCCTTTGGGTCAAAGCCACACGGGTGTATCGTAGATTTAAGGTGGTTTGTTTGGCGAGTTTTCTGGCGATTTCCCAAGCTCGCTCCATCAGTTTGTCTTGGGGTAATATTTCATTGACAACATTCAGTTCAAATGAAGTACCCGCTCCCGCGCCGAGCGAATACTCCGTAGTTCTAGCAAAACTTTGACTTGATGAAATCTTCGTGCCAGTTGTGCTATGAGGACTTCTGATAAATCTGGATATTGACGCAAAGTTGCCAGAAAAGCTGGCTTGGGAAAAGTCGCAATCCGAGATGGGGCATCAGCGATCGCAGTACAATCATAAAATTCATTGAACAATGCCGCTTCCGCAAAACTCTCTCCAGTTCTCACCTCATAATGCTTGATAGATTGACCCGCACTGGTATAGTGCATCAGTCGAATCTGTCCAGATATGACAACAAAAATGGCTCTAGTAAAATCACCTTGATGAAACAGAATCTGTCCAGGTGTTAAATTTTCATAGGTGATAGCCATTTTTGTTCTGATACTGTCTGGAAGTTGGTCAATGTTCAAAAAATTGATCATTTCCTTGACAAGGAGGTGAAAAAGTGTAGTACAAACACTGAAATTACCTCGGATTCAGCACTTTTTTAAACACCAGCGTGGCCTAATGCTAAACCAACCACCAGCATTCCCAGCACGAGGAATGGTTGGGCGCTGGCTTGATATTTCACATCATTGGCTAAGGGGTCACGTAAAAAATACATATCTTGGAAAGTGATCTGAGGAATGATTAACAATACCAAGATAGCTGCGTATAAATTCTCATGGATACTGACGAGATAAGCAGCCATGAAGCCTTGGAATAAGTCAATCATCAAGACACAAATCCAGGCGGCGGTGGTGACACCAAACATAACTGGTAGTGATTTTAACCCTAGTTGGCGATCGCCTTCGACACTCTTGAAGTCGTTGACAATGGCAATGCCCAACCCAGCCAAGCTGTAAATTAAGGTGAGAACCAAAACTTTCCAATTCAACTCACCAAACAAAGCATGACCAGCCCACCAAGGTAAAGCAATATAACTTGCACCTAAAGCATAATTACCCAGCCAGCCGTTTTGCTTGAGTTTCAGGGGAGGGGCAGAGTAAATATAAGAAACAAATGAGCCGAAAATTGCTAGGACTGCAACGGTCGGAAATTCATGACCAGCCCAGATATCCAGCACGTAGGCTAAACCAATCCCAGATACTAACAATACTAAAATTTGGGTGACAACCTGGGGTACAGAAATTGCGCCGGAAGGAATGGGACGGTAAGGTTCATTAATGGCATCAATTTCGCGATCGTAAAAATCATTCATCGTCTGGGTGTAACCAGCCAGCAGCGGCCCCGAAAGTAACATACAAGCTGCGGCTTTCAAGACATTTTCTAGAGTCCAGGTATAGTTACCAGAAGAAGCCGCACCGCAAACCACGCCCCAAATTAAAGGAATCCAAGTAATTGGCTTCATCAATTGCAAGCGAATTTTCCAAATGGAAGTTTCGCCTGGGGCTGCACCTTTCATTCCTAGTAATTGCCGAGTTTTAGCGGTGCGTTCGTTTGTGGTTACTGTTCCGGCTTCACCAGAATTATCTATTACTGAGTCTACCGTCTCAGCCGGGTTGGAATTGGGGGGTACGGGAGTTGATTCAGTCATAAGATTATGTATGGGAAAGTATGAGGTATGAAGTATGAAGTATGAAATTTTATGGTTCAGACTTCATCCTTCATCCCGGTTTAAAAAGAAATAATCAAATAATTATTTTGGAATTTTGCACCAGTTACAGGTCTACCAGTCAAGGCTGGCGGTAAGAAGATGTTCCGGCGTTGGTCGCCTGCTTCTACTGTGACTTCTGGCCCTACCTGGGTAAGTTTTACCTGTTTTTTATCAAATCCAGGCAAAAATAAGCGTACCTGACGGTTATGGACATCGATTTCGATGGGTTTGGGTACTTTGCTGGTTTGTTCTGCAAAGTTTGGTAAGGCATCTATTAGAGGTTGCCAGTTACCCTGCTTCACATCCGGCACAACATTCACAGCTAACGGTGCAAATTCCGCCGTTAAATCTGCTGTTGTCTGGTCGGCAATTTGGATAACACCACCTACTGTCAGACTAACTTGTTGTGCGCTGCCCCACAAATAACGGGCAACTGCAACTTCTATAGGGTCATTAGTAGTTACCAAAAAGGCGGCAACCCTTTTGGGGTCAGCTAAAGCCGCTTTTCCCTTATCTAAGAAATCGTTGACTTGGTTGGTGGGTTGAGCAAAGTTATCTGCTGTCCAATTAACGTTGAAAAAACTGGTAATCAGTGGTTGTATTAATGGCGATTCAGAAATTGTCTTGCCTAAATCGGAGTTGACAAACAACTGTCGAAATCGCCGTACATACCAACTGAGAGATTCTGGCAACCCCAACAGCCGCAAAGTAAAAGAATCACCCGTGCCATCGTAAATAATTGCATCATATTTGCCACTGGCATCATATTCACGGATAGCATTTAAGGCGAGGGCGCTGTCCATTCCTGGCAATGCTACCAGTTCTTGACCGTAAACCTCTTTAAAAATGGGTGTACGGAGGTACTGTGCCTCTAGTTTTTTAAGTTCTTCCCAATTGCGTTCTAAAAGTACAGATGCAGGCAACTGTACTGCTTGCAAGTTAGGAGCGATTTCTTGAGGGTCAGCCGAGAGTGTTGTTTCTAACAGGATAGGTAAAACTGGTTCTGCCAGTCCTGCTAGAAGTACACGCTTACCTTGACTTGCCAATAGTTTAGCTGCGGCGATCGCAACTTTGCTACGCGCGATGCCGCCTTTGCCCAAAAATGTCAATATTAGGGACATTTCGTGATTTCCAATTACCGCCTGTTGTTTCCACTCCAACTTAGCATTAGGCAAATACTCTTAGCTTCCGCCTTGAGTTAGCCTCACTATACGGGTTTGATTTCGTCTTCAAAAAACCAAGTTGCGCTATTATCTTCAAACTTCACCACTATGCCAACGCCGCTACCATCAGTCATTTTGTAGCCTTCGATAACGCCGACTTTGCCTAGTTTTTGAGCGACTGAGTTGGGTACGCGATCGCGTAAACGATACACCTTGACCTTTTGTCCGATTTCCATGCTGCCTGATTACAATGCAATAAACCAAGTCTCAGTTTAGCGGAATCTGGGACTCTTCTGTTATCCGATTTAGAGACTGTTAAGTGTTGACTGTTGGCTTTTGAGTGTGGAGTAAAAGTTTAAAATTAAGTCAAAACCACACTGGTACTATAGCTATGTATCAAATTATGTTGTTTATGACCGCGACGAAAGCAATTTGAGGGTTTTTAAACTCAATGGTGCTGGTTATGAGGCTATATCTTGACCAGAGCCAAATTTTGGTTAAAAAAGTTAGGTTGAAGCTTAGGTCTTTGGCAAGGTACTTATCAATAGACAACGGGTTTATGGTTAAGCTGGTATAACACCACAGGTTGGATATCAACGCTCAAAGAACAAGCCCAACAAGAACCGTAACGGGCTGATAAACTGGCAGAATATTTAAGAGCGCAAGGAATTGACCCAGATAGCATTGCTTAAAGCCTCATCCGCTTTAAAATCTAAATTTTAGAACTACATAAGATGGGCATGTTTTTGTAGGCCAATATAGTGGCTAATTCATTGTATGATGACACAAATCATTAATTTTGAATTAGAATCAATAGCTCCGCAAATGCAAATACTTAATCATTTGTGAGAACTTTAATCTAGTACATTTTTTTATGTATACGACTCATATAGAGTGTATAAATTGTCTGGAGTTATTCAAATTCAAACATTATCAAAGACTATATATTAGGGGAACTTTCATCTCAAGTTAGCTTCATAGAAGGCAATTAAGTGTGGGTAGTGAGTGAGGTAGCAAAAATTGGTGCAGATCATCCGCAAAACTCTACGTAAGGCAAGACAACTAAGGCGTATACTACCTATATCTGAACAATCTTGGGCAAAGTTTGATTTACTGAGAACTTTAGTCAGGCGAGATTTAGAAGCGAAGTATAAAGGTTCGGTTTTAGGCAATCTGTGGCCTTTAGTAAATCAGCTATCACAGTTATTAATTTATACTTATGTATTTTCAATTGTCTTAAAGGTCAAACTGCATAGTTTAAAAGGCTTACCAGACAATAATTTTACCTTTGGGTTATGGCTGTTTGCAGGTTTATTGCCTTGGATGGCGTTTACAAGTGGACTGATGCAGTCTGCTAGTTCTGTGATAGCACAGCCAAATTTAGTGAAGAAGGTGGTGTTTCCTTTAGCTTTATTACCTTTAGTACCAATTTTATCAACGTTTATTGAAAGCTCTTTTGGCTTGATGGCATTGATTTGTTTTGTGGCTTTGACTTCTGGGACTTTACATCCTACGTTGGCACTGTTACCCTTAGTCTGGCTGACACAGTTGATGTTAACAGCAAGCTTGGGTTACTTGGCTGCGGGATTAACAGTTTTTTTTGCGCGATATTCCCCAAACATTAGGGGTTATTTTAAATCTTTGGTTGTATGTGACACCAATTGTTTATCCAGCAACATCAATTCCTGAACAATGGCGGGGTTGGGTATTTTGGCTAAATCCCATAGCTGCGATCGCAGAAGTCTATCGTGATTTAATTTTAGTTGGGGAGGTGCGACATTGGGCAGAGTGGGGTTTATCAAGTGCAATCGCATCTGTGATATTGTGTTGTAGCTTTTTAGTTTATAAGCGATTGCGCCCAGCTTTTGCGGATGTACTATAGCAGTTTTCACTTCTAAACATTTAATAGGCTGGTATTCACGTAAAATCTACCTTTAATTAGGATGTGCTATTCGTAAGTGTGCAATGATATGGGTGAAGAAATAGCAATTTCACTAAAGAATATATCGAAATGCTATAAACGGTATGCTCGTCCGGTAGATCGGCTCAAGGAAATTTTGCTACCTAGCAAAAGCTACGCTCAAGAGTTTTGGGCATTAAGGGACATTAATATAGAAGTTCCTAAAGGTGAAACTTTGGGAATTATTGGTCAAAATGGCTCTGGAAAAAGTACACTACTACAAATTATTGCTGGGACATTAACCCCCACAACAGGAGAAGTATTTGTAAATGGAAGGATTTCAGCTTTACTGGAACTTGGTAGTGGTTTTAATCCAGAGTTTACTGGAAGACAAAATGTATTTTTTAATGGTCAAATTTTAGGTTTAAATAAAGAGCAAATAGAAGCTAAATTTGATGATATTGCTGCTTTTGCAGATATAGGAGATTTTATCGATCAGCCTGTTAAAACTTACTCAAGTGGGATGTTTGTCAGGTTAGCATTTGCTGTGGCAGTTAATGTCGAACCAGATATTTTAATCGTTGATGAGGCTTTAGCAGTTGGAGATATTAAGTTTCAATTTAACTGTTTTTTGAAGTTCAAAGAATTTCAAGAAAAAGGTATAACAATTTTATTTGTTTCTCATGATAGTAACTCTATTAAAAGATATTGTAACTATGCAGTTATTATGAATAACGGGCGCATTATTTATCAAAATAAACCAAACGAGGTTGTTAATTACTACACAAACCTTTTGTTCGCTAATGAAACAGTGAAAACTAATGAAGAACTCACAACAAAGGAAGAGAGAAATCTAAATCCACCAACCTCACTTACAGTTGGTGGTAACTTAGAATATCGCTATGGAGATGCTCGTGGTGAAATAAGTAAATTCTCAATTGAAAATAGTGAAGGAGTTTGCACACAAACTTTTATAAGTTGTGAAAAAATTAAGGTGCAATTAGAAATTATTACAAAAGAATTTATAGAGTTTCCGGTATTTGCTATGACATTAAAAGATAGTAGAGGTGAAGATATATACGTAACTAATACATATACCCAAAATTTAGATGTACCAAATCTACCAGCTAACAGTCTAGTTAAAGTTAGCTTTGAACAGTCCATTAATGTTTGCCCTGGTGATTACTTCATATCACTGGGTTTTGTATCTCTGTCCCAAGGAAATATTACTCCCATCGATCGCAGGTATGATGCTGTACAAATTAAAGTTTTATCATTAAATAATGACCATAGCAGTGGCATAGTTAATCTACAAAGTAAAATTCATTTTGAAATTCAATAATTAAGTTACTTAACTAAATATTTAAGTGAGACTGTTAGCCGAAAAACAATACAATATAATTTTTATTTGAAAATTTATTATTCTTATGAAGTATCCACAAGATTTTGAGTTGATTGAACAATTTAATGTATGGTTGCCCAAAGCAAGTAATACAAATTTTAACTACTCAGATGGTTCAAATGAAGAAAAAATATATAGAGGATTGCATAACTAAAGCCTCGGATATTAGCTCTCATTCTGCGGAATTAACGCGAGCTATGTGTAATTGGTCTTCTGAGTACCATTTCAGCCCAAAACGTAGCAATTTATTGCGTCCTCTTAAGTTGAATAAATCTAGTTCTGTACTAGAACTAGGATCTGGTTGTGGAGCAATAACTCGTTATTTAGCAGAAAATGTTGGGCGGGTAGTTGCCGTAGAAGGCAGTATGACAAGAGCTAAAATTACATCTTCCCGTTGTAGAGACTTAGGTAATGTTGAAACTATATGTAGTGAATTTCATAAGATAGAATTTGACGAAAAGTTCGATATAGTAACATTAATTGGAGTTTTAGAGTATAGCGGAGTATACATTAAGCATAGTCATCCTTATCAATATGCTTTAGAAATAGCCAAGCAATTTCTCAAAGAAGATGGGGTACTAATTGTAGCTATAGAAAATAAACTTGGTCTTAAATATTTTGCAGGATGCTCAGAAGATCATACAAGTTTGCCATTTGATGGGATAGAAGGTTACAGCAGTGGTAGTATGCTGAAAACCTTTGGCAAGCTAGAGCTACAATCTTTGTTAAACACATCTGGTTTTGCCTATACTGAGTTTTTCTATCCATTTCCTGATTATAAATTACCGGATGTAATCATGAGAATTGACAATAAAGATACTAATTCTTTATTGCTGAAAAAGCCTTTATTATATAATTGGTTAAATTATAATAATAACCGAGATTACAATAATAATAAAATAGAATTATTTAGTGAATTTTTAGTTGCTAAACAGTTAGAAATTAATGGGTTACTATCACAAATGAGTAACTCATTTCTCATATTAGCAAGTAATCACGAAAAAAATCTAAATCAATACTTTGACGCAGAGAAAATAACGTGGAAATATAATGTTCTAAGACGTAAAGAGTTCATGACTGAAGTAAATCTAGTCAAGGACATAAAAAATAACTCTCTGTTATTACAGCGTCAACCCATATATCCTGAGTTATCAGAAAGCTCCCAACATATCTATACAAATATCAAGCATACTGCTCAAGAAGTTTCTAGCTTTATAGATGGCGAAACTTTGATCGAGAAAATTATATTAGCTATCCGCTATAGCTCCACCAATAATCCAAATGCTTTCACCACTGCTATTCAAATATGGTATAAATTTTTAGTTAAAGAAGCATTGAGGCTATTAGGTAGCGAAGATGAAATACCTGGAAGTTATGTAGATTGTACACCTTGGAATCTGATTATTACTGTTGATGGAGATATACACTATATAGACAGAGAATGGAATTTTTTTAGAAAAAGTTCCACTTAAATACATATTATTTAGAGGTACTCTCTACACTTATCATAACCTTTATAAATGGTTGGAAGCTAGTTTAGATAGCAGAAATAAATATGATAGTTTTGAAAAATTTTTAATGTACTGTTTAGGCTTAATTCAAGTAAATCTAACTCATGAAGAAATTACTTACTTTTGGCAATTAGAGTATGAACTAACTCAGAAAGTAAACCTAAATTCTGATATGAGTTTTGATAAGTTCTTTACTACCTTTAATTTAATTAATAGTTCTGAGCTTATAACTACGAAGATTAACCGTTTAGAAGCTCAATTACAGCAAACTCAAGTAAAATTAGAGCGATCGCAGTCTCAACTTCAAAATACACAGTATGAGTTAGAGCGATCGCAAATTATGATAGCAGCAATGGAAAGTAGTAAATTTTGGCAGATACGAACAGTATGGTTTAATTTCAGACGTGCGATTGGTTTAGTCAATGCAAATGTTTCCTTCCGTCAAAGTTTATTTTCAAGAGCAAAATATCTTTTGCCTATTTTTCGAGCCAAGGGATTCAGCTACGGATTTGATCAAATACTCAAAAAAAAATATTCTTAAAGTTTAACTTTAAATTAAACCCTGTTTTAGCATTGCCAGGTGTTCCTCATGCTAATGACATTGACTATCAGAGGTGGTTGAACATAAACTACCCTACTCAGGATGCTTTAAAAAAAGATGCCTGCACAGGTAGATTTATTAACTTACAAGCCTCTCATTAGCATTGTTATGCCTGTTTTTAATACACCTGCAAATTTTTTGCGGGAAGCTATTGATTCAGTCTTAAATCAGGTTTATTCATATTGGGAGTTATGTATTGCTGATGATGCTTCTACAGATAATCAAATCAGACAAATTCTTGAAGACTATTCATCAAAAGACTCTCGGATAAAAGTTGTCTTTAGAAATGAAAACGGTCATATTTCGCGTTGTTCTAACTCAGCTTTAGAGCTTGCTACTGGTGAATTCATCAGTTTACTAGATCATGATGATATTCTGACTCCTGATGCCCTATATGAAGTAGCTTTATTGCTCAATCAGCATCCAGATGCAGATATGATCTATTCTGATGAAGATAAAATGGCTGAAAATGGGAAACTTCAAGATCCATTTTTTAAACCAGATTGGTGTCCTGACTCATTTTTATCTCGAATGTATACCTGTCATCTAGGCACTTATCGACGGGAATTAGTAGAAAAAATTGGTGGTTTTAGAGTAGGTTATGAAGGCAGCCAAGATTATGATTTGGTCTTAAGGTTAACAGAAAAAAACAACGCGGATTTTTCACATACCTAAAATACTATACCACTGGAGAATTCATCCTCAATCTGCTGCAAGCAAAGCTGATCAAAAGCCTTACGCTGTAATAGCAGCAGAAAAAGCATTAGCAGATGCACTTGTTAGACGAGGTGAAGATGGTAGAGTTACAGAAGCTAAAAGCCTGGCAGGACATCACATCATTCGATACACAATTAAAGACTATAAACTTGTCAGTATTATTATCCCCACAAGAGATTTAGGTAATATGTTAGACAAGTGCCTAACATCTATTTTTGAAAAAACAACTTACCCCAATTACGAAGTTATTCTTATAGACAATGGTAGCCAGGAAGAAAATACGTTTAGGATTTTTTCTAAATGGCAACAAAAAGAACCCAACAGATTCCAATGCCATCGCCTAGATATTCCTTTTAACTACTCCAAAATTAATAACTATGCTGTAAATCAAGCCAAGGGAGATTACTTACTGTTTTTGAATAATGACATCGAAGTAATTACTCCTGACTGGATAGATGCAATGGTTGAACAAGCTCAAAGACAATCTATAGGAGCTGTTGGAGCCTTACTTTTATATCCTGATAATACCATTCAACATGCTGGCGTAGTTCTAGGTATTGGTGGAGTGGCCGCCCATAGTCATAAAAATTATTTAAGTGATTCACCAGGATACTTTGATCAAATTGCAACTGTAAATAACTATTCAGCTGTGACAGCAGCTTGTTTAATGTGCAGACGAGAAGTTTTTGAAGCAGTAGAAGGTTTTGAAGAAAAACTTGCAATTGCTTTTAATGATGTTGACCTATGTTTAAAAATTGTTAAAAAAGGTTACAGAAACATATATTTGCCACACGTGATGTTATACCACTATGAATCTAAAAGCCGAGGTTACGAAGATACACCGGAAAAGCTAGCAAGGTTTCTCCAAGAAACAGAGTATATGCAGAAAAAGTGGAAAAAGTTTATTGACTACGATCCCTGCTATAGTATTAACTTGACATCTAAACACGAAGATTACAGCATAAATATTTGACATCATCACTATTTGATTATAAATATTGAAATCACGCATGAAAGCTTATTTGCTCAAATTTTTAAATATTCATAATAATCAGGCATCATTTTATACTCATTTGCTAATATTTATACTTGCTTTTGTATTATTAATAACTAGGCGACCTGATGCAATCTTCAATCCCCAGTTTTGGGCAGAAGACGGAAGTATATTTTATGCCCAAGCTTACAACAATGGAATAATAAAATCATTATTTTCACCGTTCGCAGGATATTTAAATATTGTCCCTAGGTTAACGGCTGCCTTTAGTACAATTTTGCCCTTAAAAGCAGCACCCCTTTTGTTTAATTTGATTGCCATCATAATTCAAATTTTACCAGTTAATTTTTTAATTTCCTCTAGATTTTCCAAAATTATGCCAAATCTAAATCATAGAATTGGCTTATCCTTTGTCTATTTAGCTTTGCCCGGATGCTCTGAAATTCATGCAAATATTACTAATGCACAATGGCATACAGCACTTTTGATGTTCATGGTAATTATTACACAGTCTTGTAAAACTCTAGTTAATTTATTTGACCTAATAGTTGTTTTGCTAGGAGGATTGACGGGGCCATTTTCAATAATATTAATACCTTCTATTTTATTTTTTCAATACTTTAAAAATAAAACAAAAAGCATTAATGGAATTAAAAACTTATTCTACCCAAAGTTTTTGATTTTAACAGTCACAGCCTTAATTCAAATGTTTGTTATTATTACTGATAATCGAGGTCAAGAACGACTCGGTAAAATAGATGGAAATAACATTAACATTTTATCCTTTGATTTTATATTTACATTTTCAAAAATTTTAACTAATCAGCTTTTTTTAATATCACTTTTAGGTAATAAATTTACAGATTATATAGTAAAGATTTTACCAGAAAATTTATATATTATATTGATTTTCATAGTGGTAATTATAGGAATGAGTACTTTAATTTATTTATTAATCAAAACGCCCATAGAGCTAAAATCATTTATTATATTTGCTGCTCTGATTCCGGTTACAATTTTAGTGTCTGAATTTCACAGTATAGATGTTTTTGCTTTTGTTGGTACTGCTGGACGTTATTGGTTTAACTTAATATTGGGCTTTGTAGTAGGAATTATATGGTTGTGTAATTTTTTTATACAAAAAAAAATATTTTCTTTTACGAAAAGGAATATTAATTACATTGTTAGTAATCTTCATGGGAATAATTAGTGATTGGCAGCATCCTCCTTTTACTGATTTCAGATTTTTTGACTATGCTGATAAATTTACTGCTTTACAACCTGGACGACAAATGACAATTCCAATTAATCCAAACTGGTCTATGAAATTAATAAAGAAATAGCAAATACTTTATATATTAGGAATTACTATTTTAGTACTTAAGCACTATGATTCAAAAATTTGATTTTAATAGTTAGTTAGAAGATATGAGATTAGATAAACTTATTAGTATAGTATCTATTATTATATGTTTATATATATTTTTTGCCTTTCTTACCTTGCCTTCAGGAGTAAGAATAGGACTTGATCCATCTTGGCAATATGCAATTAGTCGTGCTGCTTTAAATAAACTTTATTTTGGGAAAGATATTATATTTACCTATGGGCCATTGGGTTATTTAATTCAAGGTGCTGTAATTGAAAAAAACTTTTATCCTATATTGATATTTCGTCTAACTGTTGAATTAATAACCTTTTGTGTCAGTATTGCAACAATTAAAATTCAAAAAAATAACCTCAATAAATTCATACTATCTACTAGTATATTTTTAGCTTACTTACTTGGTTTATTCATTGATTACAAGATAATCTTTGCATTGATAATGGTTTTGTCTTGGGATAATGTTATTAACAACAAAAACATTAGAATATGGGCTTTGGGGCTTGGCTTATTATCAGGATTATGTTTGCTTATTAAGTTTAATATGGGAGTTTGTATACTAGGAATAACTATCTTAATCCTTCTATCCGAAGTCTGGAAAAGTTTCAAAGCTCAATCACACATATCCCAAAGTTTATGTGCTTTTTTAGATTTTATCATAGCAGCATTAACTACCTCTTTCTTATTGTTGAACCCAAATTTAGCAGATAATTTTAGACTAGTTATTTTATGTGTATTTTTTGCGATATTATTAGGAATTATATTGTGGGCAATTAAAACAAAAATACTAGAAAAAACAAGTAATTTTAATATTTCTATATCAAACAATGCAATATATAAAAAAATTAATTTCAAAAATACTTTTTATTTGATATACACATTTGCTATTTTTATAACAAGTTTTTATACATCTCCTCATTTATTAAATTATTTAAGGGGTTCGCTCGAAATTTCTTCTGGCTATTCTAGTGCCATGAGTATAGTTGGCTCTCCTTGGGAAGTAGGGTTTGCAATTGTAGGAATTTTAATAGTACTTTTAGTATTAATTCAACTCATACGCCAAAGTCAAAAATATTTAGGTCTGAGCTTGGCTTTAGCTATTACTTTGTGGATGAGTTTTAAGCATGGTTATGTGCGCCAAGATGGTCATGTTTATATTTTTATAGAATCCTTACTTATAATATCTTCTATAAGTATTACCAAATTAAACAATAAGTTTAAATTTTTTAAAAACATAACCTTAGTTTATCTTGGAATAATTATTTCTATATATTGTTTTGCATCATCTCCCTTAGTCAATTCCAATGCAAATGTTGGTTTAAAACTGTTTCAGTATTTTAAACCAATCAACATTATTAATAAAGTAGTAGCTTTAACAAAAACAGAAAATCTACGTCATAATATTAATACAAATAGTAGTTTAGAATTGGCAAAGGTTAAGCTTCCTGAACAGATATTAAAATTACTCAATAATCAAACAGTAGATATTTTACCCTGGGAAATTTCACTTGCTGAATCAAATAATCTTAAATGGCATCCAAGACCTATATTTCAGTCTTATGCTGCCTATACTAAATTTCTAGACAAAGCCAACTTTCATAGTATATCAAGTCAGCCACCTATTTACATCATATATGGTTTTAATGCTATTGATAACCGACATCCTTTCTTTGATGAACCATCTACTTTCTCTTACATAGTTTGCAATTATAAATTGTCATCGAAATTTAATGAAGTAATAAAATTACATACATCTGAAGTCTCTAATATGTTTTTGCTTGAAAAACTTGGTAAAAATATATGTTTATCCTCTATGGAGGGTGAAGAATTAACAAGAAAATGGAATGAATCCACGAATATTTCAGACTCATCTCATTTAGTTCGAGCATCTGTTAAATTCAACTACTCATTTTTAGGAAAAATATACAAAACGATATTTAGAGCGCCTCCTGTGAAGATTGATATTCTTTTCAAAAATTCTAGTAGCCACTCTTTTAGAATAATTCCTGAAAACTCTGAAAATGGTATTATCATCAGTCACTTACCGTTAAATGATATTCAAGCTCTTTCATTTTTTAAGGGAAAATGGAACCAGCGAGTACGATCCTTTAAGTTTTCGGCTGTTAATCCTTTTTTATATAAACAAGATATTCAGATAAAACTTGATACTTATCAAGTAGATCCATCTATTCAAATTCGAGATAAATCTCTTGATATAACCAACCTGAAAGGAATAAAGTTTCTACAAGAACCCACTGAAGAATATATAGGTTCATTGGACTCTCCAGAAGTAAGCTTTGAAAAAGGAGAAGAAATATATTTACATGGATGGACAGTGTCTAAGGTCAATCCTCAACAGCCAGTTTCAATTCTTGTAACATATAGCGATGCAAATATTCCTCTAGCGATGACTAAAACAAGTTGGGATAGATACGATGTTGGAGAATTTTATAAAAATCCAAACTATAATCAATCAGGTTGGTCAATATCTTTAGACTCAGATAATCTCCCTAAAGATACTCCTATTATTAAAATTTGGATTTACGATCCAGTAAATAAAACTGCTAGACGATTTAAAGAACAACAAGACTTAAAACTAAATTATATTCAATAATGTTAATTATATGTTGAATGAATGTTTTAGTATTTTAGTATTTAATCATGATTATTTCAGGCTTGCATTTAAGGTGTAAAATCAATTTATGTTCAAAAAACTTTTTTTCTCTAAAGGTTTTAAAGTTCCTCCTAGGTGGTGGTTTAGCGGCAGCACTAAATTTAGCGTTAATTTTTTTACTAATTGAAAAGTTAAACTATAATACCCCTTTATTACGAAATATCGCTAATGTATTTTCAATAGAAATTTCCCTGGTATTTAGCTTCTTCGTCTATAGAACTTGGGTTTGGACTGGTGGAATCTGGAATTTTAAAGAAGTATTTTTACGACAACTACCTCTTTATCATGTTTCTGCTGGTGTAGCGGTGATTGCTCGAATTTTTCTGATATTCCCACTTTTAGATTGGTTCGGTGTTAACTACGCTATCAATACTTTAATAGGCGTGCTTTTAAGTGCATCTATTAATTATTTAATTAGTGATAGGTTTGTTTTTAAAACTCCATCTAAAAATAATTACCATCAATCACAAATAATAAACTCATCAGATACATATTATCCCGAATCCTTAGCTCCCGCTTTATCAGGAAATTCAAAAGTCAGGAAGGCAGAACCTCAAAAGGTATCAAAACCAGTCAATAGTCTATCAATAGTGATTCCAGCTTATAACGAAGAAGATTGCATAGTTCAAACTGTTAATACTATTAGTCAATTCCTGGAACAAGAAAATATAGATTATGAAATTTTAGTTGTGAACGATAACAGTAAGGATAAGACTGAAGAATTATTGCAGCAGATGAATACTGAAAATGGTAGGCTGCGATATATAAATAATTATTATCCTAATGGTTTTGGTTTTGCAGTGCGCTGTGGGTTGGAGAATTTTACAGGTGATGCTGTAGCAATAGTTATGGCAGATAGCTCAGATGCACCAGAAGATATAGTATCTTACTACCATAAACTCCAAGAAGGTTACGATTGTGTTTTCGGTTCTCGCTTTATTAAAGGCGGTAAAGTAATTGACTATCCTAGCCATAAATTATTTATAAACCGTTTAGCAAATTTGTTTGTTCAAATATTATTTGGTCTTAAATTCAATGATACAACTAATGCTTTTAAAATTTATCGCAAAGAGGTAATCGAGGGCATTACACCATTAATATCTCACCACTTTAACTTAACAGTAGAACTACCTCTTAAGGCAATTGTTAGAGGGTATTCTTATACAACTATTCCTATAACTTGGCGCAACAGAACCACTGGAGTTTCTAAGCTAAAACTTAAAGAAATGGGCAGTCGATATTTGTTTATAGTTTTGTATATTTGGTTAGAAAAGCATTTAGCACGTGGTGATTATCATCTTAGTAATAAAAAAACTGTTATTAAATCAAAGGCTTAAAATAAATGTCAGACAGGATTTTAATTTTAGGAGGAGCAGGTTTTGTTGGTAGTTCTTTGGCAATTAGTTTAAAAAAGCAACATCCTCAGTGGACAGTTATATGTTTTGATAATTTACGCAGACGGGGTTCAGAATTAAACCTTCCTCGATTCAAACAATTGGGTATAGAGTTTATTCATGGAGATATTCGCTCTGCTAGTGATTTAGACCCTACAAATTTTAAAGTCGATACTATTATTGACTGTTCTGCTGAACCTTCTGTACTAGCAGGATTTTCCTCTCCCCAATATGTCTTACAAACGAATTTATTAGGAACTATCAATATTTTAGAATTAGCCAGACAAATTCGGGCTAGGTTATTATTTTTATCCACTAGCCGTATTTATCCTATTGAAAAACTGAAGTCAGTTAGTTTAATAGAATCAGCAACCCGCTTCAACATTGCATCGGAACAAATAATACCTGGGGTGTCTGAACTTGGGATTGCTGAAGAATTCACACTCCAAGGCCACCGCTCTTTATATGGTACAACTAAACTTGCTTCGGAAATGCTGATTGAAGAGTATAGACAGGCTTATGGTATTCAGGCAATAGTTAACCGTTGTGGCGTAATTACAGGCCCTTGGCAAATGGGTAAAGTTGATCAAGGTGTTTTTGTGTTGTGGCTGGCTGCACACTATTTTGAAAAATCTTTAAGTTACATAGGGTATGGCGGTGCAGGTAAACAAGTTAGAGATTTATTACATATTGATGATTTGTTAAGCTTGATTGATTATCAGCTAGAAAATTTCTCGGACTTAGACGGAGATGTTTTAAATGTTGGTGGAGGTATAGAAAACAGCTTGTCTTTGTTAGAGACTACTAAACTATGCGAAGCAATTACTGGTAAATCTATTTTAATCAAATCAGAAGCAACAGCTAGACAAGGTGACATACCTATATATATTACAGATGCTTCTAAAATAATTGCTAAGACTGGATGGAGACCAATCAGGAATCCAGAACAAACTCTGCAAGATATTTATGGTTGGATTCTTGAATTGGAAGACATACTTAAGCCCATATTATCTTAAAATTTAATTTATAATTCAACTGTGGGCAAAAACTATGAAAAAAGAAGAGTATATTGAAAAACTTTACTCTAATCGTTTCAATCCTCAACAGAAAAAGACAAAAATAATACTTTGGAGAGCTTTAATTGAAGAGTTTCTACAAAAACATATAGGAAAAAATTCTGTAGTTTTAGATATTGGAGGAGGTTATTGCGAATTTATTAATAATATTCAAGCAAGAGAAAAGTATTTAATAGATATCAACCCCGATTCTCAACTATTTGCCAATCCTGATGTCAATGTTATTAACCTAAATATTTTGGATATAGAAGAACAGAAGAGGATAAAAACAAGCTTCGATAGGATATTTATTTCAAACTTTTTTGAACATTTAAATAATAAGGAAGAGCTAATTGAAATTCTATTATTTTGTTTTAAATACCTCAACCCTGGAGGTTCAATATTAATTATTCAGCCTAACTTTAAATATTCTTTTAAGGAATATTATGACTTTATTGATCATCAACTACCAATTACTCACCTTGCACTTCAAGAATTATTACATACTCTAGGATTTAAAATTGATATTTTAATTCCTAGATTTTTGCCATATTCAACTAAAGGCAGACCAGGCTCACCTCATCTTTTAAAACTATACCTCAAATTACCATTTATTTGGAATTTGCTCGGAGGGCAGATGTTTATTAAAGCATCCAAACCAACATAATTCAATTTAATTTACGATGAACGTCCATTTTCTTTTAATCTATTAATTGTATTTTGAGGTAAATACTATGCCCACTGTTTTAATTACTGGTTCCTCTGGTCTGATTGGTTCGGAAGCTGTTCACTTTTTTTGCCCAACATGGTTTTAATGTTGTAGGTATTGATAATAATATGCGGGCAGTATTTTTTTGGTGAATCTGCTTCTACAGATTGGAATCGTCGTATCTTGGAAGACAAATATGGTGATAGCTATCGTCACTATGATATTGATATTCGCGATCGCTCCGCAGTAGAAAATCTGTTTCAAGAATATTCTTCTGATATTGCTCTGATTATCCATACAGCAGCACAACCATCCCATGACTGGGCTGCTAAAGATCCACATACAGATTTTACAGTCAATGCTAATGGTACTTTAGTACTATTAGAAGCAACTCGGCAATATTGCCCAGAGGCAACTTTTATATTTACTTCAACCAACAAAGTTTATGGCGATACTCCTAATTATTTGCCATTACAAGAGTTAGAAAATCGCTGGGAAATTGCCGCAGATCATCAGTACGCGGAGGGAATTGATGAATCAATGTCAATTGACAATTCTAAACATTCCTTATTTGGTGTTTCTAAAGTTGCAGCAGATGTATTAGTTCAAGAATATGGCAAATACTTTGGGATGAAGACTGCTAGCTTTAGAGGTGGTTGTCTAACTGGCCCTAATCATTCTGGCGCTCAGTTGCATGGGTTTCTAGCATACTTAATGAAATGTACTATTTCTAATGAAACTTACACAATATTTGGCTATCAAGGTAAACAGGTCAGAGATAATATACACAGTTATGATTTAGTAAACGCTTTTTATCACTTTTATCAAAATCCCCAGTGTGGAGAGGTATACAATATCGGTGGTTCTCGGCATAGCAATTGTTCTATGTTAGAAGCAATCTCAATATGTGAGAATATCGTAGGCAAAAAGTTGCAATATACTTATACAGAACAGAATCGCTCTGGTGATCACATTTGGTATATTTCAGATGTGAGAAAGTTTCGCCTTCACTATCCAAACTGGGAATACAAGTATAATCTTGAACAGATATTAGAAGAAATTTATTATGCTCAGGTATCTCGAAAAGCCAGTTAATTTTAAGTGATAAAATAATCACGTCAAAAGATACATTTCCTCAAAATCTGTGAAAGTTATCGATACAACAATACCTGAGATATTACTAATAGAACCGCAAGTATTTGCTGACGCACGCGGCTTTTTTTTTGAATCGTATAACCAACAAAAATTTACTGATAAACTTGGTCATCCTTTTAACTTTGTTCAGGATAACCATTCTTTTTCTAAAAAAAAATGTTTTACGCGGACTGCATTATCAAATCATTCAACCCCAAGGTAAATTAGTCCGTGCTGTGGTTGGTAGTATTTTTGACGTAGCTGTAGATGTTCGCAAAAGTTCACCTACTTTTGGACAATGGGTAGGGTATGAACTCAGCGCGGAGAACAAACGCCAATTTTGGATACCACCGGGTTTTGCTCATGGTTTTTTAGTACTTTCGGAAGTGGCGGAGGTGCTTTACAAAACTACAGATTACTATGCACCCCAAGGCGATCGCACTATTCTATGGAATGATCCAGATTTAGCTATAGATTGGCCTATCCAAGAACCACCAATATTATCAGCTAAAGATAGTCAAGGTCAGACATTTAAAAGTGCAGAAATCTATGAATGATTCAATCTGACTGCTGGGTGCCAACTGTAAAGGAGGTCAATAACTACACAAATCTCGCTCCAAAAGACAAAATCATGACTCTTGCATAGCTTGATATAGACCTACTTGACTCAACGCACTGTTGCAAAAGCTATTTTTGAGGTCATCCATGAAAATAACTTGAGGATAAAACATGAATAAGTATAGGCAAAGTAAATAATGGAGCAATACAAAATAGCAGCTTACATAACAGCTTATGAAGATTCAACAGCAGTAAAAAAATTGTATTAATGCAATTTTTAATCAATCTATAGCTGTTGATAAGCTACTCATAGTAGATAACTCCATACAACAACCTTTACTTCATCTTGCAAATCAAGAAAATATTATCGTCAAGTTTCATCCCGAAAATATAGGAATTGGTGCAGGACTAACTTTGGCAATTAAATGGGCAATTGAGGAAGACTATGATTTCTTATGGGCTTTTGATCAGGATAGTGTAGCCCATAAAGATTGTTTAATTAGACTTATAAGTACTTACAAAACTCTTACTAAGTCTGATTATTTAATTGGGATACTTGCGCCAGCCGCATTTGATCAGAGAAGTAATAAAAGCGTTGATGGAGCAATATTTGATCAATATCGCTTTCTTGCTTATAAACCTTTAAGTGAGGAGCAATATTATGAATGCGATTCACCTATTACTTCTGGTTCATTAATCGTTTTGAATGCAGCCAAAAAAATTAGTTATCCTCGTGCAGATTTATTCATTGATGGTGTTGACCTTGATTACGGCTTGCGACTAAAACAACAAGGTTTCCATAATCTGATTGTCCCTCAAGCCATCATGTATCACAATTTTGGTAATCCTATTAAAATAAATTTTCTCCAAAAAGAGCGTTACATACAAAAATACTCAGCTTTACGGCACTATTATATCTGTCGTAATCATACTTACTTAGAAACTCGTTATGCTCAAGGCTATTATCGTTTAACAAGTGTACTATGGCGGATAAAATATATGCTGAGTACTATGTTTTGGATTATGTTTTATGATTTGAATTTGGAGCATAAATATCTCAAACTCTGGGCTTGTCTATTGGGAACTTATCATGGTTTAAAAGGTAAACTTGGAAAAACTTGGACATGATTTAATATGGTTGAAATTTTGCAGAATAGCAACGTTCAGGCATTTAAAAGTGCAGAAGTCTATGAATGATTCAATCTTATTGCTGGGTAGTAACGGTCAAGTCGGTCAAGAACTACAAAAAAATCTTGACCCCGCAACACAAAATCATAGCCTTTGCACGCCCTGAAATAGACCTGACTCAACCTGATACTCTACGCCAAATCATCAGAGAGATCCAACCAAAAATCATTATTAATGCTGCGGCTTACACTGCTGTAGATAAAGCTGAAACTGAACCGGAACTAGCTACAGCCGTAAATGCAACAGCACCGGAAATCATTGCCCAAGAAAGTGCAGAACTTGGCTCGTTTTTAATTCATATTTCCACAGATTATGTATTTGATGGTCAACAAAGTCAGCCATACAAAGAAACTGACGCAACTAACCCATTAAATACTTACGGGAAAACTAAACTTGCAGGAGAAATAGCAATTACCCAAACAACTCCCCATCACCTTATTCTCCGCACAGCTTGGGTTTATGGCAGCTTTGGTAAAAGTAACTTTGTCAAAACGATGCTGCGACTGGGTAAAGAACGTCCAGAAATCAGGGTAGTTACAGACCAAATTGGTAGTCCTACATGGGCGCGAGATATTGCTGGGGTCATCGCCCAAATTATCCCCCAATTAACACCAGAAATTGCCGGCACTTACCACTACACCAACAGTGGCGTAATTAGCTGGTACGATTTTGCTGTGGCGATTTTAGAAGAAGCTCAACAATTAGGCCTTCCTCTCACAGTGCAGAACATTATCCCCATTACCACCGCCGAATACCCCACATTAGCCCGTCGCCCTGCTTATGCTGTGCTGGCTTGTGGGAAAATATCACAAGTTTTAGGAACTCACCCAGCTTATTGGCGACACAGCCTGAGACTCATGCTCCAAGAATGGCTCTCTAAATCTGGATCATTATGAAAGCACTAATTCTCTCTGGCGGTAAAGGCACACGTCTACGTCCACTCACTTATACAGGCGCAAAACAACTTGTTCCCGTTGCCAATAAACCAATTCTATGGTACGGAATTGAAGAAATGGTGGCGGCCGGGATTACAGATATTGGAATTATTATCAGCCAGAAACGGGGAAAGAAGTACAAAGCAAAACCGGAGATGGCAAACTTTTTGGAGCGAAGATTACTTACATTTTACAAGACCAGCCAGCCGGGTTAGCTCATGCAGTGGCGATCGCTCGTTCTTTTTTAGCAGATTCACCCTTTATTATGTATCTGGGCGATAACTTGATTCAGCAAGGCGATTTAAGTTTTTTTCTGGAAAAATTTACTCAACAACAACCAGATGCGTTAATTCTTTTACGTGAAGTTGTTAATCCTAGTGCTTTTGGTGTAGCTAAGGTTGATGATAACGGGCGAGTATTGCAATTAATTGAAAAGCCGAAAATTCCCCCATCAAATTTAGCCTTAGTAGGCGTTTATTTCTTTTCTCCCATTATTCATCATGCGATTTCTTTAATTCAGCCTTCACAACGAGGCGAGTTAGAAATCACCGATGCTATTCAATGTTTAATCAATCAGCAAAAACAAGTTTTAGCTTGTAATTTAGACGGGTGGTGGCTAGATACTGGGAAAAAAGATGATTTATTAGAAGCTAACCGTTTAATTCTAGATACTTATTTAACGACATCTAATCTAGGTGAAGTGGATGAGAAAAGCCAAATTATTGGGCGAATCCAAATAGGTGCTAATTCTCGAATTATTAATTCTACAATTCGTGGCCCAGTGATTATTGGTAGCGATTGTTATTTAGAAAATTGTTTTATTGGCCCTTATACTAGCATTGCTAATAACACCACCCTCATCGACACCGATGTAGAACATAGCGTAATTTTAGAAGGTGCTAAAATTGCTGGAATTGACCAGCGGATTATTGATAGCGTTATTGGTCAACGAGCAGAATTAACAATTGCTCCCCGCCGTCCTAAAGCTTTGCGCTTTTTGATTGGTGATGATTGTCACATCGAACTGACATGATTTACTTTTTAACAGTTAACTATTACTCGACTAATCTGTTAACTAAATTAATTAATTCGTTACCCTCCAGTAATCACAGTAATTATAAACTCATTATTGTCAATAATTCCTCTGATGATACTGAGATTAATAGTCTCAGAAATCAATGTGTGCAGATTATCCATGCTGAAACTAATATTGGTTTTGGTCAGGCTTGTAACTTGGGTATAAAATATATTTATCAAGAAAATAAGCAAGCAATTATTTGGATAATTAACCCTGATGCTTATTTACAAGAAAATTCTTTAGCAACAGCCCAGATATTTTTTGATTCTCATTCTGAACTATCAATTATTGGTTCTATAATTTATACACCTACAGGTGAAGTCTGGTTTGGCGGTGGTAATTTTATTCCTGCTACTGGTGTTATTTTCAGCCAAGATATGTTAACAAATACAGATATAGATTACATTACTTGTGATTGGGTTTCGGGCTGTAGTTTAATTATTAATTTAGGCAACTTCTCAGAAATACCTTTATTTGATCCAGCATACTTTCTTTATTATGAAGACTTTGATTTTTGTAGACGTTATGCCCAACAAGGGTATTTGGTAGCAGTCACAAAAAAATTTAGTGTCATTCATCAGCCTTCTTCCATTACCAATCGCAATATGTTCCTGAAACTTAAATACAGCACATACAGCTATTTATTAACATTAGAAAAATATACAAATAAAACAGTACAAATAGTTAGATTAGCTAGACTAATTCTGTATTCTTTCATTTTATTCCCGATTAAACCACAGATGGCATTAGGAAAAATAAATGGTGTGTTAATCTATTTGAGGCGATATCCACATCAGAGCTAGTGTGATTGTTAAGGGCTTTTCTTGTGCAAAAATATTTGAATGAATAAAACAGAGAATGACTCATCCCATCAGCTAATTATTAACTTATCGATACTTTTAGCTAAACCAACAGGCATCAGTAACTATGCCCAAAATCTTTTTCCTTATTTAAAATCTCTAAATCCTACTTTATTAACTGCCTATAATTACCCTGAGTTTAATTGCTATTCTGTACCAAATAATCTGACTCCTGCTGATGGTACAAAAGGGCATTTTAACCGCATATTGTGGACGCAGTTTCAATTACCTAAAATTTATAGGGAATTAAAATCGCATTTTTTATTTTCGCCTCTACCGGAAGCACCTCTATATAGTAACTGTCGTTTTGTCGTGATGTCTCACGATTTAATACCGTTGCGCTTTCCTAAACGCTTTTCACCACTAACGCCATATCATCGTTACTATATTCCCCAAGTCCTAAAACAAGCACAGCATATTATTTGTAATTCTCAAGCTACGGCTGATGATATTGTTAGTTTTTACCAAATTCCAGCTAGTAAAATTACTCCTATTCCCTTAGCGCACGATCGCACCCATTTTCGTCATCTCAATTTACCAACTCGCAACTACTTTCTCTACATTGGTCGGCAAGACCCTTATAAAAATTTACAACGCTTGATGAATGCCTTTGCTGCACTCCCAAACCATCAAGATTATGAACTATGGTTAGCAGGGCCAACCGATGCACGTTACACCCCTATTTTGCAATTACAAGTTGAGGAATTAGGTATCACTCATCAAGTCAAGTTTCTCAACTATGTTGATTATCAAGAATTACCCAGTATTATTAATCGTGCGATCGCACTGGTGTTTCCTAGTCTGTGGGAAGGCTTTGGTTTCCCTGTTCTAGAAGCAATGGCTTGCGGTACACCAGTCATCACCTCGAACCTTTCGTCTTTACCTGAAGTTGCTGGGGATGCCGCAATTTTAATGAATCCCTACAATATTGCAGAAATTACTGAAGCGATGCAATTGCTGGCGACAAATTCAGAATTGCGATCGCATCTCTCTATTAAAGGTATCGCCAGAGCAAATTTATTTAGTTGGGAAAACACAGGAAAAGCTACTGCTGAAGTTTTAGCACGCTATTTGTGAATATAGAAATCCTAAATGATTTACAAACATCTTTCTCCCTTGTCTACCCTGTCATCCTTGTCTCCCTTATCTCTGTTGTTCACATATCAAATAGGAATGCAATAATATTAAACCCTACAATTATGCTGTCAAACTGGGTTTTTCACTACTAACTGAAGTGGCTCGAATATATTCCCTTGTTTCTAAATATTTGATAACTTTATTAATACTTTCTGTAATATTTTCTTGCTGAGTATTACAAACAATTTCTGGATTTAAAGGTTCTTCATAGGGGCTATCAATTCCTGTAAATTCTGGGATTTTTCCGGCTCTCGCTAAAGCATACAATCCTTTGACATCCCTTTGTTCACAAGCTTCTAAAGATGCTTTGACATAAACTTCAATAAAGTTATCATTCATCTGCCGGACTTGAGCGCGGCTGTCTCTAAAAGGACTAATTGCTGCAACAATAGCAACAACTTGATTACGACTCAACAAACTAGCAACAAATCCAATCCGACAGACATTTGTATCTCTGTCTTGTTTACTAAACCCTAAACCCTGAGATAGATGAGTCCGCACTACATCCCCATCGAGGATTTCGACACGAGAACCTCTTGCTTTTAATTCCAATGCAACACCTTGTGAAATTGTGGTTTTGCCAGCACCAGAAAGTCCAGTAAACCACAAAGTAAATCCTAAATTTTTCATTATTCCGCCTGAATAGATTTCCAAAAAGTCGGGAATAAAATAGCAAAAACTGTGAATAATACCCCAATTGCAGAAGTATATAAACCTGCTTCCTTAAGGCGGAAATTGTATCTTAAAACAATTAGTTTGCCAAGATAATGATTCAGAAGTACGGCTGTTGAGGATTAACTATGTTTTACAGATTTCTGGAGGCATTCTCCTACAATTCTTCATGGTGCGATCGCACTTGTGTTTCCTAGTATGCTTTCTTCTTTACTTAGCCTGGCTAGGAACACAGCAATTTTCGTGAATCTCCATAACATTGCAGAATTATTGAGACAAAATCTGAAGTCGGAAATTTTATTCTTGAACAACTTCGACCAATTCCTCAATCATCACATCAAAAGTCCTGGCTAACTTTTGAATGGCTGTAAAATCTACAGTTGCTAGTCCCGGCGATCGCGCGTAAGTTCTGAGAGTGCTGTAAACTACACCAGAACGGTCAGAGACTTCTTTCAGCGTCCAGCCTTTCTCCGCAGCAAACTCTCGAATCTTCAGGCGAATCATTCCCATAAGTTAGTTGACAATTGACTGGTATAAGTCTTTTAATAATTATACTCTATAAAAAGACCGCCTTCCGGCCTGCAAAACTGAAAGGCGATCGCATTGTTTACAAAAAGCATACTGTAAACACCGATAGGGTTCATTCTACCGAAGTTACAGATATTTTCATGGTATCATCACTCAAGCCCAGGACACTTGTCATCCGTGCATCAAAAATTGTTCATAAATCGTTATCTATTAATTCACTAGCAAGATTTGTCACAGAAGAAGCAATTTGTTTGATGTTTCGCATTGGCTTTGGTGATATACATACAATCGAATGCTGGCGGTATGTAGTTTACATCCATGCAAAGGGTGTAAGTAGGTTTGTGAGTTATGCTGATTTTCCGCCGATTTTAGGCGTAGAACCACCTACACCTGCTGAGTTTGTTAAATGGCGTAGGCGGTGGCGGAAACAACATGACTATGCTTACAGAAAGCAAGCGCCTGAATGGTGGACAGAATTTTTTATCAATGAGTTTTGGCAAACTATTTCTGAACATAACTTGCAAAGTTGGGGGGAGTTAATTGCTTTAATTAAATTTGCCTTTACAGAAGAAACTTTGCAGGAACTTAGAAAGAGTTATCGCTTAGAAAAATCTTTATTAAACTGATGTTGATTTCAAGTAAACATCTCTGGTTGAGAGTGTCATTAGTCATTAGTCATTTGTCCTTTGGAAATACAAATAACTAATGACTATTTTGGACTTATTAAAGCTGATCTGTTTAAGGTACAAGCAAGAATAATTAACCGCAGATAAACGCGGATGTACGCAGATGGAAACAGATAAAAAATTTGTACCTTAGTAGGCTAGGAAACGCGAGAACAGCTATTCAGCAGCTTTATTTGCCGCACGATGAGCGCGTGCTTCGGCTGAAGCCATGACTTCATCGAGATTTTCTAGAATTTCGCCAGGGAAATTTTCTAAAATTCTTGTAGAAATGGCAACTCTACCTTTGCCTTCATCCAAGTCAATAATGACAGCTTTAATTGTTTGACCGACTTGAAAGACTTTTTCGAGAGATTCAATGAATTTTTGGCTGACTTGCTTAATATGTAGCAAGGCACTCATGCCATTTAAATCAACAAACACTCCGAATGGTTTAATCCCAGTTACTTTACCTTCAACTAGCTGACCAATTTCTAACAAACTGAAATTACTCGAACGAGTTGCTAAACGTTGAGAAAGAATAAGTTTTTTATTGTTGCGGTCTACTTCCAAAAAGCCAGCTGTTAACGTGTGACCCTTGAGTGCTTCTAAGTTATCACGTTCTGCTAAATGCGATCGCGGAATAAACCCGCGCAAAGATTGAAAATCAACGGTGACACCACCTTTATTCACACCTGTTACCCGGACTTCTACCGTCTGGGAATTTTCTTGCATTTGCGCGACTTTTTCCCAGATATGTTGAATTTCTAACTGTCGGCGAGAAAGAGTTACTTGACCTTCTGCATCTTGTTCGCGGATAATCAAAAACTCTAATTCTTCATGTAAAGGCAGTACCTCCGATAAATCGGTAACAGCTCTCAAAGAAGCCTCATCGCGGGGAATATAAGCCGACGACTTGCCACCAATATCAACATAAGCACCATCTGGGTCAAGCTGGAACACTTTACCGTGAACCACCTGTCCCTTTTGAAACTGGTAGTCGTGTTTTTCTAGTGCTTGAGCAAAATCGTCCATTGTAAACGACGAATTGGCTTTTTGAGAAAGTTTCGATTCGGAATTCATGACTAATGAAAATTAATTGTTATTTAGCTATGACCACTGAATTTTGAGATGGGTCATTGGTCATTTGTCCTTGGTCATTACCAATGACCAAGGACAAATGACGTTCAGTTCAATTGACTAAACAATTGTTGTACCTGAATCCAAGCATCAGCAGCAGCTGTTGGATTATAGCTGGCACGATGATCGCAAAAAAATCCGTGGTCAGCTCCATCGTAGCGGAAGACACGATGAGGAATTTTGTATTTTTCTAACTCTGCTTCAATTTCTTCAGTTTGTGCCTTGGGAATGCTGGCATCTGCCATTCCAAAAAAGGCGTAGAGTGTGCCGGGAATTTCTGGAGTCCGCGTCAAAGTAGCAGCACCACCTCCCGGTGTGCTATTAGTAATCCTCGCACCGTAAAAAGATGCAGTAGCTTTGATATCTGGGAGAGTAGCCGCTAGGTAGGCTACATGACCACCAAAACAAAAGCCAATACAACCAATGGCGTTTTGTTTGACTTGGGGTAGAGTTTTGAGATAATCAATGGCTGATTGAATATCGCTGAGTAATTGTGATGCTGTAGTTTGCTCCCAAGCGTATTTTCTGCCAACTTCAACATCTTCTGGGGTGTAACCCGTTTCAAAACCGGGAGCGAACCGATCAAACAACGCAGGTGCGATCGCAACATACCCTAACTTGGCAATTCGCTCGGTCACATCTCGAATATGGCTATTAACACCAAAAATTTCTTGTATTACCACAATTCCGGGATAAGTACCGGGTTCTTGTGGTTGCGCCAAGTAAGCCGAAATTTGCAAATTATTTTGTGAAAGCTTCACCCATGAAGTGCTGATTGCTAGTTCTGACATAGTTATTTCTACGAAGGCTCCACCGTTAATTGATCTAACTATGCCAGTATGTTTAAGCTATTCCTAGCAATTAATCAACTGCTCAGAGGTTATTTATAAAAATAAAATTCTCGTAGAGTTTGTTAGGCGCAGATTGTGAGTTAATTCATCACAAAAACTAGATACGAGCGCCTAACGCACCATCATCTAGCGGTGCGTTAGGCTGAAGCCGTAACACACCTTACCAATTTCCTCTAAGAAAACAAGACCCTGATTAGCGAATTTCGGTTTATCGCTCAATAATTAAGCGTCTTCCGGTAGCACCCATTTTGGCGGTTCCATCATCTTTTTACGCAGACGTTCTTCCGCAATAGCCAGCATTTCGTCTAAAGAAGTCTCTTTAATGAATTGTGAGGCTGCTTCTCTAAACTCGATATTGGGGCATTTATCCCCTAAAATACAACCATTAACGCAGGCTTGGGCGCAGTTAATTTTAGGTTCCACAGTCAATTCCTCTTGAATTAGGGCGTTTTCCTACCCACAAGATAAATTTTACCTGCTGACTTCAAAAGTATTGAGTGCTGAGTTACCAAAGTTGAAAAGAGAGGCTAGGACTGACAGGTGTAGGTAGAAAAATAAAAGGTAAAAGGGTGAACTTTGATTTTGGTCATCCTTTTACCTTTCTTATATACCTGATGCTTATTTTATGTTAGCCCTTGCGTCCCTCACTGCGGCAATAAAAAATAATCCTGTTAGAGGAATACTTAATCCTAAGATAATTGCAGTGGTTTCAAAGCCTAAATCTGGCTGTCCATAACTGAGTTCAAACACCGAACCGACGGCAGCGATCGCTGTTATGCAAGATGCACCGAGAAATAAACCGCTTTTTGGAGTTAAATACACTACTGGCCCCCTATGCTACTGGTTTCACCGCTTGATACGAGAAGCCATTTTTAGATAACTCCTGTGCCAAAGTCAAGGAATTCTCTACACGGTCAACGAATACCACACCGTTGAGGTGATCCATCTCGTGTTGAATGCAGCGCCCTAGTAAGTCGCCAGCTTTTAATGTCTTGGGACGGCCATATTCATCTTTGTAAGCAATTTCCACGACTTCAGGACGCTTCACATCCATGTAAACGTTCGGAATACTCAAACAGCCTTCTTGAGCAACGCAGATGTCTTTGCTGACTTGTTTAATTACAGGATTAATTAATACCAGTGGCGGATTTGCGGGGTTATCTGGTTCGCAATCAATCACAATCAGTTGTTTATTAATGCCTACCTGGGGCGCAGCCAAACCAATGCCATCACTGCTGTACATAGTTTGCAACATTTCTCGTACCAGTTGGCGCAGTTCGTCATCAATTTTGGTAATACGTTTGGCTGGTTGACGCAACGCGCGATCGCCCAGATAGTGCAGCTTCAGTGGCGGATTTTTTAACTTTTTTTTTCTCAACAGCAATTTCAGAGGGCATGATTATTTCAATGGCTCAATTGTGCAAATTCCTACTAACCTAATTCTATCAATCTCAGTTAGATAGGCGATTGTACTACAAGGTGAGACATAGCAGAAAGCAGCAGAACTTGAGATTTTGGATTGTTTAATTAAAAATCTTCAATGTCTTTCTTGCTATATTTCATCATCACCACGCAGCTGTGATAAATCTTGCAATCTTTCTTGGGCTGCACGCAGAACTCGATGAATCTGCACGATACCCTGGTTATCTTGGTCGTTTTCCGTAGTTACTGTAAATAGAATTCTGTATTGTTTTTTATACAGTAATTGGCGCACAGGTAAATTCAGGTATTGGCTTTCGATCGCAAGCGGTCAACGATTCGGAAAGTTTTCCAAGGTTAGCATGATTTCGTAGCAACCTCTAACCCACCGATGAGCTTGATCGACGGAGTAATCTTTCATCCACAAAAAAATATTTTCGACATCTGCTTTGGCTGTGGGTGAGATTTCAATCCGGTATGTCATACTTTTGGCGCAATTGCTGAAAGGCTTCGTCCAAAGGAATTCCTTGCCCCTGCTCAAATTCATCTATACTTTTGCGAATTCTGGCTAAAGATTCTAAAAGTTCTATGCGTTCTAGCAAGCGTTGATAGCTTTCAGCATCTTGGACAACAACTGCGGCTTTACCATTCACCGTCAAAACTATAGGTGATTGGGTGTCTTTCAGGGTGTTTAAAAAGGTTTTAGCACTTCGTTGAAAGTCAGATAAAGGATGAATGTTGCGAAGGTTAAAAGACATGGCTACTGCTGAGTAGACGAATAATTTTATGATAATTATTTGAAAATTCTTTGTCTACTTTATTATCTTACTCGGCAAAACTCTCCTCTATCTGAATTACTTAGCGTGCATCCGCGCAACTTCGTGTTGAAAAACTCTACAACGGCTAGACAGCATTTATAGCTGATTGGTGAAAGAAAGTTGTACATTGCCATCAAGAGCAACTCATAACTAAAAGCTTTAATATGAACTTCCGTGAAGAGTTTAAATTGCTGCTACGCGCCCGTTACCCGTTAATTTACATTCCCACCTACGAAGAAGAACGGGTAGAAGCAGCCATCAGGGAAGAAGCCGCCAATCAAGGTAATCGCCCTGTTTATACTTGGGATTTTGTCGATGGCTATCAAGGAAACCCCAATGATGCGAATTTTGGGCGACGCAATCCCCTACAAGCTTTAGAATTTTTAGAGAAATTACCAGCCGCAGCACCCGCCGTAGTGATTTTACGAGACTATCATCGTTTTTTAGATGATGTGGCGATCGCCCGCAAACTCCGCAATTTTGCCCGACTTTTAAAATCACAACCAAAAAATATTGTGTTGTTATCACCGCGCATCGCCATTCCTGACGACTTAACCGAAGTTTTAACGGTTGTGGAATTTCCTTTACCCGCCGCGCCGGAAATTAAAACCGAGATAGAACGGTTACTGCAAACTACTGGTAACTCTCTATCTGGCAAGGTTTTAGATGACTTGGTGCGCTCCTGTCAAGGGCTGTCTATGGAACGCATTCGGCGGGTTTTGGCGAGAGCGATCGCAACTCATGGTGAATTACAACCAGAAGATGTAGATTTAGTATTAGAAGAAAAGCGTCAAACCATCCGCCAAACCCAAATTCTTGATTTTTACCCCGCCACTGAGCAAATTTCTGACATTGGTGGACTTGATAATCTCAAAGATTGGCTGTTGCGGCGTGGTGGTTCATTTACCGAACGAGCGCGTCAGTATGGCTTACCCCATCCCCGTGGTTTGTTGTTGGTGGGGATTCAAGGAACAGGAAAATCTTTAACAGCTAAAGCGATCGCTCATCACTGGCACTTACCTTTGTTACGCTTAGACGTAGGGCGGTTATTTGGCGGTTTAGTAGGGGAATCAGAGTTACGCACACGCCAAATGATTCAGGTAGCCGAAGCCCTCGCCCCCTGTATCTTGTGGATTGATGAAATAGATAAAGCCTTTTCGGGGCTGGGTAGCAAAGGTGACGCAGGTACAACTAGCCGGGTATTTGGCACTTTTATCACCTGGTTAGCAGAGAAAACCTCACCTGTATTTGTTGTGGCTACAGCCAATGACATTCAAGCCTTACCGCCAGAAATGTTGCGAAAAGGGCGATTTGATGAAATTTTCTTTGTTGGTTTACCTTCTCAAGAAGAAAGAAAAGCAATTTTTAACGTTCATTTATCCAGATTGCGCCCTCATAACTTGAAAAGCTATGACATCGATAGGTTAGCTTATGAAACACCTGATTTTTCTGGGGCGGAAATTGAGCAAACTTTGATTGAAGCTATGCACATTGGATTTAGCCAAAACCGTGATTTTAACACCGACGATATTTTAGAAGCCGCCAGCCAAATCATCCCCTTAGCGCGAACGGCTGTAGAACAAATTCAAAAACTACAAGAATGGGCGGCGGCTGGGAGAGCGCGTCTCGCCTCAAAACACAGCCCCCTCAGCGATGCTTTCGGCAAGCTACGCTAAAGCATTTCCAGAGAATTAGAGTAAAAAAGGAACAGGAAACATATCCCCCTATTGTCCGTTCCCTGTTCCTTTTCATACTTCATACTTCACTATTGACTATTGACCATTCACCGTTGACCATTGACTATTGACTATTGACTATTAAATTAACTATGCTTTCTGGTCTACTGAAATTAATACTAGGTTTTATCTTAGCGATCGCCGTTTTATTAGGTACAGGTATGACGGTGGCACTTTATTTCATCAATCAAACTGCCATACCGCCCAATAAACCGATTTTTGCCAATGATAATCCTTCTTTGAAAAACCGAGCCACCAACGAACCTAAAAACGATTCTGTCATCACACCTGAATCTGAAGCCACTCCAACCCCCTCAGCAACTCCTACAAAATCTCCTGAAAAATTACCCCCTGGTGCTTATCAAGGGCGTGTTACTTGGTCTGACGGCTTAAGTTTACGTGCCGAACCTAATCAGTCAGCCGAAAAAGTTGGTGGAGTAACTTTCAATCAAAAAATCATCGTTTTGGAAGAAAACCCTGATAAAACTTGGGTGAAGATTCGCACAGAAGGTAGCGACCAAGAAGGTTGGGTAAAAATTGGCAACATTGAACGTACCAACTAAAGTTAGAAATCATTCACATCTTGACTCAATACTCCTTACTACCTATTTCCTACTCTCTAATCTTTATACTTTTTTAGTAAAAGTCTCAGTTATCACTTATAGGAAGTGGTATATTTTTATATAAGCTTGTTACTGTAATTAGCAATCGAAAAAATTTATAGATTCCTATCAATCCAATTAATTTCTAAGATAAAAATTTTTCACTCTTGCCGAAAAGCAGTTTGCGCCTTGTGATGTAAACACATAGCCAAACCCATAAAACCTTAAAATAAAAGTCAATCGAAATACTTTTTTATTTTACTCAGGGAATTGTCATCACCCGAAAACTTGGGAAAACATCATGGAAGCCATTGGTTATCTTCATGTCGCCTCAGCCTACGAAGCCTCGGAAAACATAGAGATTGTCCCGATAAAATTAGAATTTAAATTTTGGCATTGGCCTAAGCTGTCTAGCCCTGTGGCAATGCGGCTTTTATCTGTAGCACTGACTATCGGAATTTTAAACCTAGCTGACCAAACTTTCGCACTTCAGCAAGTAGGTAGTCGTGGTACAGCAGTTACAAACATTCAGCAGTGCTTAAAAAATTTAGGTTATTTTAATGGCCCTGTAACTGGCACATTTGCGAATTTAACTCGACAAGCCGTGAGTAGCTTTCAAAAAGCGCGAGGGCTGGCTGTTGATGGAATTGTAGGTGCTAGGACTCAGCAAGCTTTACAACAATCATGCCAAAGTGGGACTCCTAGTGAAAGTAGCAATGGACAATTGCGTTTTGGTAGTAGAGGTACAGCAGTTGCTCAGTTACAACAAAATCTCCGGGATTTAGGTTATTTTACAGGCCCCAAAACTGGCTATTTTGGCTCACAAACTCAGCAAGCACTCATCCGATTTCAACAAGCTTCTCGAATTCCGGCTAACGGAGTTTTTGATAGTAGAACAGCCCAAACACTACAAAGTAATTTAAGTGTTGGTGGCGAATATCCTACTCTGGCGGAAGGTAGCCGCGGCCCAGCAGTCACCAAACTGCAACAACGTTTGCGAGATTTGGGCTACTTTAAGATGAATCCCACCGGGAATTATAGAAGCATCACTAAAAATGCTGTCATTGCCTTTCAACGCAAAGCAGGTTTACCCGCCACTGGGGTTGCGAATGCCCAAACTTGGGATGCACTGTATAATCCTCCGGTTTCTAGTAGCCCAAATACTTCCAGTCAGCAAGTAAGAGATGTGCAGCAACTACTGGGGGATTTAGGCTACTATTATGGCGCTCCGACTGGGACTGTTGGCACATTAACAAGAAATGCTGTTGTGGAGTTCCAACGAGACAATAAACTCACAGCCGATGGCATTATTGATGCCCAACTTGTAAAAGCTGTTCGTCAAGTCTGGACAGCAAGATATTCTAATCAACCAACTAGGGTAGTTCTCTCAATGGGTGCAAAGGGAGAAAATGTCAAAGCAGTCCAAGAGCGTTTGTCGCAATTAGGATATTTTAATCGCTCATTAGATGGGGTGTTTGGCGAATATACCAAAGCGGCTGTAGTGGAATTTCAAAAGGAATATCGCTTAAATCCTACGGGTAAAGTAGATGCACAAACTTGGCAAGCACTAGGTTTTGATAATTCTGTGGCGCTAAATCGTCCTGTGAGCAATCGTTATTATGTAGCAGCAGTACCACTGCAAAATAGCGATACCCTCGACAAAGTGCGTCGCTTTGTTCCCAACGCTTTCCCAGATGTTTCTATGTCAGGAAATTATGTGAATGCTGGGGCATTTAGCGATCGCTCTGTTGCCGAAAATCTCACAAAAATGTTACGCTCCAAAGGCTTAAATGCCAAAGTACAATTTCTCTAAGATTTCGCTAGTCTAAGTATATAGTACAGGTTGGCGTAAATAAACAGACTATAAGGAATTGCTAAAAGGCTTGTAGTATTGTTATTCTTTCTTTTTCCTTTTGCCTTTTTACTTTTGCCTTGTTGTACTAGGCTGCCACATCCAATACCCGCAAAAGAATGCCAGACTCAGCATTTGTGATCTTTATTATCTTTGGAGTTGTCTGGATAGTTATGGGCGCAGTTGCAGTCATTGCGCTGTTCAAGTCGGAAGGCCAAAAATTGCGCTTTGATAAATGGGGACTGCTTGTAACTATCCCGATTATCGTCCCAATAGTGATTGTTTTGTTATATCAGGTAATTAGACCATTAATATTTTAAAGACGTTGCATCGCAACGCCTCTAAAATATTATTTACTCAGCACTCAGTACTCAGCACTCCTCAAGAAGCCACTTGCGCCGCCGTCCGCGTCCGTCTTCTTCTGCCATCGGTTACTTTCATTGGTGTTTCTGGTTCATCAGGAATTTGCATTAACAAAGTCACTGTTGGTTGACATTGCAATTCTCGCCGAATTGAACGTGCTAATTCTCGTTCTAAAGTTCCTTGCAATCCACCCCAGTCTACCTCTGGTTGCTCACCGCCCAAAGCAGCAAATTCTGACCAACGCACGCCGAGGATTTCCTCAATGCGTTGCTGTACCCATTTTTGGATCAGCGATCGCTCTACACTGGTAACAACACCCCGCAGATGGATTTCGGGCTTGGCCATCAGTTTACCAGTCCAATCAATCGCAGTCGCAATTGTGATAATTCCTTCTTCCGCCATCCGTTGCCGTTCTTGCAGCACTTTGGCACTCACCATTCCAGAACTAGAAGTATCTACCAGTTCAATCCCAGACTGCACTTGTCCCGCCACACTGATAGAATTTTCTGTTAGTTCTATAACATGCCCATTCTGGATAATTACCATATTTTCGGCAGGGATACCCATACTTTGGGCAGTTTCGGAGTGTTTCACTAACATCCGATGTTCGCCGTGAACGGGGACAAAGAACTTGGGACGAGTTAAAGCAATCATCAGTTTTTGGTCTTCCTGACAACCGTGACCAGAAACGTGAACCCCTTTATCTCTGCCATAGACAACCTTCGCACCTTGCAACATCAACTTATCAATGGTGTTCACAACTGCGATCGTATTGCCGGGAATGGGGTTAGCGGAAAAGACAACGGTATCGCCTTCGCGGATTTTGATATGAGGATGTTCTTTATTGGCAATGCGGGTCATGGCTGCCATTGTCTCACCTTGAGAACCTGTGGTGAGAATCAACACGTTTTCATCTGGCAGGCTGCGAACCATGTGTAGTGGTTGCAGTAAGTTATCTTCACATTTGACATAACCCAAGTTACGGGCGTGGGCAATCAAATTCAACATCGAACGCCCCACCACAGTGACTACACGGTTATGTTTCTGCGCCAGTTGCAAAATCATATTGATGCGATGGACAGAAGAGGCGAAGGTGGTGACGAACAATCGCCCAGTGGCTTGACTGAATACCCGATCCAAGTTGGGATAAACAGAACGTTCCGAAGGTGTAAATCCCGGCACTTCTGAGTTAGTGGAGTCACTCAATAAGCACAGCACGCCTTTTTCACCATGTTCTGCCAAGCGTTGCAAGTCGAATTTTTCGCCATCAACTGGGGTGTGGTCAAATTTAAAATCCCCTGTGTGAATCACGACACCCAGGGGAGTATGAATCGCCACAGTGAAACTATCCGCGATGGAATGGGTATTGCGAATGTACTCAACAAAGAAGTGTTTACCAATCCTGACAACATCACGGGGCATAACTGAACGCAATTCTGTGCGATCGCGTACACCTGCTTCTTCTAGCTTCCCTTCCAACATGGCCATTGCTAGTCTTGGCCCGTAAATCACTGGGATTTCAAACTGCTTCAGGTGAAAAGCAATGCCGCCAATATGGTCTTCATGACCGTGGGTGACGATCATCCCTTTGATTTTATCGCGGTTTTCTCTGAGATATGTCGTATCAGGCAGCACAATGTTCACACCGTGCATTGCTTCCGTCGGGAAGGCTAAACCTGCATCTAACAGAATAATTTCATCTTCGTATTCAAAAACACAGGTATTTTTGCCAATTTCATGTAAACCGCCCAAAGGAATAATTTTGAGGGCGGAGTCAGCTTCGTTTTTAGCCATTTTCTCCTTAGTTAGATTGTAGTTTAGTGTTAATAAATTGAAGGTTAGCAAGCTTGTATTAAAGACAACACTGGCTCTCTCTGGGAAAGCAGTCAAATTTCGTTTAGATTTTCAACTTTTGGCGCAATAAAATCGAAATCTTCAATATCTAGAGCAGTGGTAGCACTGTTTGGGAAAGTGCATCCTGAAAATCTGCCCATTATTCATATATAGATTTGCGGCAATTTGCCAATCATATACTGCCTAAATTAAATTCAGTTTCTGAAGCACCGCCTCCAGTATTTGGCTTATTTCTGAGTCAGCATCACATAGGGGCGGACGAGTTGAACCAACCTCCCAACCTTGAAGTTTGAGTGCTTGTTTAATGGGAATGGGGTTTGTAGTGATAAATAAAGCTTTAAATAACGGGAAGAGTTGAAGATGAATGTCTCTGGCTTCTGCAATTTTTCCCGCACTAAAAGCTTGAATCATCTGCTGTAGTTGGTTTCCTACCAGATGAGAAGCCACACTGACTACTCCTGTTGCCCCCAGTGCTAACAAGGGCAAGGTAAGAGAATCATCTCCAGCGTAAATCTGAAATTCTTGTGATGTCAAGCGACGGATTTCACTTGCCTGGTCTAAATTACCACTGGCTTCTTTTATTCCAACAATATTATCAATTTCCGCTAATTTGGCAACGGTTTCGGCACTGAGATTTTGACCGGTACGACCAGGAATGTTATATAACAACACGGGAGTATCAGGGCAAGATTGGGCAATTGCCTGAAAATGTTGATATAGACCAGCTTGGGGCGGTTTATTGTAATAAGGTACAACTTGTAATGTACCGTGTACTCCTATTTTAGCCGCCTTTTGGGTAGCTGCGATCGCTTCTTTGGTGGAATTGGAACCACATCCTGCTATCACTTTGGCTTTGCCAGACACAGCCTGCAATACTTCCAAAAATAGCTGGTATTCCTCCTCCCAAGTTAGGGTTGGGGATTCTCCTGTTGTACCGCATACCACCAACGTATCTGTCCCGTTGTTAGCTAGATGCGCTGCTAGTTCTGCCGCTACACCATAGTTAACACTACCGTCTGCTTTAAACGGTGTGATCATAGCGGTTAAAACTCTACCAAAATCTCCCACCCTCGTTTTTCTCCTGATTACCTGCTTGGTTTTTGTTATGTTGGTGGTTTTCTATAATGTAATAGCTTATTCGCCAATTACTTTCAAGAGTGAAGCACTCATTTGTTTGTTGTCATTGATGTTGGACTCATGACACAAAACTACTGAGAAATATATGCTGCTGCTGGCTTGAGCAGATTTTTTGCCACTAATAATTCTGCAATCTGCACGGCGTTTAAAGCTGCGCCTTTGCGAATTTGATCACCACAAAGCCACAGTTCTAAGCCGCAGGGATGAGATATATCCTGACGAATTCTCCCCACTAACACTTCATCCCGACCGGTAGCTTCTATGGGCATGGGGAAATGATTTGCCCGCCAATCTTCTACTAGTTTTACCCCTGGCGCATTACTTAAGATTTCTCTGGCGGTATCTGGGCTAAATGGAGTGTCAAATTCTAGGTTAATGGCTTCGGAATGGGCGCGAAGTACGGGAACCCGTACACAAGTTGCACTAATCCTAACTTCTTGGGTGTCAAAAATCTTCCGCGTTTCATTCACCATTTTCATTTCTTCTTCACAGTACCCAAAATCATTGATTGGGGTGTTGTGAGGAAATAAGTTAAATGCTAAAGGATAGGGCAGAACTTCCGCAACTGGTTCCTGTCCTTGGAGAATAGCAGCAGCTTGCGTTTTAACTTCTGCCATTGCTTTAGCACCAGCACCACTGGCTGATTGATAGGTGGCGGCAATAATCCGTTTTATCGGTTGGATTTGATGTAATGGCCAAATTGCCACTGTCATCAAAATTGTCGTGCAGTTGGGATTGGCGATAATGCCTTGATGGGCGGCGGCGGCTTGGGGGTTCACTTCTGGCACAACTAAAGGCACTTCCGGGTTCATCCGAAAAGCACTGGAGTTATCAATGACGACTGCGCCTTTTGCAACGGCCACTGGAGCCCATTTTTTGGATGTGGAACCACCAGCACTGGCTAATACTAAATCTACATTTTCTAGGGTGCGATCGCTGACTGGTTCTACTACTAAATTTTCGCCTTTAAATTTAAGTGATCGCCCCGCGCTGCGCTCAGAGGCCAGTAATTTTAATTCTGCCAGTGGAAAATTTCGACTTTCTAATAATTCCAGCAACTCTGTACCGACAGCACCAGTCGCACCCAAAATAGCTACACGATATGTTTTAGACAAATGAATTTCCTCCCTTCATTTAAGAGGTGATGAGTAATGTTTTGGAATTGAGATTTCTGGCAATGGCAATAGCAGATTTTGAATAATTTTTTGGTTTTAATTCAGCTTTTTAATCACGGTAGGTTAATTTTTGGGTTACATATCTTAATAAATAAATGAAAAATTTACAATTTTTTATAATTACCCAGTAAATTTTCTACCAACTAAAAAAGTATATATTATTCTACAACAAATTACGCTCAGAAAAAAAACGTCTAGCAAATCAGGATCAACCATTACCATTTTTGATGAGGAAGTTAACAAATGTTGTGCCTTCACCATGACAGGCATAGAGGCAGATCATCAATGTACTATGATTCAAGTGGCATTCAGCTAAACAAGTCAACTACCAAGCTACAAGGCAAGCTACATATTAAACTGGGACTTGTTGGGTAAACAGACCTCCCAAGTTTAGGTGAGAGGGTGTATAGATAAATTTATTGTGGTAAAGTGTCAAGTCCTTTGCCATTGGCAGTAAACTGGATATCTACTGAAGGCACTTGCCATTCCTACCTAGAGATATCAAAGCGCATAAGCGTTAAGTTGTGGCTTATGTGTTCTTGGAGTTAAAAATACTAAATAGAGACGAAGCATGAAAGTTACCCAGGAGAAACTTCCCGCCAGCCAAATCGGGCTAGAGATAGAGATTACACCAGAAATCACTCAGCAAACCTACGAACAAGTTATTAAAAACTTATCCAGTACTGTTAATATTCCTGGGTTTCGTAAAGGTAAAGTGCCTCGACCGATATTGCTTCAGCGCCTGGGGGTAAGTCGCATCAAGGCCGCCGCCTTAGAAGAATTGATTCAAGATGGCATCGAACAAGCGGTTAAACAAGAAGACATTCAAGCAATTGGTCAGCCGCAATTGCGCTCTTCCTTTGAAGACTTGATCAATAATTATGAACCGGGAAAACCCCTGACATTCTTGGTGGCTGTGGATGTGGAACCGGAAGTCACCCTAAACCAGTACACTGGGTTGCAAGCCCAAGCAGAAGAAATTAAATATGACCCCACCCAGGTAGATAATGTCCTGGAAAAAGAACGCCAACAAATGGCGACACTAATTCCAGTCGAAGGTAGAGCCGCCAAAATTGGTGATGTGGCTGTTGTAGATTTTCAAGGGGTAATAGCTAAAGCCGAAGGTGATGATCCTGATGCCGAACCAACACCAATTCCTGGCGGTGATGCGACTGATTTTCAAGTCGAGTTACAGGAAGATAAATTTATCCCTGGTTTTGTCACAGGTATAGTCGGGATGAATCCTGGGGAAACCAAGGAAATCTCCGCCCAGTTTCCAGATCCTTATGTCAACGAAGAATTAGCAGGCAAACCAGCAATTTTTACAGTCACCCTCAAGGAATTGAAGGAAAAAGAACTGCCAGAATTAGATGATGATTTTGCTCAAGAAGTCAGCGATTTTGAAACCTTAGAAGAACTGCGGAAATCTTTAGAAGATAGGTATCAAAAAGAAGCTGAAGACAAAACCAAAACCAACAAGCAAGAAGCATTACTGGCAGAACTACTGAAGCACGTAGACGTTGACTTGCCAGGGACTTTGATTGAGCAAGAAGTTGATGCAATGCTGACTCAAACTGCTATGCGCTTGGCGCAACAGGGTTTGGATGTGAGAAAGCTGTTTACTCAAGATATTATTCCGCAATTGCGGGAGAGATCACGCCCAGAGGCAATTGAACGCATCAAACGTTCTTTAGCCCTGCGAGAAATCGGCAAACGCGAATCTTTGGTAGTTACCCCAGAAGAACTCCAAGCCAGAGTGACAGAACTGTTAGAGCAGTATGCTGATGAAGATATTGACGAAGAAAAACTCAACTCAATGGTGGAAAATGAACTGCTGAGTGACAAAATTCTCAATTGGCTCTTAGACAACTCATCAGTTGAATTAGTCCCAGAAGGTACTTTAAACGCCCAAGAAGAACCAGCAGATGAAGCAACTGCACCTGAGACTGAGGCAAGCAACAGCGAAGCTACGGCAGAATCAGCAGTAGAAGGATAGGGGTAAGGGTGCAGGGTGCAGGGTGCAAGGGGAAAATATATTACTCAGCAACGCCAGTTGCTACAACGGAGGAAACCTCCCTTCGGGTTCGCAGTTCCTTCAAGTCGGCAAAGCCGCCCAAAGGACTGCTCACCACAACGCACTGGCTCCTCAGCACTCAGCACTCATAACTCCTCTTCGGCTATCTCTACTTTAGAGCGATCGCATTCCAGCTTTGGGTAGATTAGGCTAGGGTAGTAAGTATTTGGTTGGAATGTGAAAAATTATTACTCAGCACTCGGTGGTCAACATTTAAGGGAGGCTTAATATTGCTGGTATTTTAGACAAAATTCTTTACCTGTAACAACCTGAGCTTGATACTGTGTTACACGAGAAAAATCTGGATGAGGCATAATGGTTAACACATAGCTCAAATCAAAATCTCATCCGCGAAAAAAGCAGCGATCGCTGCCTTAAGCTAAGTCCTATTAGTTCTCAGATATTCTCCTATGCTTTTATCGCAGTCGGGAAATTACCCCATCATCAGTTCCAGTCACCTAGCTATTAACTCCCATCTAAATGGCCCTAACAGCATTGTGCCAACTGTGGTAGAGCAGTCGGGTATGGGAGAAAGAGCATTTGATATCTACTCCCGCCTATTAAGAGAGCGCATTATTTTTCTAGGAACAGCCATCGATGATACCGTTGCTAATTCCATCGTGGCGCAGTTGCTATTCTTAGATTCCGAAGACCCAGAAAAAGACATTCAACTGTACATAAATTCTCCTGGTGGTTCCGTCTACGCAGGAATGGCAATTTATGATACAATCCAACAAATCCGTCCTGATGTTGTGACGATCTGTTTTGGATTAGCTGCAAGCATGGGCGCATTTTTGTTAGCGGCTGGAACCGCAGGTAAGCGGATGTCTTTACCTGACTCTCGAATTATGATCCATCAACCTCTAGGTGGCGCTCAAGGTCAAGCCATTGATATAGAAATTCAAGCCAGAGAAATTCTTTATATCAAGGCACAGTTGAATCAGTTATTGGCTCATCATACTGGTCAACCTCTAGAGAGAATCGAAGCAGATACAGACCGCGACTTTTTCATGTCGGCAGAAGAAGCTAAAAATTACGGTTTGATTGATCAGGTTATCTCCCGACAAAATCTTCCCACAGCTGGGGAAAACGTCACCATTCTGAAATAAGAGGCTGGTATGTCTAAGTACGACTCCCATTTAAAATGTTCGTTTTGTGGCAAGTCTCAAGAGCAGGTGCGTAAGTTGATCGCAGGGCCGGGAGTTTACATCTGCGACGAGTGCGTTGACTTGTGTAATGAAATACTAGATGAGGAGTTACTGGACACCAATGGTGTAGCGCCACAACCAGCACCAAAGTCTGAAGCACCTCAAAAACGTCGGAATCGTTCTGCTAATCTCTCGTTTAATCAGATACCAAAACCCAGAGAGATTAAAAAGTATCTCGATGAGCATGTCATTGGCCAAGACGAAGCCAAAAAAGTTTTATCAGTCGCAGTTTACAACCACTACAAGCGGCTGGCAATCTTGCAGTCTAAAGGCAGTGGCAAAAACGGAGCAGATGATTCAGTAGAGCTACAGAAATCTAACATTTTGTTAATTGGCCCGACTGGTTGCGGCAAAACCCTGTTAGCACAAACTCTAGCTAAGATTTTAGACGTACCTTTTGCCGTGGCGGATGCTACCACATTAACAGAAGCGGGCTACGTCGGTGAAGATGTGGAAAACATCTTGCTGCGGCTGTTGCAAGTAGCAGACTTGGATGTAGAAGAAGCACAGCGCGGAATTATCTACATTGATGAAATTGATAAAATTGCCCGCAAGAGTGAAAATCCCTCAATTACACGGGATGTTTCTGGTGAAGGCGTACAACAAGCATTACTGAAAATGCTAGAAGGTACGATCGCCAACGTACCACCCCAAGGCGGCAGAAAACATCCGTATCAAGACTGCATCCAAATCGATACCAGTAATATTCTGTTTATCTGTGGTGGTGCATTTGTTGGCTTAGAAAAGGTTGTTGAGCAGAGAGCAGGTAAAAAGTCAATTGGCTTTGTGCAACCAGGCGAAGGACAATCAAAAGAAAAACGCACCGCCGATGTTCTCAGGAATTTAGAACCAGATGATTTGGTGAAATTTGGGATGATTCCCGAATTTATCGGGCGGATACCAATGGTAGCAGTGGTAGATCCTCTGGATGAAGAAGCCCTGATGGCAATTTTGACTCAACCGCGCAGTGCTTTGGTGAAACAATACCAAAAACTGCTGAAGATGGATAACGTCCAATTAGATTTTAAACAGGATGCCTTGCGAGCGATCGCTCAAGAAGCCTACCGCCGCAAAACGGGTGCAAGAGCATTGCGGGGTATTGTAGAAGAACTAATGCTAGATGTGATGTACGAGTTACCATCTCGTAAAGACGTGACTCGCTGCACAGTAACGCGAGAAATGGTCGAGAAACGCTCTACCGCCGAACTGATAGTACATCCATCTTCACTACCAAAACCAGAATCAGCGTAAATTAGTGCTAAGTGCTGAGTCACCGAAGTTTGCTCAACGAGGGGAACCCTCCGAACTTTGCTCAACGCGGGGAACCCGCGCACGCAAGTTCTCTCCGCACGCAACTTCTCGCTGAGTGCTGAGTATTGATTAAAGTTAGGAAAGAGGAGTTTAGAGTGAGGAATTAATTACAAACTCAAAACTCCTAACTTTTATCTTTTAGATGCTAACTCTCAAAAATGCCTTATATTGACGTTCGTGGCGTTGAACATTACTACGAGTGGGTGAAACAATCATCTGCTGCTGTGAACAAACCCGTGATGGTGTTCGTTCACGGTTGGGCTGGTTCAGCTAGATATTGGAAAAGCACTGCGGAAGCTTTATCAGACCAATTTGATTGTTTACTTTATGATATGCGCGGGTTTGGGCGTTCTGGTGGTAAACCAACTATAGTCCCCGCCAGTGAGTCTGTTGCTACTTCCCAGTCCAGTCAAGAAACATCAGCAGCAATTCAAGAATTAACCTACGAATTGGAAGAATATGCTGATGATTTAGCAGCACTTTTAGATGAGTTGCATCTTGGGCGTGTTTACATCCAAGCTCATTCAATGGGTGCGTCCGTTGCAACTTTGTTTTTTAACCGCTATCCCCAAAAAGTAGAGCGAGGAATTTTAACTTGTAGTGGGATTTTTGAATATGATGAAAAAGCTTTTACAGCCTTTCATAAATTTGGCGGTTATGTAGTGAAATTCCGTCCCAAATGGTTAGGTAAAATTCCATTTGTTGACAGGATGTTTATGGCGAGATTTTTACATCGCTCCATACCAAAAGCTGAACGTCAGGCTTTTTTACAAGATTTTTTAGATGCAGATTATGATGCTGCTTTAGGTACAATTTTTACATCTGTAAGTAAAGCACAATCTGAATTAATGCCACAAGAGTTTGCTAAATTAACAGTGTCAACGCTGCTAATTGCGGGTGAGTATGACCAAATTATTCCCGCCGCAATGGGAAGACAAGCAGCAGCAATGAATGACAAAGTTGAGTTTGCTTTAATTCCTAATACAGCACATTTCCCCATGTTGGAAGATGCGCCGACTTATTTACAACGGGTGCGAGAGTTTTTGCAAATTCCTTCAATTGTGTAAATATTTATCGAACCACAGAGGAGGACACTTGCGTGGGCGGGTTTCCCGACTTGAGCAAAGTGTCCGTCGCACAGAGAACACGGAGGAATAAGAGTTTTGAAGAGTCATTATTAAAGTTAAGAGCGATCGCTTGGTGATTGAAGTGAGAAAATCAAGAGGCGATCGCTTTTTAATATCTTGAAAAAATACTGATATTGAGAATTTCTTCTCGCTTTTCTGAGAGTAATTTGCTTTAAACCAATTTTGAGGTTTTCTTTCATAAATCTATAGATTAATCTTTCTGTCTATTATTTTTGTATAAACTACACTAACCATCGACCTCAAAAGGTTCGCCATAGGTTTCGCTGAAACAAACTTGGTTAGTGGAGAAGCGTCCGCCATAAGATTTGAAGGGTTCAGTTGCATAGCCAAGAGCTAGTAAACAGCATATATCTACTTCGTCTGGAATTTGAAATGCTTGTTTAACTTGAGTGCTGACAAACCCTTCCATTGGGCTGCTATCTACACCAAAGCTTTTGGCGACAATCATCATATAAGCGACTGCTAACATTGTATGGCGGTTAGTCCAGGCTTCCATTGTGTCAAAACTGGGGTGATTGCGGAAAAATTCAGGAATGCTAGAACGCATATAGCTGGCATAACTGGGGGTCATAATGCCTTGATCATCTCCAAGATGGATGACAGAAGTGATATTTGCCATCTCTGCGGCACGTCTATCACCACAACAAATTAACACAACTGGTGCTTCGCTTATTTGGCGTTGGTTAAATGCACAAGCTTGCAGTTTTTCTTTGTTTTGTTGGCTTTTAACAACAATAAATCGCCAAGGTTGGAGGTTAAAGCCTGATGGTGCTTGGGCTGCTAATTCCAGTATTTCTTGTAAAATGACTTCGGGAATGCGATCGCTCTTAAAAGCTCTAGCGGCTCTACGTTGCTTGATTGCTTCTATCAGGCCAATATAAGGGTGCATTTCTACAAACATAATCCTTGGGCTTTTGTTAAGTGTGTCTGCCTATCCCATTGTCCCCTTATCTTGTAACATCCCTCTTCTATCTGTGGGTTTACTCAAACCGCGAATTTATTTCAATGCCTTAATCCCTGCTCTTTCAGAATTGCATCTATCCAAGCTAAATTCTCTGCTGAAATTGGAGGTAATGGTTGTTGAGTATAGTCAATTACCAAATCATAGTTACCTTCTTCATAGAGTTGATTAATTAATGTTTGTAAATCGAGTAATGGTTCTGTATCACCTTCACGTAGAGGTAAGAGAAAAGCAGGTATAGGATTTGGTAAATTAAATGGGTATAAATCAGCCTTTGGACGTGTTGCCGCACGACTGACTAAAATTCTATAGTCAGTTTGAAGATTATTTTGGAGTGGCTGGATTGATTTACCATCCCGCAGAAAATCAATTTCTACCAAATTAGTGTAACTGCCTAAAACCTGTAACCGCTTTTTTATATAGGCACTTCTGCCTTCCCCTGGACATTTATTTTTTGGCAATAACATTTCAATTGTGGTGACAACTTCTTGGGTTGTTATATCTCGCACTTCTAAGTAAGTTTCTTTGACAGTTTCTGGCATAGCGACATCAACTGTCACAGCTTCAACAGAGGGTGATTTTATAGTTAAGGTAGCTGGTTCTGCTGATGATTTTTGTGTTGTACTCTGCACTGAGACATCAGCAATTCCAACTAACAATGAATCTTCATCAATTGTTTGATAGACTCGCTTTTCTATAGCAACTTTATATTTAGGACGCAGTTGAGGATTTAATATGCGGAAAATTGCCGCAATTAATAGGTTGTGAACTTCCGACCAAAATAGCGGATTTTCTAAATACGGGTTCATCCCTGGAAATGGTGAAGCCATCGCCACACCTCCAAATAGTTACTATTTTAATTCTTCATCAACTAATTGGTCTGAGCTATTGTGTCAGGGTTGCTGATTAACTTAAACCTAACTCGCGTTTTAGTAAGTTAATTGAATTCAACCCAATATAATTTTCTACCTTCATTAATTTTGGTGGTCGAATAATATCTTCAGCCGCCGCTTGCACTGCTAATTGTACTGCCCGAAAACTGGCGACATCACTGATAATAACTTCAGCCCGCTTAACAATTGCCTGAAGTTTATAAGCATCTTTTGGTTGTGCAGTCATCACTAGCAGTTCATCACCGCGTAAACCGTGCAAGATAACTTCAGCCGCACGAGCAATACCTGTACTCAGGCTGACGATGCCGATACAATTATCCTTGGGCAAATTTTTAACTAAATTCAGTTCTTTACTGTAGTCATAGATATCTAAAGGAATGACTCGCACTGCTTTTGGCGCGGCAATTTGTTCGACTTCACCAATAAAATAGCGACTGGTAACGACTGTAGCCGAGTTAGTTTTATCCAACACAGCTGCTAATTCTTCCATTGGAATGAGCTGGATGGGAATTTTGAGTGATTGCTCTAATTCATATACCATCAATTCCCCAGCACCAATATCTTGAGAAGGAACTGCAACTAGTACTTGGGCGCTACAACGCAAACGCCAATCCATCTCTGCTAAAAATAGCTCACGGGCTTGACTGAGAGAACAGCCTTGGGCAAGGAGTTGGTCAAGGGCTTGCTGTACGACTTTGTATGCTTCGGGGTGTTGTTGGAGAATGGGTGATTGTAATCTACTACCGCCCTCGTGACCTTGAGCGCGGACATAAATTCCTGAACCAGCCAGACTTTCTACTAAACCTTCATCTTCTAACTGTCGATAAACTTTACTAATAGTGTTGCGGTGTAACCCAGTTTGCATGGCTAATGCCCTTGTGCTGGGCAATTTGTAAGCAGGTGGATATTGGCGAGATGCGATCGCAAACCGGATTTGATTAAATAATTGGGTAGAAGCGGGAATTTCGCTGTCTGGCTGAATACGGAATTGAATCATCACCAAAACTCCTGAATCAAGTAACACTTAGCAATTAGCTAATTATGCTACTTGTAGTATTTTTTATTTGTAACACTTAAGAGGTAAGATCCGATACAGCACAAGTATAAAGCCATCTCATCTGGATTGGCGCAATATCTACATATCTAAACCAACTATGGTTACTTCCGGTGGGTGTTCCAAGGTAAATTGATAATATATCTCGCGTCGTTCTTGAGGTAAAACATTTAATTCCCATTCTAAAATTCCCATCTCTCCCAGGGGAATTTGCGGTTGAATGCGGGTGAGGCGAATTTTAATTTGCTCGTTGCGACTAACAGGTAATTGTTCTGTAATTTTTAAATTAGTTTCTTGATTGAGTAAGTTAGTAATTAATAACCGATAAGCGTAAGTAGTGCGGCATTGATTGACAATAATTCTTTTATCTACATGTCGCTCAACTAAGTTACGTTCAATTTTTAAATTTTCATCAATGCCTAAGTTCAAGCTAAATTCTTGCCCTGGCGTAATATTTTCTAATTGAGTTGTACCGACAAAAATACTATCCCGAAAAATATTGGCTTTTCCTGGTAATAAAGTTGTACCATCAGCACTGTTTTTGATATTAGCTTGTAAATAAGCAAAACTGACTAAACGCGGCATTGCGACATAATTAAAAACACAAGGGTAATCATCATTAAAAATTGTAGTTTTATGAGGCGCACCGTCACTAGGGATGTTGCCACCACCATTGAGTTTAAAAGTCACGACACTGCCTTGTTTGGCTACTGTCGCTTTGATATGTTCTGCGGTTATGAAAGCATCATCCGCTAAATCCTCTTCTTCTTGGGAAAACATAGCTTCAGCCGCTGGTGCAGCCGCTATGGTAGGTAATGATGGACGGGGTAAGACTCGTTGCAATGAGCGCGAACGTAGAGTGTCAATGTACCAGGGTTCTAGTTTTGGTGGTAATGTACCTAACCCTGGTTTCGCAGTTGAGAGGGTGAGTGCTACATCTAGCCAATCTTCGCCAGTATTTTGGGTAACTTCCGCCAGATAGCTTAAATGCACTGACTGACTGGCACTATCAACTCGTAAGTCATAAAGCGGAGTCCAGCCAGCACTATTGACAATGTAGGACACTTCTAATTCAAATTCACCAGCGCCAGCAACTTCAACACCAACAACCAAGTTAAAACTTTCCTTGGGATGGGGTGTTTGAATATTGTGTAATGTAGCGCGGAGTGCTTGCAGTTGCTTATCTAATTCTTGCTGTTGACTGTGACAATCACCAGATGCGATCGCATATTCACTGTACTGGCTGCCTAAAAAATTCAAAAAATCTAAAGTTTCGCTGAGACTGAGATTTTTGCGGGACAAACTTTGAGCAAATGGTTCTTCTGTTTTTTCCCGCAAACCCTCAATAAATTGAGTCTGCAAAGCTAAGGCATCAATTTGCGCTTGTAAATTGCGTTTTTCCGCTTCTATTTGTTGAATTTGGCGGATTAACTGTGCTGCTCGTTCGGCTACAGGTTCGGTAGTGTAGATGCGATCGCTACTTACTCCCAACAAGCTAACTCCTACAGTACCTGTACCGCTCACCCGCACAGAATCAGTTTCAAGAGTGACTGGCAGTGAATTAATCACCAATTCCCTTTCTACTCCTACCAAAGCAACTACACCTCGGCGTGTAACTAAGGCTTGATCGCCATACACCGTCACGGCTACTACCTGGGTTGGGACTGTTTTTCTCAAAGAAGGAGTTTCCAGGTTTGTCACTGCCAGCTTTCCCCCATATCAAATGACTCTGCTGGTTAACTAACTTTATTAATGGTTCAGGTACTTCCAGTCAAGCAAATGGAAGTATAGGTTAGGAGATTTAAAAAGTGCGAATGCCAAGAAATAGTAATAATTCTATCTCCTGCCTCTTGCCTTCTGCCTCCTGCCTTCTGCTATGTCAAAACTCAATCAACAGTGCTGTAAATAGGAGTTTCAGTTTGTTCAACAAATGTTTTCGCCGCATCCAGCAAATACTCATAATAAGTCCGAGCGACAATTGATAACTGTTTTCCGGCTGGATAAACCATATACCAAGCTCGTTTAATCGGGAAATGCTGCACATCTAAAATACTAAACTCCGAAGCATCTGAGAGTAAAGTATGACGTGATAAAACAGAGATGCCTAAACCACCTGCGATCGCTTGTTTAATTGCCTCATTACTCCCCAACTCTAGCTTGACATTTACCTTTACTTCATGTTCTTCTAACAACGCCTGCACAGCGCGTCGAGTTCCTGAACCGGGTTCACGCATAATAAAAGGTTCATCGTTTAACTCGTGAATTGGGATATTTTTCTCTTTTGCTAGACGATGATTTACTGGTGCAAACACCACCAGAGGATTGTCTAAAAATGGCTCACAATTGACATCCAAATGTTCTGGAACCTGACTCATAATGTATAAGTCATCCAGATTATTCATCATCCGATCAATAATTTTTTCGTGATTTGTGACTTGCAGGGAAATATCAATTCCTGGGTAACGCTGACAAAATGGCCCCAACAAACGTGGAATAAAATACTTGGCTGTAGTAATGACTGCTAAACGTAATTGCCCTTGCTTTAGCCCTTTCAAATCCGCCACTTTCATCTCAAACTGGGCAATAGTCTCAAAAATCTGTCGGCAAGTGGCAAACAGTTCTCTACCCGCCTCTGTCAAATACAAACGTTTCCCTACCTGCTCAAACAAGGGCAACCCTACAGATTTGGTCAATTGCTTAATTTGCATAGAGACTGTGGGTTGAGTCAGAAATAATTCTTCCGCAGCACGAGTAAAGCTACCATGCCGAGCCGCCGCTTCAAATACCTTCAGCTGGTGTAGCGTCGCTTGGTTCAAGGGTGATTCTCCTCTAATAGCGATCTATAGATATAAAACTAGTATCACTAAACACCTGCCAATCAAGCAGTGTCGCTCATACAAAGTTATGAGTTTTAGTATAGAGAAAAATCTATTTTCGCTATTAAAAGAAAGATATTTGATTTATAGTCCGTAAAAGTTATGATCAAAACAACAAGCGAAGCGTAAGATGCCTTCCAGCTAAAGATGAATGCTGAATGTTGAATGCTGAGGAGAATTTTCCCACGATTCATCACTCATAGTTCAAAATTCATCATTCATCCTTCCATAATTCTTCAGTAACTTTTGCAGGCAACTTAGCCAAATCTGGCAACTGAAGTACCTCTAACTCAGCAACTTGCTCCTTAATATTCACTGGCATTTTAATTGGTTGCCGTTCTTCTATCCAACAACTTGCCACAGGTAAAGTTTGTTCCAACTCATCCAAAGGCCGCGGAATCACCATCACTGCGTTCAATTCCCCAATGCGTTCTGCTTCATACATTCCAGCTTCCACTGCTACTGCGACATTAGCCACAGAACCACGAATAATAGCTGTACACAAACCCGCACCGATTTTTTCATAGGCTGCCAACTGCACATCAGCCGATTTAAGCATGGCATCGCAAGCTCCTACCATCGCCGGAAACCCCCGCGTTTCCACCAATCCAATCGCTAAATTACTCAGACGGCTGTAACTCCCTTCCTCCATGTATTTACTTAATCTATTTGTAATCGGCAGAACTACATCCAGATTGGGAAAAGGGCGAGGAATGACCAAACTAGAAACTAATTGACCAAACTGTTCAGCAGTTTGCACACCTGATTCTACTGCTAGCCGGACATCAGCAATACCACCCCGTACAATTGCTGTACAGTGACCACTGCCAATTTTTTTCATATCCCACTAGGTGAACCCCAGCAGATTTTAACATCATATCAGCAGTACCAACTATGGCTGGAAAGCTGAGGGTAGATACCATACCCAAGGCAGTATCCTTGAGGTTATCTCTATCTCGTCGACGTGATGCTGCCCGAACAGTACTAAGGGACTGTTGATTATATGTCTCCATGTGAATTCTCCAGGATACTCACAGTCTATGCTAAAGGTAAGCGAAAGGCTGAAGAATCAAGAATAAAAGATGAAAGCAGTTTTTTCATCCTTCATAATTCATACTTCATACTTTAGGGGACAACTTACAATTAACACTTATTCAGGCGGTTCGTCAGACTTAGGATTGTTCAAGGATTGTCTATGGGGAAACAATGTTGTTAACAGCCTGTGAATACTCCCTTGCCCATAAATTTGAGTTCCAAAAATATCAGGAGACTCAGAATTTTCCGCACTCACTTCTGATGAACTAGCAGCATTTTCATCGTTCTGGTTCGGAGGTGGTTGGGCAGAGGGTGTGGGCGAAGGTTGAGGAATCGAAATTGACTGGTGCGTTAACTCCAAGAAAGCAGAAGCGGAGAGATTCGTTGAGGAAATAGAAATCGGTTTTGCCTCAGTTTCTCCTAGATTATTGTCTTCTGGTGGTTGCTGTTGAGGATCAGGAACAGCAGCATTATTGATGGGTAGTGCTGGTGGTTCGGTAAGACTAATCTGACGACTAGTATCTCCTAACACTGAGCTTGGTGGTATGACTGTTCCCGGTGCAACAGAACAGTTAAAAACTGTTGTGGCTGCACCAATACAAGCATTTGTACCAATTTTGCCTGCTCCCACCATCAAAAAACCGGCTCCCAGGTTAGCCCCTGCTTCTATTTCCAGGGTTCCTTCATTGACTTGGAGAATTGACCCCATCCCAATACAGACACCAGGGCCAATCATGATTCTGCTATTGGTAGCCGCTTGGAGTATGACACCAGGTGCTAACACTGCACTGGGGTGAATTATCACCTCGCCACTAATATAAGGGTCAAAGTTATTATGGAGGCGCAGTGGCGGCACAGACATGGAAAATTAAACCTCGGAAGCCGGACAAATTTTTATGAGGGAGTGGGGAGTGTTGAATGTTAAGGGTAAGTGGTGAAAACATTTTAAACTTTCTATTCCCCATTCCCTACTTTCTACTCCTACTCCCTTTTCCTATGGACGTTGAATAATTGTTTCTAACACACGACGTTTGGCTTTAGGGTCAATGCCAATCAAGCGCACGTATTCACCTTGGTATTCAGACAGGTATGCTTCTAAAGCTGCGATCGCATCTCTTTCTGATCTAGCCTCTATTTGGCCACAGCTAGACCAAGAGCCAGTCCGAAAACGTCTTTGGTCTACATGTTCCGCGCTAATTTTGTAACCGCCAGCCAGTAACTGCCGTAGTTGGTCTACAACTTCTGCATTCAAACGGTTGCTGCTGCTTACAGGTGCTGTTGCTGTTGCCGAGCTATAACTGCTGGTAGCAGCGTAAGATTTTTGACCATTCGAGGGCGCAACTGGGCCGTTTGGTCTTTGAATAATACTTTCTAATATCCGGCGTTTAGCTTTCGGGTCAATACCAATCAAGCGGACATATTCACCTTGATGGTTTTCAATACATTCTTTTAACGCCGCTACCACTTGGTCGGTTGAAGTAGCTTCTATCGGCTTACAACTAGCCCAAGAGCCAGTCCGAAAACGACGCTCATCTACGTGTTCTGTACCAATTTTGTAACCACCAGCCAAGAGTTTGCGGATTTGGTCTACAGTTTCCGCACTAATTGAACCAATTCCGGCACCATTACTATGACCATTGCCGTTGTAGCCAGCACTACCTGTACTTGCCGGAGCTTTAAAGCTGGTAGTTGGTTGAACTACACCATCTGGGCGTTGAATAATTGTTTCTAACACCCGACGCTTACCTTTGGGGTCAATCCCAAATAAACGCACATACTCACCACTATGGTCTGCCAAACAGCCTTCTAATGCTGATAAGGCTTCACTCAAGGATCTGGGTTCAATTGGCTGACAGCTAGTCCAACAACCTGTACGGAACCGTCTTTGGTCTACATGTTCTGTACCAATTTTGTAACCTTGTTCCAGTAGATAGCGTACTTGATCGACTGTTTCTGCACCCAAGCTATTGCTCGCCACTTCACTACTCCTTTCCAACTCTAAAACAGTTAAACCATTACTACTTGTATAAGATTTCGCTAATTCATCCCGGATGGGTGCAATACATTTGTTATCAGCAGCACAGAGATAACCAGCCCGTAGTGCCTGATTAATTCCCACTACATGATGGGCAAACTGCTGGTCTTGATCTTGCACATCTGGCAGACGGTCAGCTTGCTGCTGGCTGGTGATTATCGCTCCCGACGGTACATATTTACCTGGGGGAATTTCTACATCTTGTATTAAAGCGTGCATCATCACGATGCAACCTGCGCCCACTCTGGCATTAAATACTGTGGAGCGAAAGCCAATAAAGCAACTATCCCCTACATAAGCTGGGCCATGAATCAGAGCCATGTGGGTAATAGAAGCATTCTTACCAATCCACACCGAGTATTCATTGCCATCATCACCAATTACTCGGCCTTGCTCTAACCCATGAATCACTACACCATCTTGGATATTGGTATTTTCACCGATGTAAAAAGGTGTACCTTCATCCGCCCTAATCGAAGTCCCTGGAGCGACGATTACATTTGCACCTACCCGCACATCTCCAATTACGTTGGAGAAGGAGTGGACAAATGAGGTTTTGTGGATTTCTGGCTCAGCTAAACTTCTTGACCACGGGGTTGGGGGTGCCGCCGTGCTGCTGACTGCCATTGCGAGATTCCTCCTGAATTAAGCTTTTGTCTTTTAGTCTTTGGTCATTTGTCCTTTGTCTCAAACCAATGACTTAATGACTAATGACTATCTATATTGGTCTTTTTTACTGTAAATAAGGCGATCTTGAACATGAATAGTATCAATTATCGCCACCACTGCTGCATCCAAAGGGCGTTGTTCGTTACCAAGAATTTGACGAGCGGCACTGCCACGGCTGACTAGCACCCACTCATCTACTCCTGCTCCTACGGTATCCGCTGCTACCTCGTATTTTGGTAAGGTATTTCCTTCTTCATCCACTAATTGCAACATCAGTAGTTTGACACCGCGAAGACTTGGATCTTTTTGAGTGCTAACTACTGTGCCACGTACTTTGGCAATTTGCATTATATGTTATGGTCTTCTACCGCCGAAAGGTCGAATTGCGTTAACATTTTCCCGGAATTGCTCTACGTCTTCTGTATAACGAATTGGCAGGACGTATTCCAAGTTTTCATGGGGACGAGCAATGATGTGTGTTGATAGAACTTGTCCGCCATTGACTCGCTTCACTGATTCCACACCTGCTGCTACAGAAGCTTGAACTTCGGAAACATCACCCCGGACAATTACTGTTACCCGACCACTACCGATTTTTTCGTAACCTACTAAGGTTACACGCGCAGCTTTCACCATCGCGTCAGCAGCTTCTACTACTGCTGGAAAGCCAAGAGTTTCTACCATTCCCACTGCAATTGACATTAGTTTTAATCCCTATTTAAATTTTCTCAAACAAACAAAAGCGTAGCTCAAGCAAGCAACCCCGTTAGTTATTTTGTATTATCGACTGTTAAGTGCGAAACTGTTCCACTGCTTCTGTGTAACGAATCGGCAAAACATATTCCAAGTTTTCATGGGGACGGGCAATGATGTGAGTGGAAACCACTTCACCACCATTCACTCTTCTGGCCGCTTCAATTCCAGCTGCAACTGAGGCTTGCACTTCCGAAACATCACCCCGCACAATTACGGTGACACGGGCGCTACCAATTTTTTCATACCCTACCAAAGTTACACGGGCAGCTTTGACCATCGCATCAGCAGCTTCTACTACTGCTGGAAAGCCCTTTGTCTCAATCATTCCAACTGCAATTGGCATCGCAGAAACTCCTAAAAATTTAATCCAATCAGTACTGTGGTTTGAAAATTGTGACGGGGATGCTCATCTTGAGCTAAAAGACACTTCCAAAAATAAGCATAGGAAAGCTTGGCTCCCCTGGCAATATAAATTAGTATAATAGTTTATAATAAAAAAGTTTAAAAAAACTTAATTCTTTGTCATACGGTGTTTCTGCTCTGTTTAAGTCCACTGATTCCAAGAGCAGGCGCTTATGCTTTATAATTTTTTTTATTACATATCCAAATCGCTGTTCATAGCCAAGACTAATCGTCTCTGGTGAGGAAGGTAAAACTACTGCATCTTTTACAGTTTCTATCTTTCCTCAGTTTTGTAGTATGTCAATAGGAATATCTAAAAAGCATATAACTTTTTTAAATATATCTTATAAATATCTCTGCTAAACGTTAGAAATAGAAATTTACAAATGAGTATAGTTCAAAATGAAAGGTGGGAAATTTAAATATGTAAATCAATTATATTAGCTGGAATTTAGGCAGTAATTTTGCAATCCGAAAAAGTATTACGCATTTTTTTAAAACCAAATTTAACATAGATTTTCATCCAAAAAACTAAGTCAAAGATGATTTTTCAAAAGGTAAAAAAATTAAGGCAGAGTTGTAAAGGTAAGCAAATTAAATGAACCAGTTTCTATTTTCAACAAGTTGGTGTGTGCCTTTGTATAGCTTGATAGGCGCACTTTTAACTTTGCCCTGGGCGATGGGAATCATTAGAAGGACAGGCCCTAGACCAGCGGCTTATATCAATTTGTTGACTACTGTTTTGGGTTTTACCCATAGCTTGTTTGTCTTTAAAGATGTTTGGGATAGAGAACCAGAGAATTTGTTAGTTAGTTGGTTTCAAGCGGTGGATTTAAACTTATCCTTTGCATTAGAACTATCGCCTGTGAGTATTGGGGCAACAGTTTTAATCACTGGCTTAAGTTTGTTGGCACAAATTTACGCTTTGGGCTATCTAGAAAAAGATTGGTCTCTAGCACGCTTTTTTGGGCTTCTTGGTTTTTTTGAAGCAGCATTAAGTGGTTTAGCCATTAGTGACTCTTTATTTCTCAGTTATGCTTTGCTAGAAGTCCTGACCCTATCTACATACCTGCTGGTGGGTTTTTGGTATGCACAACCTTTAGTGGTGACAGCAGCGCGGGATGCTTTCTTAACCAAGCGGGTGGGCGACTTGTTGTTGCTAATGTCTGTGGTAACGCTTTCGAGTTGGGCGGGCAGTTTGAATTTTTCTGATTTGTATGAGTGGGCGCAAACCGCAGAATTAAGCCCAGCGGTCGCCACATTGCTAGGTTTAGGATTAATTGCGGGGCCAGCAGGTAAATGCGCTCAATTTCCTTTGCATTTGTGGTTAGATGAAGCGATGGAAGGGCCAAACCCAGCTTCGGTGATGCGAAATTCGCTGGTGGTTGCTGGAGGTGCTTATATACTCTACAAACTACAACCGATTTTGGCTTTATCACCAGTGGCGTTGAATGCGCTGATAATCATGGGTTCAGTGACGGCAGTAGGAGCAACTTTAGTATCCCTGGCTCAAATTGATATTAAGCGATCGCTTTCCCATTCTACTAGTGCATATATGGGACTGGTGTTTTTGGCGGTAGGGATGCAGCAAGGAGGCGTGGCCCTGATGTTGCTATTGACTCATGCGATCGCCAAAGCATTATTATTTATGAGTTCGGGTTCGGTAATTTATACCACCAGTACCCAAGATTTAACTGAGATGGGCGGTTTATGGTCGCGGATGCCAGCTACCACTACCGCCTTTGTTGTGGGTGCGGCTGGCATGATTACATTACTACCACTGGGCAGCTTTTGGGCGATGCTGTCGTGGGCAGATGGTTTGGTGGCTATTAGCCCTTGGGTAATAGCCATTTTAGTTATTGTGAATGGTTTAACAGCCTTAAACTTAACGCGAGTATTTCGCCTAATCTTTTGGGGTACACCACAGCAAAAAACTCGCCGTACACCCGAAGTTGGCTGGCAGATGGCAGTGCCAATGGTGACGCTGACCATAATGACCTTGATATTGCCCTTGATGCTTCAGCAATGGTACTTACTGCCAAGCAGAGAAAGTATCAATTGGTATGTAGTAGTAACATTGCTGGTTTCGACTGTGGTCGGAGTAGGTGTTGGTTCAACTATGTACCTGCATAAAGCTTGGTCAAGATCCAGAATTTTGGTATGGCGATTCTTACAAGACTTGCTGGGTTATGATTTTTACATAGACAGGATCTATAGATTGACAGTAGTTGGAGCAGTAGCATTACTGTCTAAAATATCTGCTTGGAGCGATCGCTATCTCGTGGATGGCTTTGTAAACTTGGTAGGTATTTTCACCATTTTTGGTGGGCAAAGTTTAAGGTACAGCATTTCTGGCCAATCCCAAGGCTATATGTTGACCATCCTCGTAGTCGTTAGCATTCTCGGTTTCTTCATCAGTTGGTCATTAGGACTTCTCAACAACTTGCATTTTTAAAAGTGCTGAGTGCTGAGGAGCCACTGCGTTGCGGAGCCAGTTGCGTGGGCGGGTTCCCCGACTTGAGCAAACTGGCGTGAGGTTTCCTCCGTTGAAGCAAGTGGCGTTGCTGAGTAAGCAATACTAATCTCTAAGCCCAATTCCCTACTCCCTAATTCTCTCTAAACTATGCTGAGTGCATTAATTTTGCTGCCATTGTTAGGCGCAATCATCATTGGTTTTTGGCCTGCTATTCTTGATGGCAAATTTGCCCGTGGTATGGCGTTTGTCTGTGCTGGTCTTACTTTTTTGTGGTCAGTTTTTCTCGCCATTCAATTCAACCCAGGAGAAATTAATCAACAGTTTAGTGAGTTTATTCCTTGGGTAGATGCCATTGGGTTAAGTTACAACCTTGGAGTTGATGGTTTATCTTTGCCGCTACTGGTTTTAAATGGACTGTTGACTTGCATTGCTATCTCTAGCAGCGATAGTTCCCAACAACGTCCACGGTTGTATTACTCACTCATATTATTGTTAAGCACAGGCGTAACAGGCGCTTTTCTGGCACAAGATTTACTCTTATTCTTCCTGTTTTATGAACTAGAACTGATTCCTCTTTACCTGTTAATTGCCATTTGGGGTGGTGCGAGAAGAGGTTACGCCGCGACTAAGTTTTTAATTTACACAGCCATATCTGGCATTTTGATTTTGGCAAGTTTCCTGGGTATGGTTTGGCTGAGTGGCGGTTCCAATTTCGCCTTAGCCAACTTGAATGCTGCATCTTTACCATTAGCCACACAAATCTTACTGCTTGTAGGAATTTTGGTCGGCTTTGGCATTAAGATACCGTTGGTTCCCTTCCACACTTGGTTGCCTGATGCCCACGTTGAAGCCTCTACACCGATTTCTGTATTGTTAGCTGGAGTGCTATTGAAGTTGGGGACTTACGGCTTACTGCGGTTTGGGATGAACTTATTACCCGATGCTTGGAATTATATCGCGCCTTGGTTAGCAACTTGGGCAGTAGTGAGTGTGCTTTACGGTGCATCTTGCGCGATCGCCCAAACTGATATGAAAAAGATGGTAGCCTATAGTTCAATTGGACACATGGGCTATATCTTATTAGCCGCCGCCGCTTCTACACCTCTGAGTGTATTGGGTGCTGTGATGCAGATGATTAGCCACGGTTTGATTTCTGCCCTGCTGTTTTTGTTGGTGGGAGTTGTATACAAAAAAGCAGGTAGCCGCGATTTAGAAGTGATTCGCGGACTCTTAAATCCTGAACGGGGAATGCCGGTGATTGGTAGCTTGATGGTTTTGGGAGTGATGGCCAGCGCAGGTATACCAGGAATGGTCGGTTTTATTTCAGAATTTGTGATTTTCCGGGGCAGTTTTGCTATTTTTCCCGTGCAAACCCTACTATCTATGCTGGGGACTGGTTTGACGGCGGTTTACTTCTTAATTCTGATGAATAGGGCATTTTTTGGGCGCTTATCAGCACAGGTAGTTAGTTTACCACGAGTTTATTGGAGCGATCGCCTACCATCTGTAGTTTTAGCCATATTAATTGTGATTTTTGGCATTCAACCTGCTTGGTTATCTCACTGGACTGAACCCACAATCACCGCCATGATGAATGTAGATAAGGTAATGGCAACAGTCTCTGTAGAAAAATTAAAGTAAAAATTAAAAAGCAAAAAGTAAAATTTTTTACTTTTGCTTTTTTATTGACTCATTCCCAATTTGGAGAACTGGCAATGGTAACTATTAAAAATAAACCCGGCTCACATCCTTTAGATGAATATGTAAAAAGATTACAAACAGGTGGGGCATTATTACCTGAAAGCAAGGAAAATGTTTTAGAAGTAGTTGGTATCCTTAAAAGCTATGGTGTGGTTTTAGATGCCTACTCTAATAATCTTATATACATTGCTGACCATCAATTTTTAGTCTTTTTTCCTTTCTTTAAATACTTTAATAACGAATTTTCTTTTAATAAATTACTGCGCCACTGGTGGCACGATCGCATAAATTACGAATATGCCGAATATTGTATGAAAGCCATGATGTGGCATGGTGGCGGCGGCTTAGATGCTTATTTAGATACCAAAGAATTTCAAGAACGCGCCAAAGCAGTAATCACTGCTAAATTTAAAAATAATCCCTTTATTTTAGGATTAAACCAATTATTCCCTGATTTTTTAACAGAACAATTGCGAGTTTCGGCTTACTACAGTGGCTTGGGTCAATTTTGGCGCGTCATGGCTGATATTTTCCTCAGCTTATCTGACCGTTATGACAACGGTGAAATCACATCAATTCAGCAGGTTGTAGACCACATTAAAGCAGGTTTGGTAGCCGATGCTCTCAAGCCAATTACATACTCTGTCAAAATTCAAGATAAAACCTACGACATTATCCCAGAAAAAACTGGTTTAACATTTTTAGGAGATACAGCCGTACCTTATGTTGAGGCAGTTTTCTTCCGGGGAACTCCATTTCACGGCACAGTTTCTTACAATGCCCAAGCTTATCAAATTCCCCCAGATCAAGGACGATTCCAGTATGGTGCATTGTATGCTGATCCTTTACCAATTGGCGGTGCAGGCATTCCCCCTACCTTGCTGATGCAGGATATGCGCCATTATTTGCCAGAATATTTGCACGCTGTGTATCGCCGCCGCCTGCGTGGAGAAGATGATTTACGAGTACAAATCTGTATCAGTTTCCAAAAGTCAATGTTTTGCGTGACTACAGCCGCAATTTTAGGATTGATGCCTTACCCTGCTGACACTCAAGAACCATCTGAACAAAATGCCAACCGAGTTTACTTAGAAAAGTGGATGGATAGATTTACAACCTCACGCTTAAGTGATGTTAATGCTTAAAGTGCTGATGAAATTCATTTCATACTTCACACTTCATACTTCATCCCACACATCTAGTAGTCTCGATTTCGATTGCGTCAGAAATAAAACAAACTCCGCCAAACTTACTCAGAGTTTGTCGGACATTTGATTCTACCAAAGACAATTTTTCTGGTGGAAAAAAGGCAATGATATAAACATTGTCTAGCATTGTCATGGCTAAATCATTGGTGATGGTGCCTCTTGTACCTTTGCCGGCTACATCTTTGATAACTGAATGTCCCCTTACGCCTGCCTTTTCTAAAGATTCTAAGATTTTACCGAGTTCAACATAGTTGGCAAAGATTTCTATCCGTTTTACAGGCTGCATAATCTTACCTCCAAAATAGATTGATGCCGTATAAATAGAGCGGGATGCCGACAATGATATTAAAAGGAAAAGTCACAGCTAACGCCGTCGAAACATACAAACTAGGATTCGCTTCTGGGACGGTGAGACGCATAGCCGCTGGTACAGCAATGTAGGATGCACTGGCGCATAGCACAGAGAATAACAAGCTATCTCCTTGGGACATTCCGATTGCTTTCGCTATTAATAAAGATATGCCAGCATTGAAAATTGGTACTAGTATCGCAAACGAAATCAGGAAAAATCCAGTTTTTTGCAAATCTTTTATTCTTCTGGCAGCTAAAAGTCCCATATCCAATAAAAAGAACGTCAGCACACCATAAAACATATCTTGGGTAAATGGTTTTAAGGTTTGCCAACCATGTTCTCCGGTAAGGACACCCATGAACAAGCTACCAACTAACAAAAATACCGAACTATTTAGAAAAGCTTCTTGTAAAACTTCTGACCAATTAAATTCGCGTTCGTTTTCATCAACTGTAAAAACATTAACTAATATTAACCCCACGACAATGGCTGGTGATTCCATTAATGCCAAGGCTGCAACCATAAAGCCATCAAAACTCATTCCCAGTTGCGTTAAAAAAGAACTGGCAGTAATAAAAGTCACAGCACTAATTGAGCCGTAAGTAGCTGCGATCGCAGCTGCATTATAAGTATCCAGCTTAATTCTCAGAATAAAAAATGTGTAAACAGGAACAACACAAGCCATTAACATAGCGGCTAAAAGGGTGAGGATTACTGATTGATTAATCCCACTTTTAACGAGTTCTACTCCACCTTTAAACCCAATGGCAAATAACAAATACAAAGATAATAATTTCGGTATTGGTGCGGGAATTTCTAAATCTGTTTTAACTAATACCGCCAAAATACCTAAAAAGAAAGCTAACACAGGTGGATTCAAGATGTTAGATACAATTAAGCTGACATCCATAATTCCACCATGCCTCCAAAAATTAGCTGAATACTCATAAATAAGTTTAGGGTAATATCGTACACATCTAAAATTTTTTGGAATATATTCAACAAGTTTAGAGGTTAGGGGTTGGCGGCTAGTCAATAAGATTCAATTTCTTACTCAGCACTCAATACTCAGCGAGAAGTTGCGTGCGTGGTTTCCCCTCGTTGAGCAAAGTTCAGGAGGTTCTTCCCGCCCTTGCAAATTTCGGTGACTCAGCCCTTTTTCTTGCCTGTTTTGCTGACACACATTTCTATCGTCAGAAGGACGCGGGATTTGGGGAATTAGCTTACTTTTATGCTGGTGTTGATTACTTGAGTTTTTTAAGGTAGTGGCATTTGAAAGTTTTTTGATGGGTTTGTCCAATCAAGTCAGCTAAACCTTGCAGACACTTAGGCAAACAATAGTTTTTATTTATCTCAATTTTCCCTATCACTAAGATTTTTACTTAAATTTTAAATAATCAAAACTTATTATTACACTCACAAATTTAGGGGCTAAAACTACGAAAGCTGATATTGTCGCGATCGCCATTGTCTGACTTAGTTTATACACATTTTGGTCTCCTCCAGATATAATGCAAGCAAGTACTTGCATGAAAACCCATGTCCCAATCTGAGTTCCCTGATTCACAGTTTCCGCTTGAAATAGAACAGCCTGTTACTACGGACTCTCATCAGGCTCAACCAACAGATCCTTCAACCGAACCAAAACACATTTCCATAGCTAATAAAAAGCGGCCTTGGCCTGTAATTTTAGGTGTCGTGTTGTTAATTGCAGGTCTTGGTGTCGGTTGGCGTTGGTGGCAAACTAGTCAAGCGAGTAATGCACCTGCTGGGGCTGCTGCGGGTCAACCAATGGGAGTTCCTGTGAAATTAGCCACTGTGGAGAATGCAACGATTCAGGAAACGTCAGAATTAGTTGGGAATTTGGATGCACCACGCTCAGTTACACTCAAGCCAGAAATTGACGCAAGAATCACACAGATTTTATATCAAGAAGGCGATCGCGTTTCCCAAGGACAAGTAGTGATTCGTCTGCAAAGTGATGATGCCCAAGCACAGTTACTCCAAGCCAAAGCTTCCCTTGAACAAGCGCAAGCACGTTTAGCAGAACTGAAAGCAGGTACACGCTCAGAAGAAATTGCCCAAGCCAGAGCGCAGCTAGTACAAGCCCAGGCGCGTTTACGAGATGCTCAAACAGGTTCCAGTCCCGAAGAAATGGCGCAAGCCGAAGCTCAAATTGAAGCTGCTAAGTCTGACTTAGCACTAGCAAAATCTCGCGCCGAACGCTACGAAAACTTACAAAAACAAGGGGCAATTTCCGAAGATCAGATGGAAGGTTATCTGAAAGAACAACGAAGCGCCGCCGCCGCATTAGTAGTGGCACAAAAACGCCTAGAGCAACTCAGCAAAGCCAGACGTTCAGATATTAATGAATTAGAAGCAGCCGTTGAGCAGCAAAGACAAAACTTAAGACAATTAGAAAACGGCCCCCGTCAAGAAGAAATTGCCCAAGCGCGATCGCAAGTTACCCAAGCAGCAGCTCAAGTCAAAGCCGCCGAAGTACAATTGCAGTACACCACGTCCGCGCTCCCTTTACCGGCGTTTTAGGGGATATTCCAGTAAGAGTCGGAGAATTTGTTAGCAAAGCCGACAGCCTCACCACCCTCACCAGAAATGACTCCTTAGAATTAAATATCTCTGTACCTCTGACGCAAGCCAAGCAATTGCGTGTCGGTTTACCAGTGCAAATGCTTGATGCTCAAAGTCAACCCACCGCTACAGGTAACATCAGTTTCATTTCACCCAACGCCAATTCTAATTCGCAAACAGTTTTAGCCAAAGCCACCTTTAGAAATGGCGGCAGACAATTACTAAATCGCCAGTTAGTCCAAACAAAAATCATTTGGGATGAACGTCCCGGAATTTTAGTGTCTGTGACAGCCGTTTCCCGCCTTGGTGGAGAAGCATTTGTATTTGTGGCTCAAGCACCAGAAAATCCTAAACCAGGAGCGCCATCTTTAGTAGCTCTGCAAAAACCAGTCAAATTAGGAGCCATTGAAGGCAGTAATTACCAAGTGCTAGAAGGACTCAAAGCTGGAGACAAAATCGTAGTTTCTGGCATCCTCAACTTAACCAATGGCGCACCCATCGCTCCTACTCCCTAAAAAAGTATGAAGTATGAAGTCTGAAACTTCATACTTCATACTTCATACTTTACACTTCACACTTTTAATTATGTTTGTTGATTTCTTCATCAAGCGACCTGTGTTTGCTACGGTCTGTGCGGTCATTATCCTGCTGGTGGGATTAATTAGTATTCCCACACTACCCATTGCGCGATTTCCAGATATTAGTCCTACACAAATTAACGTTACAGCCAACTATAGTGGAGCCAGTGCCGAAGTTGTAGAAAGCGGTATTACTAATCTCTTAGAAAGACAGATTAATGGTGTTGAAGGTCTAAAATATATGACCTCCAGCAGCAGCAACGACGGTACAAGCAATATTACAATTACCTTTGATGCTTCACGAAATAAAGACTTAGCTGCTGTTGATGTGCAGAATCGGGTTTCTATTGCTGAGGCACAATTACCAGATGTCGTGCAGCGTACAGGAGTTAGAGTCAGCAAGCAATCCAGCAATATTCTTTTGGGCATAGGTTTATATACCGAAAATAACGAGTATGACAACACGTTTTTGAGTAACTATGCTGACTTGTACATAGCAGATGCACTCAAGAGAGTCAAAGGCGTTGGAGAGGTCAGAATTTTTGGTGAACGCCGTTATGCTATGCGCCTGTGGTTAGATCCCAATCGGTTAGCGACACGCGGACTAACAACAGATGACGTTACCACAGCACTGGCACAACAAAACTTGCAAGTTGGTGCAGGCAGAATTGGTCAAGAACCTGCACCCAAGGGACAACAATATCAAATTGATGTGCGTGCTGCCAGCAGACTTACAGAACCCTCAGAATTTGAAGAAATTGTTCTGAAAACAGAAGATGATGGCACTTTAGTCAAACTTAAAGATGTTGGTCGTGCCGAACTAGGGGCAGAAAATTACAACACATTTCTGCGATATCGGGGTAAAGATGCTGTTGGCTTGGGTATCAATCAGGTGCCTGGGAGTAACGCCTTGGATGTAGCCAAGGGTGTGAAAGCTGCAATGGCGGAATTGGCTCCGAGTTTTCCACCAGGGATAAAATATGAAGTCGCTTTTGACACAACTATATTTGTCGAAGAGTCGTTAGCAGAAGTAGTTAAGTCTCTGTTTGAAGCCGTAGTGCTGGTTGTGATTGTGATTTTCTTGTTTTTACAAAACTGGCGAACTACACTGATTCCGGCACTAACGATTCCCTTTTCTTTAGTGGGGACATTTGCTTTTGTTAAAGCTTTTAATTTTTCGATTAATAGTTTGACCTTATTTGGTTTGACTCTTGGAACAGGGATGGTGGTAGATGATGCGATCGTTGTAGTGGAGCAAATTAGCCGATTTATTCAAGATAAAGGCATCAATCCCCGCCGCGCCGCTAGTGAATCGATGGCGGAGTTGTTTGGTGCTGTAATTGCGACTTCCTTGGTATTGATGGCGGTGTTTGTCCCGGTAGCGTTTTTTCCGGGAACGACAGGCGCACTATACCAGCAATTTGCGCTGACAATTGCCTTTTCCATTGCTATTTCTACGTTTATCGCTCTGACGTTAACACCTTCGTTGTGTGCTTTGCTACTACGCCAAGGACAAAAACCTACTGGTTGGCTTGGCTGGATTTTTGGACATATTAACAGATTTTTGGAGTGGGTAAGACAAGGATATCAGCGATCGCTTGGTTTTCTCTCACGCATTAAAAGTGTAGTTATTGGTCTATTTATTGTTTCTTTGGGATTAACTGCTTGGTTGTATACCAGCGTCCCGACAGCCTTCCTTCCCGACGAAGACCAAGGTTACTTCATCACCATTATTCAAGGGCCACAAGGAGTATCGCTGCAATACACCAGCGATGTTATGTCCAAAGTTGAAAAAGAAATCTTGCAACTTCCCGAAATCGTGGGAACTTTTGCAGTTGGCGGTTTTGGTTTCAGTGGAAGTACTGCCAACAGTGGTATTATCTTTACTACCCTCAAACCTTGGGGAGAGCGGGAACGACCAGATCAGACAGTCCAAGCCCTCATCGGTAAACTACAAGGTAAGTTTTTCGCCATTCCCGAAGCCAGAGTCTTTGCAGTGAACCCACCAGCAATTCAAGGTTTGGGTAACTTTGGTGGTTTTACCTTTCAACTCCAAGACCGCAGAGGTAACGGCGGCTTAGATAACCTAGTGCAAACAATGGGTCAATTGCTGGGTCGTGCCAATCAAACCCCCGGACTAAAAGCTGTATTCACCACTTTTGCCGCCAATACACCCCAGCTACTTGTAGAAGTAGACCGAAACAAAGCCAACGCCCTGCAAGTTAACGTAGATGATATCTTTACTACCCTACAAACTGCCTTGGGGTCGCAATATGTCAACGACTTCAACCTCCAGCAGCGAAACTATCGGGTATATGTCCAAGCTGATGAACAGTTTCGTTCTAACCCCCAAGATATTGGCAAACTCTACGTCCGTTCCCGCAGGAATGAGATGATTCCGTTGAGTAATTTGGTGAAAATTACTCCCACCACCGGAGCGCAAACCATCAACCACTATAATCTATTCCGCTCCATTGAAATCAATGGTGCCGCCGCCCCAGGCTTTAGTTCTGGAGATGCTATCCAAAAAATGGAACAGGTAGCACAACAAGTTTTACCCCCTGGTTATGGCTACGAGTGGTCAGGTACATCTTTAGAAGAACTCGCCTCTGGTGGTTTAGCACCATTGATTTTTGGCTTAGGATTGGTCTTTGTGTTCTTAGTGCTAGCTGCTCAATATGAAAACTACATCGACCCTTTAATTATTATGCTGTCAGTGCCTTTAGCAATTTTTGGCGCACTGTTAGCACAATCAATGCGGGGTTTTCCTAACGATGTATATTGTCAAATTGGTTTAGTCATGTTGATTGGTCTAGCAAGTAAAAATGCGATTTTGATTGTAGAATTTGCTAACCAATTACGAGAACAAGGGCTATCAATTACCAAGGCTGTAATTGAAGCTTCTCAAGAACGGTTGCGTCCAATTTTGATGACGGCTTTTTCTACACTTTTGGGTATTTTTCCCTTAGCTGTAGCCACCGGTGCAGGTGCAGGTAGTCGTCAATCTTTAGGAACAGCCGTATTTGGTGGAATGTTAATTGCGACATTCTTAAGTTTGTTTGTTGTTCCTGTTTTGTACATTGTGATTAAATCACTGACAGAAAGATTGATTAAACCACGTCAGGAAGAAACAATCTAAGGGTGTAGGTATTCAAAACCCTTACACCCATTCTTAACAGGCAATCTTTGTGCGTAAGTCCTGATGCCAAGTCTCCTAGGCTGACTAACGACTACCACCAACAACTAGTCGCTCAGGAAAACCCCCATCTAACATAAACTCTGATTTTATATGAGACGCAGACATCTGATTTAATGATGCGTGATTAATTTCAGATGTGGAAGTCATATTAGTAAGAGTTGTTGCGGTATGGAACCCAAGTACAGAGTAACCTAAAGCAATTAATCCAGATGCCAGAGAGGAGGCAATTAACTGAGAATAGAATTGTGTTGTCATAGTATTCTCCTCTAATAAACAATGCTGGCACTACCGCCACAATTGTTAATAGGGAGAACATTCTCTGAGTATGCACGTTATAAATTTTTAGGGTGCGTCAGATTTGAAAAATTCCTAGATTTCTTGGGAATTATCGCTGCTGATGCACCCTACAGTTAATGTGATGATGAAGTTTCAGTCTTGCTTGGAATTAAGGTGTAGTCACTTCTGAGGTGTGATTAATTGGTTGCAGTAGATTTTTTTCTGAAACTAATGGTGCTTCAGCCACTTCAGTATCTAATTTTACGCCATCTGCGGTTAATAAACTTACCCAATCCGCTTTGAGTGCTGAATCTTGAGGGCTAGAGTAGCGTAACTGTGCCAAAGTATTTAGAGCATCTTGCCAAATGCCAGCATCAGCATAAAGTTTCAAGCGTTCTGGTAAAGAAGCTTTGTCTACTTTACTCATCAACTGTGGATTGTCAACCCGTTGGATAGTTCCTTGAACTAACTTATCCGAAGAACGGTCTTGAGTATTGCAAATAATTGAAAAATTCCATCGATATTTTTGACCTTTAGCAAGAGTATTATCTGGGAGGCTAACACCAACTACACCAGCATTACCATTGGGTTTGTACTTTTGTTTGTATACCTCTTGCTCATTGTCATCTTGAACTACTAATTCTACTTCCGGTGCTTTATTTTCCGGGATATAAAAATATAAGGTAGGGTTAGCTACAGTGGTTAAGCCAATATTTGAAATTGGCACAATAGCAGTCAAATACTGATTCTTCGCAACACAATTTACCCCGCGAGAACCTCCTGGAACTCTTCTACCAGGGCCTTTACCTAAGTCTGGTAAATTAATCTTTACTTCTGCTTGTACTGGTACTAAAGAACTGACAATTGCTAATCCGAGAATTGCCGAGATTGCAGTAGACAACAATTTTCGTGGTAAAAGGTTGTTCATAGTTATGTACTTGTGGGTTAGAGCTTAAAAGTTATGCTTGTTGTTGGGTTGTAATGCTTCTGGCGGAGAAATTAAAGGCTGCTGGACGATTTTTTGATTTAAGCGGATACCTGGTGTAGTTAACAATTCTTGCCAATCAGATGCTATTTCTGGATTATTTGGAAATAAATAACGTCTTTGTGCCACAGTTGCCAAGGCATCATGCCAAATACCTGCTGCTGCATACAAAACAGCACGTTCTTGTCGGTTTGCTTGTTGTAATTTTTTTACTAGTTGCAAATCTGGTAGGACACGTTGCACTACGCCAGCTACAACTTTATTTTGAGATTTATCTGTAGGATTACATATTACAGAAAATGTCCATTTGTATTGTTTGTTAACTGCTAAAGTATTAACAGGCAGTCGTATGCTAATTATGCCAGCTTTGTTATTTGGTTTATATTTCTGTGTGTAAACCTCTTGTTCAGTTTCATTTTGAACAACTAACTCTAACTCTGGTGCAGAAGTTTGGGGAACATAGAAAAACAAGCTTGGATTGGAAACTGTGGTTAATCCTAATTGAGATTCGGGAATTAAGGCTGTAAAAGGTATTTTACCTTGCAAACACTGGCCTGTAACTGGTACAGGTGCTGGGTTAGTGTTCTGCACTGGCGGAATTGTCCTTTCGACAGGATTACCTCTAATGCGATCGCGAGGCGCTACTATTGGTGCTGGCAGTGTTTGGATATCTTGGTTTATGTTACCGCCGTTACCGCCTTCAACCTTCATCGCATCGCCACCAGTATCAGGTTGGATATCTTGGTTTATGTTACCGCCATTACCTCTAACACGACTATTAGGCACTACTATTGGTGCTGGCAGTGGTTGGATGTCTATATTTGCATTCTCGTTCAATGGAGGTTCATAAGCCCTTGTTCCTGCTGGTATCAATCTCCGTGGACTACCAAGAACCGGAGGAAGAAAGATAATTTTTTCTCTTGCGACTGCGGTATTTACTGATAAAATGCCCGTCATACCAACCGTAGTGGCGAAGATTGTTATCCCGATTTTTTGTAGTTTGAGGGAGATCATCTGCTTAAGTTCTGCTATGGGGAAATATTTCTCAATTATTTAACAACTGTTTTGGGGCTTCTTTTGCGAAAATTAAAGCTTTCTGTGCTAGTTGTTTATCAAACTCTACTCCTGGTGCTGTTAATAATGCTTCCCAATCAGCTTTGACTTTGAAATCATTTGGCCTTGAGGCTCTCAATCTTGCTAAAGTATCAAGAGCATCATGCCAAATTCCAGCTTCTGCATAGAGTTGCACACGCTCTTGCAAAGTAGCTTGTGCTAGTTTTTTCATCAGTGATGGGTTTTCAAAACGTTGTATATTACCTTGGACAACTTTGCTCAAAGCAGGATTCTGGGGATTACAGATAATTGAGAAATTCCATAGATACTTTTGGTTCATAACTAAAGTATTTGGTGGTAAATTAATTCCCACTATTCCTGCTTTAGTATTTGTTTGATATTTTTGCTGGTAAATTATTTGTCCATTGTCATCTTCATTTTGAATCACTAGTTCAAGATAAGCCGCAGTATTTTGCGGAATCAAGAAATATAAGGTGGGATTGCCGACGGTTGTTAATGCTGTATTGTACTTGGGAATTAAGGCTGTGAGTTTTTGGTTGTTGGCTATGCAACTTCCGCCTCTTGTGGCTGCTGGTACTCGGCGATTCGGCTTGCCTAAAGACGTTGGTAGATTTAATCTCAGGCGACTAGCAGACTGGACTGTTCTTTGAGGCTTTTGCTGATTACTTAGTAGAGGTTCTTTTTTTTGGCTGGGCTATGGCAATCTGAGTAGGAGAGAGAACAGTTAACCCAAAAGTAGCTGTGAGAAATATGAGCCAGATTTTTTGCAGCATGGTAACAGGCATCAAAATATACTCCTACTATTGCAGAATTTACATAAATTAAACTATATTCCCCCAAACCATTCATAACCTTCATCAATCCAATATCCTTTTCTGCTGCTGAGAGTACTAGTTAACGTGACGCGAGTTACCCATTTAGATTGTTTGTAACCGAGTTTGATGGGAGAGGCTAGACGTAATGGCGCACCGTTTTCTGGTGATAATGATTGACCATTTTTTTGGTAAGCCAGCAAGGTTTGAGGGTGTAATGTGGACGCTATGTCCCAGCTTTCGTAGTATGTATCAGCAGATTCAAAGTAGGCGTAACGCACTTGAGATTTTGGTTGGGCTAGTTTGATCAAATCACTCAAACGCACGCCACCCCACTGGACGATCGCCGCCCAACCTTCAACGCACACATGACGAATTACCATTGAGGTAAAGGGCAATTTTTGGATATCAGCCATGCTTAATTGCATTGGCTGATTGACTTCGCCATCAATAATTAGGCGAAATTTATCGGTGTCAATTTGAGGAGTACCATTAAAGCTATTGACTAACAGTGCATTTGGTTCAATCGCACTGATGGGAAATTCTGGAACTGGTGTTTGGGGTTTGAGTAATAATTCCCCGACTTTCAGGTTCAGTGGTTCTGTCAATTTACCCACTGACTCTGAGAGTAAACCTGTACCACAACTACTGAGGAGTAAACCCATACTGGACACTCCCGATAGTTGCAACAAGCGGCGGCGCGTCAATAGATGACGCGGTACTTTGAATTCTTCCATACCACCTCTTTTAAGTAAACATTGATTTAATCAGACGATAGCCCCCAACTTTTTGGGATAGCAGAAAATGACCAATGACAAAGATGATAACTATGGGTACGGTAATAAAGTGAATTACTCTTAAGGTCTGCCAATTGCCAAATAATCCAGATAACCAAGGCAGTTGGGCGGGTTTGTACATTGCCAAACCGGAGATAATTGCCAGAATTAATACTGGTACAATCCCGGTATAAATTAACCGATGCCAAGCATAGTTTTTGCGTTTAGGGTTCTGCCCTTTTTGTAAAACTTGCAAGTCACCTTGAGATACAAACCGCTTTTCCCAACGTCGCGTCCAAAATATATAAACGCCATAGACTAATAAATTCAGCGCAAACAACCACATCGCTGCAAAGTGCCAATTGCGTCCCCCGCCTAACCATCCTCCGAGTAAGAATGTCCGGGGAAATGTCCATGCACCTCGTCCACCAAACACAGGGTTAGCATTATAAATTTGCAAGCCACTGCCAATCATCACGATTAAACTGATGATGTTGAGACCATGAAAGATTTTAGCCGCCAACTCTTGTTTCGGCCCTGCCGGAGGTTTGCTACGTTTACCAGCTTTAGAAGCAGCCATAGAAAATCCTAATTTTTGTATTCAAATCTAAAATGTCTCAGGTGTTCTACTGCCTTATTTTTATTGTTGAAAAATTACTCACTAATACTTATATCAGGTTTATTTCGCAACTTTATGCGTTATTGAGACTGGTAATAAAATGATTACAAAACTATTTATCTATTTCCGATGAATATTGATGGTTCAAGGATTAATTTGTCGGCAGATGATTACTTGAAGGCTGCATAACCAAAAGTGGCGTTAAAAGTCCGACACCAAATTACTGCACTGGCAAAATCTGCAATCTTGATATTCTCGGATATATCATAGCGTTGACTACCAGAGGTTTTTTGTAACCGCCCCAAACTGACGTACTCTTTTTCAGTGATGCCGTAAATTTTAGGTTGCTGTTGCCGATGTAAAATGACTAACAAATCTGGGCCACTGTCGGTTTTGAAGTTTTGATCAAATTCTAAAAAGGTTTTACCATTTTCGGTAATGATGCGGGCATTACCCTGAGTGATATGTTCTCCTTTGACAAAATCACCAGATTTGACAACTGTAGTTGGGGTTGCAGTTGTGGGAGTTGCGGTTTCTGTGGCTTGAACGCTTTCCACTCCTGGGGTTGTCGAGTTTTCTGTCGGTTTTGTCCCTACCTGTGCTGCACAACCTACAATCGCCACAGTTGCCAAACTCAAAATTAGTAATTGTCTGTGCATAGCGCCAAAGCCTCCCAATACCCAATACTCATCGAAACATGAGCGCAGTCTGCATTAGTAGCTGCGCTCAATTTTTCGCTGATTGATGTTGCATTTTTTCATGTAGTCATGATTGCAACTTACCATGAAGTTACTATTAACTACACTGAAAGTAGCGGTAAACCCTGAAAATTTAGCAAGTTTTTATAAACTGCCTCAAAAATCTTATTTGCTTGTTAGAGATTTTACAGTGGCAGGCGGGGGAACATGGGAGCTAACCACAGTTGAATCTGCACATCCCAACCTAAGAGAATAGCGATCGCAGATGCGGCTACCAAAACACCACCAATTCTATGTAACATTTCACTGCGCGATCGCAACCCTAGCAAAGATTGACTGGCATAACGTCCAGCATAAGCGATCGCCAATAACGGTAAGGCTGCTCCCACGCCAAAAGCTAATAACAGTGCAAATGTCCCAACAATTTCATGCTTGCTGGCTGCCAAAATTAAAATACTCCCCAGTACAGGCCCAGCACAAGGAGTCCACAATAAACCAAGCTGAGTGCCTAACCAAAACTCTCCTGCCAATCCTACTCCTGTGGTTCTTTTAATTCTGCCCAATTGCAAATAACTCAGGAGCAAATAACTCCATTTGGGAAAGATTGCCAACACACCCAGGAGCAATAAGATAAATATGCCCACATAGCGCAGAGTATTAGCCAACCCAGCTAACCAACTGCTGGCAATTCCTAACACACTCCCAGCTGTGGCAAATCCACCCACTAAACCCGCTACTAAGGCCACAGGCCCATAACGATGGGTAGACAGCGATCGCCCCACTAACACAGGCAAAACCGGTAAAACACAAGGTGACAGTACCGTTAACGCTCCCGCCACAATTGCTAACCCGGCTGATAGGGAAGTGATTGCCATCTCAATCTATCCTAAAAGCTGACGGATCATTTGTTCTGTATCGGAATAAGCACCTTCACCGATGTGGTCGTAACGAATCACCCCTTGGCGATCGGCTAAAAACAAATGCGGCCAGTATTCATTTTTATAAGCATTCCAAGTTTGAAATTCGTTGTCTATTGGCACTGCATAGTTAATTTTGTGCTTTTTCAAAGCTTGTTTGACATTATTGACCACTTTTTCATAAGCAAACTCTGGTGTGTGGACACCGACGACTTTCAAGCCTTTGTCGGCATATTCTTGATGCCAACGGGTGACATAAGGCAAGGTACGCTGACAGTTAATGCAAGCAAATGTCCAAAACTGCACCAACACCACACTACCTTTAAGGTCAGCAGTGGTTAAGGGTGAGGAGTTTAGCCACTGAGAAATGCCTTGGAATTCCGGGAGCTTTTGGGCATTAGAAGGTGAGGCGGCGCTGGTATTTTCAGTCGGAGTAGTATTGGTAGCAGATTGAGTCGCAGTTGGTGTGGAAATAATGCTTTTCCCAGAACATCCAGACGCGATCGCCACTCCACCTGCTCCTATCGCTCCTAAACCAAGATAGGTAAGCAGTCGGCGGCGCTTGATGAAATGTCTATCCATAAAGCAATCCTTGTGGTTATGAAGATATAGTTGAATACTTTTTGGTTTCGGATGATTACGGAGATACCGAAACAACTTTTCGGAGAAATGGGTGCGTAGATAACGCACCCATGAATCAATTACTTTGGTAACTTTTATCTATGTTGACAAAGTTTTTTAACTTTAAAATTCAACGTATAAAAAATTACCAACTTTACATCTATGGTTTTCCAGAACGGTTACAAAAAGTTTTTCAGCAATGCTTGTATGCACAAGTGGCTTCAGGATACAAACTTCTTAATTAAAGATGTAAAAACTGTTGTTTTAGTCAATGTATCCTCAGCGACGCAAACATTAGGGTGTGCTGGTTGGTGCTGGTTTAGCTCCATCTTTCTTCATAGCGTCGCCTTCTTTTTTCATAGCGTCGCCTTCTTTTTTCATAGCGTCGCCTTCTTTCTTCATCGCGTCACCGTCTTTCTTCATAGCGTCGCCTTCTTTCTTCATCGCGTCGCCAGTATTAGAAGCAGGAGCAGCCGAAGGTGAACTACCAGGAGCAGCTTGATCATTAGCACCTGAGCAAGCAACTAAGCTACCCACCAGAGCAAGACTCGCAATCACACCAACAAATTTTAACTTCATCATCTTTTGGAACCCCTTAAAAGTCTTACTAAAGAAATAGACAAGGATCATCCTGTATAATCATACGGATGGAGCCAGATTTTGATAACAAATTAACTTTTTTTTTTAATTACTTTGCAAAAATTAATTTTACTTAACTATCTGACTTCATCTTTTGATTGAGAATTGTCTATTGATTAGTACACTAATATCGTCGGGGATTACGCAAAAAGTCAAGACTTCTAAATATATTTAGTATTTACACCCAAAGTTTTGGCTGTTGAGAATGGGTGTAAGGGTGTCAAAAGAGGTAGGGGAGCAAGGAGCAAGGGGTATGCTCTGAGACGGAGCTTGTACTCTCCTTAGATGAACGGTCTTTTAATTCAGTACTCTTAATTTAATCGGGTTTGTGGGAACTGCTGCACTCATCGTATCGTCACAGCTACCAACAAAAACCCGATTTTTGGGGTCAAGAGAACTTATAAATCAGTTTTGATTTTGATTTTACCAACGGCTCTACCAACTTTCTCCCATGTTCTCGCTGTTTCTACGTCTTGCCAATTAGTTCTTAAATGTTCGGCTTTCTCGTAACAGACCTGCGAAAGTATACTAAGCACACCAGATAAACTCATATTCTCAATCATTATCTCTATGTCGCTTTTGTCGTACATTTTTACAACTCCGAAGCAAAAATTTTTGAAACAGCTTTGATATAAGTCATCATCTACCAAATTTGGTAGTGATAATACCTGGAATTGCACTATCTCGTCATGCGGCAATGGTATGAATTAAAAATTACACGGAAGATAGGCAAGATATACTTCTGATGGATATAAGAAAAAGTGCTGAGTGCTGAGTGCTGAGTGGGGAGTGGGAAGCTAGTATTCTCAGGTGTTTCAAGCATAAATAACCTCTGCTTCGACTGCGTTCAGTAACCAGGGTGTAGGTATCCAAAACCCTTACACCCTTACACCCTTACACCCCTAAACTCTTACACCCAACCTCAACAAACATCACTCCTGACCTTGCAGAAGTTGGTACTGTCGCCATTTTTCTTGTTGACGGACTCGTTTTTCTTCCGTGAGTTGCTCAAAACAGTAGGGACAAGAAATACCCTCTTCATAGTGAGGAGAAGCTTTATCTTTGTCAGAAATTGGATGTCCACAACAAAAGCACAATTCATGGCTACCAATTTCTAAACTATGACTCACAGCTACTCGCTCATCAAAGACAAAGCATTCACCTTTCCATAAGCTTTCGGTGGCGGGAATTTCTTCTAAATATTTTAAAATGCCACCTTTAAGGTGATAAACTTCGCTAAATCCTTGAGCAAGCAGGAAGGATGAAGCTTTTTCGCAGCGAATTCCCCCCGTACAAAACAAAGCTACTTTTTTGTGTTGATTTGGGTCGAGGTGATGCTGGACATATTCTGGGAACTCCCGAAAGGATTGTGTGTGGGGGTTCTCTGCGCCTTGAAAAGTTCCAATTCTGACTTCATACTCGTTGCGCGTATCAATCACTGTCACTTCTGGGTCGGAAATTAATTTATTCCATTCAGCTGGAGTAACGTAAATACCTACTTGTTGATTGGGGTCAACTTCTGGCAAACCTAAAGTCACAATTTCTGACTTTAAGCGTACTTTCATCCGTTCAAAAGGTGGGGCTTGAGCGTAAGATTCTTTGTATTCTAAATCTGCTAAACGGCGATCGCTACTTAGATAGGCAAAAACAGCATCAATTCCTTGACTCGAACCGGCAATTGTGCCGTTGATACCTTCTGCTGCTAACAAAATTGTCCCTTTAATACCTTGTGCTAGACAGAAAGACAGTAAGGGTTCTTGTTTCTCGGCAAAGTCAGGCAAACTGACAAATTTATAAAATGCTGCAACAATTTGGGTATTTTCTTGGTTCATTCCTTTGGAAATGGAACAATTTTTAGGTACAATATTTAAAATAGCCAAATTAGACTACATTTTTAATTGTACGGGGGTTTAGCTCAGTTGGTAGAGCGCCTGCTTTGCAAGCAGGATGTCAGCGGTTCGAGTCCGCTAACCTCCATTTTTAATAATGGGTGTAAGGGTATAAGGGTGTAAGGGTGTGAACACCTACTCTCTACTCCCTACAAAATCCAATATTCCTTGATCACCGTCTAATCTAACTTCTACACCCACAGGTAAAGCCGCATTTTCTTCGCCGTGACCAAAGGGTAAATCTGAGACAATGGGAATCCCTAAATCACCCAAGCGATCGCGCAATACTTCCTCCACACTAAAGCTAGGTACATTGGTGGGAGGTTCGCAGCGGGTGAACCCTCCTAGAACTATCCCACGCACTTGAGATAAAACTCCACTCAACCGCCACTGGGTTAGCATCCGGTCAATTCGATATGGTGCTTCTGTAACATCTTCAAAAGCCAAAATCACACCTGTAAAATCGGGTTGCAATGGTGTACCTAAAAGATGAGTTGCAACTGTCAAATTACCCGGAAGCAAAATTCCCGATACTACTCCTCCACCCCATCCACAGCCTTTAAGTGAGTTTATTTGTTTTCCGGCTACCCAATTTAATAGTCGTTCTTTTGACCAGTCTGGTTCATTGGTAAATGTGGTCAACACAGGCGCGTGAACGCTAGAAATTCCCACATTAAACAAACTCCACAACAAAGCCGTAATATCTGAAAATCCAATTAGCCATTTTGGCGTTGTTGAGTTACTCTGCCAATCCCAACTTTCTAAAATGCGGGTGCTACCAAAACCACCTCTAGCACAGAGAATCCCACGGCAATCAGGGTCAGACCAAGCTGTGGCTAATTGATGACGGCGGATTTCGTCTTTATCTGCTAAATAGCCCCAACTTTGCTGAACATTCGGACTAATTTCTATCCGGTAACCACGCGATCGCCAAATTTCTATACTTTGATTAAAAGCATCAAATTCTCGCAAAGCACCACTAGGCGCTATCACGCGCAATAAATCTCCAGGTTTTAAGGGTGCAGGTACAATTGCTGATTTCATCAATAGATTTTTCAGGATTCAGAATTCAATAATTAATAGAACTCCAACTATATACTTTAGTCTTTGCAATGTACACTCATACCATTTCATAACAAAAACAGAGTCAATCGTTATTATCGACTCTGTTGCAGAGGATATTTTGATCAAACACACTTTAGAGGATTTCTAAGAAGTATTCAATGTTTATCTTTATGCCTTCTAGTTATCCTGCAAAATCAACGATAAATTAACTTTGAGGTGTAGTAGTAGGAGTAGGTGTACTGGTAGGACTAGGTGTGCTAGTAGGGCTAGGAGACGGGCTTTGCTGTGCAATTTCACCATTTGCTTGATTAGCATTTGGAAAATTGGAAAATAAAATCCCGCCAACAGCAGTACTTGCAAGCACCGCTACAACCATAGATGCTATACTCTTCATAACAATTTCCTTTTTGCAGAGATTTATGACACCTATTCTGATCAATCTGAAAAATTCTGCTATCTTGCTGAAGAAGTAAGCAGCAATTGATGGTTTAGTAACATTAGAGAGATGATAAATTCAGATTGATTGTGTATGTCAGAGCGATCGCTCTGCAAAACTAGATAAATTAGCAGAATTTTAAACTTTACATAAAGTAAAGATTTATTATTAAAATTTGGGAAAACTAAATACGGCAATACTGGCTTTTTTCGTACCTGAAATTTGTAACTATAGTTCAGGACGAAGCTGGGAAATATAATCCAAAAAATGCAAAGGATTGATTTTATGCTTGCTATACATAGCATGACAAATACTAATGAGCTTAATCTGCGGTTAGAGTCAACTTTGCAAGAATTACCTATGTGGGAAATTCAGGTTGAATTAGATTGTCCTGGAGATGAGTTAATTAGACTTTTTAGTCAAGAACCTTTACTTCCAGGCATTATTTTGACTAAAAACCAAGGTTTTCGAGGTATGATTTCGCGGCAAAAATTTTTTGAACACATGAGCCGTCCCTATAGTTTTGGATTATTTTCGCGCCGACCCATTGAAAATTTATATAACTTTCTTCAGCCAGATTTATTGATGATTTCTGGAGAAACGACAGTTGTAGAAGCAACTCAGAAAGCATTACAAAGATCCTTACATATTGCCTACGAGCCGATTTTAGTAGCAGCTACATCAGGAAAGTATGGTCTTATTGATTTCCATCAATTACTCTTAGCCTACTCTCAAATTTATGCTTTAACTTTAACTCATCTACAGTTTGCTGAGGAACAATCACAAATTGCTAAAGCTGGTTTTCAAGATTTGCAAAATAACTATACTCGTTTACTGCAAAATGAAAAAATGGCAGCATTAGGGCAATTAGTGGCTGGTATTGCTCACGAAATTAACAATCCTATTAACTTTATTGCAGGCAATCTTGTTCATGCTGTTGGTTACGCTCAAGACTTACTAGAATTAATTTGTTTGTATCAACAAAAATATCCAGATCCAGGCAAAAAAAATTAAACATAAGATTTCAGATATAGACTTAGAGTATGTTACATCTGATTTCCCAAATTTGTTGGCATCAATGAGGTTAGGCTGCGATCGCATTCAGCAAATTGTCCAATCTTTACGCAATTTCTCCCGTCTTGATGAAGCTGAGAAAAAAATAGTTGATATTCATGAAGGTATTGATAGTACGCTCCTAATTTTATCTAGTCGCCTCAAAGAAGAAGTTAATGGTCAAAGAATTAGCATTATCAAAGAATATGGAAAAATTCAGCCAATTGAGTGTTACGCTGGACTACTAAATCAGGTTTTTATGAATATTTTGTCTAATGCTATTGATGCACTACAAGAGGCAATTGTCAAAAATTCAGAGTTAAATCATCATAATTCTGGCTTATTAAACAAACCAGCTATTTGGATTCGTACAGAATTGATTAATGATCACCAAGTAAACATTCGGATAATTGATAATGGAACAGGTATTTCCGAAGAGATACAAAAATATTTGTTCGATCCATTTTTTACGACTAAACCAGTTGGTAAAGGTACAGGTTTGGGATTATCTATTAGTTATCAAATCGTTGTTGAAAAACATGGTGGACGATTACAGTGTTTATCTACTGTAGGTAAAGGAACTGAGTTTATCATTCAAGTCCCTGTAAGACTTTCATCAGATTTTGTCCAGAATATATAGCATTCCTAAATTATTTATGAACAAAAATATCTCTGACTGCTGAAACAAGTGGGTGATATAAAGCTCTCGATGTTGAGAATTACCATAGTATTTCTATTTTTGAAGAATAATTCAGAAGTAGAGGTCTATGGGTGGATTTATGTCTAAGTTATTTCTGATTTTTACCTCCAATATACTTGCCAATCTTAATCAAATCATGGCAGTATAACTCTGCACGTACTCATCACAGTAGTAATATTTGTTCTTTTGAAAGAAATTTTATGAGCAAAAAATTGAAAGTTAGCCTCGTCGTGCTTGCAGCTTTGGGAAATTTGGCTTTGCCATTGATGGCTAGGGCTAGTTTTAACGGTAATCTCACTGTAGAAATTGATGGCTTAAAAAATACAGAGGGGCAAGTTTGCGCCAGTATATTTGCCAGTAGTCAAGGATTTCCGAGCGATCGCGATCGGGTTTTAGAAAGACAATGTACTAAAATCACAGAAAAATCTGTCACCATCACTTTTACAAACTTAAAAGCAGGTAACTACGCCGTTGCTGTCATGCACGATGAAAACAACGACTTCACCGTAAATCGTAGTGATATAGGTTTTCCCCTGGAAGGTTTTGGATTTTCGCAAAACCCGGAAATTCGTAATCGAGCGCCCAAATTTGACGAAGCTGCGGTTCTAGTCGCAGGTGCAAATACAGATATCAAGATTCATCTGAAATATTTATAAGCCTGATTTACCAGAATCTTTTGGAACTTCTTCTGGTAGATTTGGTTGAACCGCCAAGCCACGCATTCGCTTCATCTGAGTTAACGCATACTTCGCGGTTGCTTGTACTTCTGCATCTGGATCTTCGAGTGCGTGGCTTAATATCTGACTCATTTGCGCCATCGTATCGTAGACACGGGTTAAGTCACGGATGGCGTTTTGTCTTACTTGGGGACTGTCATCTTGCAAAGAGACAGCCAAAGCCCGGTTAATTGGTTTGAGAACACGGGTGCTAATTTCGGACAAAGCCGCCAAAATTAAGCTGCGTTGTTGTGAATCAGCATCAATCATTAAGTCTAGTAAAGGTTGAATGGCGCGAGAATCTCCTTGCTGTCCTAAGTCCCAAATTGCCTTGCGCCGCTTGCTTGGGTCGGTACTGTGTAAATCTTTAATTAATTCATCAACAATATTCAGCTTGGCTAAACGAGAAGTTTTTTCTACGGGGATAATTTTTGCTGGTACTACTGATGTAGTTTCTGGTGCAGTGGTTTCTGGACTAAATGTTGGGCTTTCTAACTCTGGTGGCGGTTCGTGAACTGGCTCTTCTGTAGCTGGACTCAAGGCGAGAAGTGAAGAATCTTCTGGTGTTTGGGCTTGCTTGGCCTGACGCAATCTTTTTAAGAAAAACAGCAGTGCGCCAAGACTGCCAAAAATTCCCACTCCTAACAATGACCACCAAACAAAGTCTTTTTTCTTAGACTTGGCTGGAGGTTTAGATTGAGTATCTGGGGTGGGTGATGCCAAAATTGGCGAAGTTGGCAACGGATTTTGTGAGACAATGGCAGCTTTGAGACTCATCTGAGTTGTTTGGTCAGCAACTCCGTCTGTTCTTTTTAAAACCTTGGTTTTTTGAAATTGAGAGACAGCCATTTGGGTACTAGAACCGTAAGTTCCATCTACCGCCCCTTTGTAAAACCCTAAATCTTGCAATTGAGATTGTAATTTTTGTACTTCCAGCCCCTGACTACCCAATTTCAAAACCGCCTGCTTGGTGGGCTGGGGGGAATTTAATTGGGCAATTTTTGGGTATGTAGGGTTAGATGTGGCTGTACTTGGACGGTTGGGGTAAAAACCCAGACTAGTAAACCAGATGAATACCAGGATAGAGGAAGGACATCGCCTCATATTGCAAGCTTTAGCCTGAAGGTGATTTTGAAATTATCCATACCACAATAGCCTCTATTATGTCTAAATGTTAAGTATGGTTAACAGACTTTTGTGATTATTTATTCTTCCCCAATACTTGAGCTATGTACACAAATCAGGGTAAAGTTTCGGCTTCAGATTCTCTAACCTTGAGAGAAACAGAATTGAGTTTTTTTGATGATACTTCTAAAACTTGTGGCTGTTGTGTCGTAGTTGTTTCGGTGACATTGAGAGTTTGCTTCTGTCCGGCTAGGTTATCACGCTGATTAATGAGATAGATGCTGATTAATGTTAGCGCAACTCCTATCCATTGCAACGGACTGAGAATTTCGGAGAGGAAGATATTACCAAACAGTAGGGCAAATACTGGTGTGAGAAACGTCAAGGAACTGAGGCTAGTTAAACTACCACTAGAAGCAAAATAAAAGAATAAACCATAGGCGATCGCACTACCAAATACTGTGGCATATCCCAACGCCAGCCAATCGGGTGCAATGATATTCTGCCATTGCTGAGACTCTGTCACAGCCGAAACTCCCCATAATGGCAAACCCCCAATAATCATGTGCCAGCCAGTAGCACTTACCGGGTCAGCATAACGTGTCACAAATCGAATCAACACTGTCCCAATAGCCATCGACAGTGCTGCTAACAGCATTAACCATTCACCACTAGCAAATAAATCTTGCCAATTACCAATGGTGATATTTCCTTGCGTACCCAGCCAATGAAAAATCAATTCATCCGGTAAGCCAATTAAGCTAATACCTGTGACTCCTAAACCCAGTCCTAACCATCCCCAAAAACCAATGTGTTCTTGAAATAGCCACAGTGATAGTAAAGCCACTGCTAAAGGTTGGGAATCAATCATCACTGATCCTAACCCGGCACTAGTCCGCACCAAACCTTCTGCTAAAAAGCCTTGGAATAAAGTCCCATCGACCAACGCAAATAAAGAAATCCATAACCAGGCTTTCCAACCCTGTGGTTGGGGTCTACCCATCAGTGCGGCTGCAACCAAAATTAACACCCCGGCTGGTAGCAAGCGCACACCCGCCATGAATAGTGGTGTGGTGTGGGGGATAACGCCTTTCATAGCGACCATTGCTGTTCCCCAGAGGAAAAACGGCGCAATTAACAATAGAGGTGCGAAGGGTAGACGAAATGCACTGAGTTTCAGTTGCATGGATTTGCTGAGACCTTTAGTTCAGATGAGCAGAGATTGCTTTAACTAATTCTACCCAATTGTGTCTTTTTGTGAAGGAAATAATACTTAGGGTTGGGGAGTTGGGAGTGTGGGAAGTGTGGGAAATGAGGGGGAGAGAGGGGAAAGATTTCTTCACCATCCACCCACACCCCTGGATTTCTCTCTTGTGAGAAATCCAGTTTACACCCCTACACCCTTAGACCCTTGTACCCTTCCATCCCTACACCCTGATTCTTGGAGAGTCATTTAATTCTTTCTAATAAATGTTCGCCTACGCGCAAAGCATTGGCCATAATTGTGAGCGATGGGTTAACAGCAGCACTAGAAGGAAAAAAGCTGCCATCAACAACATAAAGATTATCAATATCATGGGTACGGCAATTAATATCTAAAACAGAGGTTTGGGGATTTTCGCCAAAACGGCAAGTACCGCATTGATGACCGACAGCATCTAAGCCGAGATTTTGAGTGATGTGTAATGAAAATTGTTGATTGGGTGCAGTTTGGTCAAGTGATTTTAAAGTTGTAATCCAGCGTTGAATTAAGCGATTAAAAGCTATTTGATTATTATTTTGATAGTTAATAAAAATTTTATCATCTTGCACAGATATCCGATTATTTACATCGGGTAAATCTTCATTCATTACCCACCAAGCCAGAGAATGATTCGCTATTTTCTCGGCAACAATATTGGGCATTAATGGCGGCCCATAGGCGATAATTCTATCTTTATGGATGTTACCCAGTGATTGGATGCTGCCCATTGGATAGTGAAAATCATGTTCACCCCAATAAAAATCAGTTATTGCTAGAGTTTTAGGAAAAACTGTAGGGTTTGGTTTTGTGCTTAAGGTCATGACGACTGCACAATTATGTACCATATAATTTCGCCCTACAAGTTTTGAACTATTGGCTAAACCTTGGGGGTGTTTATCGTTAGCAGATTTGAGTAATAATGCGGCGGAATTAATTGCACCTCCAGCCAAAACTACAATATTGCCAGAAAATATTTGTGACTGACCTTGAATTTCTGCTTCTACTTTTGTAACTTCTCTGCCAGATGGACTAGTGTGTAAGCGAACAACTTTGGCTTGCGTAATTAATGTGAGATTATTATAGGCGATCGCTGGACGCATACCATTAACTTCCGCATCACCTTTAGCATGAACCATGCAGGGAAAACCATCACAAGTGTCACAACGAATGCAAGCACTTAAATGACGGTTGACTTCGTTGAGTTTAATGGCGAGAGGTAAATAAAATGGATGTAAACCTTGATTTTTTAGCCCTAAATATAGTTCTTGAACGTAAGGTTCGTGACTAATAGCAGGAAAGGGATAATCATAATTTGTGGGTGGTTCCGTCGGGTCTAAACCACGTTTACCATGTACTTCGTAAAGTTTTTCTGCTTGGTCGTAATAAGGAGAAAAGTCTTGATATTTTAATGGCCATGCAGGTGAAATTCCGCCTTGATGAATTACTTCTTCAAAGTCTTTTGTGCGTAATCTAAACAACGCACCGCCATAGAATTTTGTATTGCCACCTACATAATAATGTGCGGCTGGATTGATGGGTTTATTATCTTGGTCATACCAAATATCGCTAGTACGATAGTAGTTTTTTTGTAATACTTGTTTGGTGTCCCAATTGTTTTTTTTCTCTAGGTAAAAAAAGTCCCTTGTTCTAGCACTAAAATTTTCTTACCGCTAGGAGCTAACTTGTATGCTAAAGTTCCACCACCAGCCCCAGTGCCGATGATGATAACATCATAATGATTATTCGACATTGATATGTAAACCTGTTAATTGGATAAGAATTCAGAAGTTAGAATTCAGGAGTCAGACTAAATTAGTAGTTATACCAATTCTGTATGAAGATGCACTGAATTAAAGAACGAACCACAAAGGGCGCATAGACGCGATAGCGGCTTCCCGAAGGGTAGAACACAAAGAAAGAAGAGATAAAAGATTAAATGCAATCTCACATATAATTGGTATTATCAACTTCGCATTTGCTTTTCAGCACAATTTTTGTTGAGTTTAGTGACACCTATCCATTTAAAAACTAAGTCACCAAATTTAGGAAAAAGCTGGAAATTAGAAAATAAAAGCTTGGAAACTAACCCATCTAAAATGACTTCGGCTTGATTTTGCTTGATGGCGTTTAAAATTGCGATCGCAACTTCTTGTGGTGGAGCAACACGCGCTAAACTAGGCGCAGGTACTCCCAAAGCTGAAAACATCCCAGTTGCAGTATATCCAGGACAAACTACAGACACGCCAATATTGGTATCAGCTAACTCTTGGCGTAAAGCATCAGTCCACATAATCAATCCTGCTTTACTAGCTGAATAAATACTGTTGTATGGCATTCCTTTTTTACCAGAACCAGAGGCAATATTCACAATATGACCACTATTACGAGCTAACATACTTGGTAAAATCAAGCGTGTTAATTCCATACCTGCAATTAAATTCGTGGTCAAAGTAGACTGAATATCTTGGAGAGCATAGTGCTGGAAAGGTCGATATTTTTCAACAGCAGCGTTATTAATTAAAATATCAATTTGACCTGAGACTTGATTAATTTGCTGAATTAATTTTGGCAATTCTGCTACTTGGCTAATATCAAATTCAATGCCAATTCCTCTACCACCCAAAGCTTCTATTTCTGTACAAATTTCATCTAACTTTGCTTGGGAACGAGAAACAGCAATGATTGTCGCTTTCTCCTTTGCTAAAGCACGCGCAATAAATGAACCAATACCGCCAGATGCTCCAGTTAAGAGTACTGTTTTACCTGCTATTGATGTCATAATCAATTCTGATGAATAAGGTGAATTGTTAAAGTTGTTTGTTTCTTTTGAGATGTAGTAGATATTTCACCTTTACAACAATTAGGAAACCTGAAATTAATTTTTGTAAGCTGATAATTCAAAACTCAATTTTGTTTTATAGAACACTTTTTTCGATGATTAATAATGCTGAAATACTAGTTTTCAGGTTTTAAATGTAGCGCAACCCCTGTTGGATTTTGACTTGAAATGACTTTATACAGGAGATTAATTTTTAATTTACTATATTTTAAAAATTGCGATCTCAATCTTTATTTTTTCTTTAGAAAATAATTATGTTTTGAACCCGCGTAGGCGGGTTTAGTTTGTGTAGCCCCAGACTTCAGTCTGAAGGCTATGTGCTGAGGATGTCTAGCCTCTACAACCGATAGCCAACGCTGAAGTAAAAACCATCATCTTGGGCGTTGCTTCCCCGGTCATCTAAGTCTATCAAGGGATATCCGTAATCAAGTTTAATATCAAGCTGTGGTATTGGTTGAAATAATACGCCCAGTCCAATACCTGCAATAAATTTTTGTCGTTGTAAAGTGTTGGGGTTATCATCCACATTCCAGACATAAGCCATATCAAAGAAAGGCGCAACTTGCAGTGTAGAATTACCGGATGCGTCGCGTTGGACTGTTAGGCGGTTTTCGACGGTGAAGCGCACACCATTATCACCAGCCCGGACGTTTTGGCGATAACCGCGTACTGACTGACCACCACCGACTACAAATTGCTGGGCGGGTAACAAAGCATTAGGGGTTAGTTGTAATTCGGCTTGGGCGACTAATATGCTATCTGTACCCAGGCGTTGGACTCGTTGCGCTTGTGCTAACCAGCTAAAAAATTGTCCGTCGGGGATTGGATTGGGATTGCTGGTAGCATCAAATATACCAAGACCGAAACTAAATAGCGATCGCAATGCCCAAGCACCGTTAAGATCCCGCACTACATAATCTTGACCAAATTTAATTACACGGGTGCGACTGTTACCTTCCTCATCTGGCCCAAAACCAAAGGGTGTCGGCCCTGCAAAGGTAAAGGTTTGTCCATTCTGCACCGCAAAACCTAAAGATAAGGCAAATTCTTCACGGGGTGTTCTAATTAATGGTTGTCTAAAACTAATTTCGTAGAGTTGCGATTCTCCACTGATATCAAAAGCCGCAAATGGTTCTTGCACCACATTCGTATCATTGAATGAGGTTCGCAGTTGTAAAGTGCCATCCATCGGGTTTAGAGGTAGGCGATAATTAAAATCAAAAATATTTGCGCCTCCCCTGGTTGTTAAATAATAGGCCGCACTAAATTCATCACCCAGACCAGAAAGGTTGCGATAACTAGCATTCACGCCCAATCTTTCCGAACCAATGCTAGGAGGAGAATAATTATCAACAGTCAAAGCTGCGTTGAAGGGTTGTGCTTCAGTAACACGCACTATCAAAATACTTTGACCAACTCCACTACCCGCCCGTAAACTAGCTTCGACGTTAGAAAATAAAGGGTCAGCCCGGAGTAATCTTAATTGGTCTTCTAATGCAGCAGTCAAAAGCGGCTTACCTGCGCCTAATGCTACACGACTACGCACATATTCAGGATTTAACCGTCTTGTACCTTGAACTTCAATTTTTTCGATTGTCCCTTCAATGACCCGAATTTCTACTACCCCATTATTAACGGTTTGGTCTACCAGAATTGCCCTAGAAGTAATGTAGCCTTGGTCAAGGTACAGTTGCGTGATTGCATCCGCTACTTTACGTAGTTCTTCGACTGTGACTTCACGCCCTTCTACAGGCTGAGTAATTGACTGGAATCTCTCTGGACGGAAAATTGTACTCCCAGTAACATTGATTTTTTCTACTTTAATAGTTTGAGAATTGTCTGGGTGTGGAGTTTCGGGAGTTGGTGTTGGGGTTGGTTGTATGGGGGGTTGTGATTCTGGTGGTAAGGGTTCTGGCGTTGTTCCTGGCTGGGGAAAGCGGTCTTGGTTTGGATCTCCTTGGGGATTTGGTGCTTGTGCTAATGATGGCGAAGCTAAAATGACACAAGCACAACTAAAAATCAGGCTAATAGATAGCCAATGTATGTATTTTTTGAATGCCCCAAAATAAACGGTAGATTTTAAATTTGACATTTTAAATTTTGGTTATAAAAAATCATTCCTATGTAAGATTTATTGTTTCTGGTTTTACTTGATTGTGTATCTTTTTTATTATTTTTTAATGTAATTCTCCTATTAAATTAAATCCTGCCCAATCTTTGGGATTAGGGTACTGCTTCATAGTGGCTAACATCGCCTGTTGTAATGCTTGGGCTTTATTCGGGTTTTGCTTTAACTGGCGATAAAATTCAGTAGTTAACACAGATGTTGGTGTATCTGGTGCTGCCCATTGTGAGACAATCACACTAGGTACGCCAGATGTCATTAGTGCTAGAGATAAACCCAGCACACCGTTGCCTATGCTACCATGTCCTGGTTCGCCAGCACTGATAAAAGCTAACCTCGCGTGTAAACGTTTGCCTTTTGGTTGATTATATAAGTTCAGAATTTCGCTGGCGGTGAGGAGTCCGGTATTTTCTCCAGCTAAAGCAATTCCGCCAGGGATACCTTGTCTTTTGATATCATCTAATACGCCATAAGTTGCTAAATGAATGATTTTGGCTTTGGGTAATAAAGGTAGTATTGCGGCTTTACTTGCTTGACTACCGATGAAAGCTTTGGTTTTAAATAAATCAGCAACAGCTAAAGCTTCTTGTTCGGAATTTATGAGTTGTGGTAAAGGTTGCGGTGCTTGATTAATTGCGTGGGAAATTTTTGGCATGGTAGGATTACCCACAACCACAACTTTACTCCCACCTGTTCTACTTCGTTGCTCTTTGGCTAACTGCAAGATTTGAATTGCTGGTACAGTTGAGATTGGGTGTTTTTCAATTAAATATTTACCAGAAATATCAATTAAAGCGGAGAAAGGTACAAAGTGTAATTCATCTTGGGTAATAAAAATTACTGGGGTCTGAGGATTTTCTGGTAATAAATCAATAATGGGTTTAATTAATAGTTGATGTAATTGTAATAACGGATTAACAAGCTGTTTGGCTTGATTTTCTTGACTATTTATTCCTAAATATTTAGGAATGCTGGCAACTATTTCGGAGATATTTTGGGTTGAAGTAAAGGTATTTTCTGGTGTGGGTTTGACTTTGCGGAATGTAATTTTACCTGTAGGCTGGATTACCCAAATATATAAGCCATCATCAGGGATAATAGAATATTTAACTAAAGTAGCTTTTTTTGATTTTGCAATTTTTTGAATATCAATAATTGTTGGTATAATAATTGACTTGTGGGCAACTTTTAAATTATTATCTTTAGGCTCAGAATCTAACCGCATTCCCATTAATTGTAAGAATGTCATAATACTGCCTTGTTCCGCTATTTTTAAGGCGGCTTCTGGCTGATTTTGGGTAATTAAAATTTGTTGTAGTAAGCGATAGGTATTGTTTTGTTCCGTCGCGTAATCAATTGTGTTACCTAAATCTAACCGTAGAGATGTCCAAGTTTTTATACTTGCTTCTAGTATCGTTTTCGCTTCATCGAATTTGTTGGAATTGAGATAAACAAAAGCTAAGTTATTTAAAGCTGTACCTTGGGTGTAATTATCTTTATTAGCTTTGGCAGAGTTTAATTGTTCTTGATATAATGCGATCGCTTGCTCGTATTCCTTGGCAAAAGTGTAAGCGCGTCCTAGTTGTCGGATGACTTCAGATTTTTGGGTTTTATCGGTAAGTTGTAGCTGTTGTTGATAAAATGCGATCGCAGCTTTAAAATCACCTTGAGTTTGGTAGGTCTCAGCTATCTGTTTAAAAGTCAAACTAACTATGGTATTATTGTTTAATTCCTGGGCTAATTTTAACTGTTGTTGGTAAATTGCGATCGCCTGGGAATATTGCCCTAATTTACGATAAGTTGCAGCGAGGTTTTGTAAGGAATCAATTTGCAGTTGATAGTTATTATTTTCCTTGGCCGTTGTGAATTGTTGGGAATAAAAAGCAATCGCTTGTTTATACTCGGTTACAGCATCATGGTCTAAACCAACATTACCTAAAAAAGCTGCTTCTCTATCGGGATTACCAATATCTTTTTTGAGTGCTGTTGCTTGTTCTTGATATTTTTTAGCTAACTTTTCATCGCCCAGATTAGTATATGTATTGCTGAGGTGTTCAAAAATTTGCACTGTCATTGATTGATTAGCAAAGTCTTGAGTTAACTGTAAACTTTGTTTGTAAAAATTAATCGCAGTTCTATATCTACCGAGAGTAAAGTAAGCGTCAGCAATGCGAAATAGTGCGGTGGCTTCTCCGGTGCGATCGCCTGTTATTTGATATAGTTTGAGTGATTCTTGTAAGGATGCTAAGGCTGATTTAAATTGTCCGTTTGTGAGTTGTCTATTACCAAGGTTTAAGAGTAAGTTGGCGCGATATTGTTGTGCGTCTATTGATTGGTTGGAGTTAGCGGGAAGAGGGAAGAGGAGGAGGAGGGTTATTGTTAATAATAGATGGAGTTTCATGTTTTTTTATCTCACACAGAGACACAGAGGCGCAGAGAGGAAATTGAGAGATTCGTGTTAATCAAATCCTGGGGGGAGTTCTAAGGGTGAGAGTTTATCTGGTTGGGATGGTATGGGGGAGTTAGGATTAGGTGCGGTGTTGTTGGTTGGAGATGGTGAGGTTCCGGGAGATGTACCGGGGGGTTGTGTTGTTGGTGGGTTGGGTGGAGTGGGAATTTCTGGTTTTGCGCCTTCTAATTGTGGTAGTTGTGGTTGATTGGTTGTGGAATTAGGTGGTAAAAAAGTTTCGATGGTGACGGAACGAGTTACTTTTTCACCAGCAGTATTAGTGACTTGTAAAGTGATGGTTTCGCTGCTGGGTTGTTGATTAACAGGGTATGGTATTGTACCGTTACGAGGGATATCTCCGGGTGCGGGAAGAAGTTCGACTTTAATGTTATTGCTACCTTCGACTTTCCAAGATAAGTTGAGGGGTTTGTTTGGTTTTAGTGGATTAATTACTATGGGATATTTGGGTAAGGGGTTGTTACCATCAATTTTAAATTCGAGAATTTTGCTGGGTAGAGGTTGGACTTTTACTAAGTCTGTTTTTTGAGTAATACTTGGTTTATCTGTGTCAGTTTTAGTAAAAACTTGCAGTTCAAATATATAGTCACCTGCGCCGCGATTATTAGCAGGAATGTTGCGACAATTTAGTAGATTTTCTTGTTGGTTACAGAAGGCTTTGATGGTGTCTGGTATACCTTGACTAACATTATAAGTTTGTAGTGGACTGTTAACTAAATTTTCAGGCGATCGCCCAATTACTCGTAATTCTTTTATCTTATCTAAATCGTTAATTTTCCAGTTGAGGCGAATGGTGTCTGGGCTAATTTTGGTAGTGCTAGGTTTAACTTCTTGGTAAACAGATTGTGCTGGAGAAAATTCTAAAACTTGAGGTGGAGGAATGGGGACAATTTTAATCGTATTAGTTTTAATTGTGTCTGCTGGTAAGTCAGGATTATCTTTAGCAAATGCTTGCAGTTGAAAAGTATAATCTCCTGGTTTCCGCGCATCGGTAGGAACGTTAGAACAAGTTAATACTGCACCCATTTCGCAGAATGGTTGTAACTCGTTGGGCAGTTTACCATTAAAGGTATAAACTACAGGTTGCACCGCCGCCGTACCATCAGCAAATAAGCCAGTTAAAGATAAAGTTTGTAATTTTTTAGGGTGGCGAATTTGCCAACTTAAGCGAATAAAATCATTATTTGATGCTTGATAAGTAGAATCAGAGGAGAGAAATTGCAGAATTTTGGGAACGGTGGGGGGACGGAATAACCACAACCAAATCAAAAATGCGATCGCACCAATAATTCCTAAAGCCGTCAGTAATACGAGTAAAAATTGCCACCAAGGACGCGGTTCCCAAATTAAGCTTCCGGGTAAGGCGGGGTTTGGTAAAGGTATTTGTTGCTGATCTACTAATTCAATGCGAAAATTCAGCAATCTTCCCGCGCCGAACATGGGACGATACCACCATTTCACAGGTGTGACTGTCACTTGTGTCGCAGCTTTTTCCCCAGGTAATACACGTAAAACTGTTGGCGAAGTTACGTAAGTACATACCTTATCTTCATCGACAGGAACCGCCTGACAAGTAATTTCTCTGACAGTATTACCCGCATTCGTTAATTTAACTTCAAAAGTTCCACCTTTGCGTCTCACCCGATTTACTACTATCAGCATTTCTGCATTCAGCAGGTAAGACGGTAAAATTTCCCAATAAATCACATCCAACAGCATCAAATCAGGGTTGTTGGCGGAGTATAGGCGGATGCTGGGGTAATAAAGTCCGGCGTTTGCGCCTAGTGGTGGTTGGAACTGAAGTAAGATTTCTCCTTTCTCGCCAGGGTTGAGGTTCAAACCCATATTGGGGATGACAAGTCCGGCTGTTTCCAATCCTTCGGGATAGCGGATACTCACCCACTCTTCGGGTAAATCAAGACAACTGAGGCGAAATCTATCTACCCTATCTGAACGGTTGTGAACATTGACATTCACTTGCAAGATTCCGCCTGGGGGAATTTTGGCAGGCGATCGCGAACTAGTTAAAGGTAGTAAGCTAAAAGTCGGGTCACTAACTCTAACAACCGTTTCAATTGCAGGTAAAACCTGAATTTTTGCCCCATGTCGAATTGGCGTATCTTCAGGATAATGTAACGGCGCATCAACAACAATTGTATAGTTATAAGTGCTAGGAATTGCTGTTACAGGTACTTGAAATTCAAATAACACCTCACCCACAGAATTAGGGCCTAGTGCTAACCTTTGCTTTGGTGCATCACACCATTGAATTAATTGCGGCGATAATTCATCAATAAAAATATCAATTAACGCACTTTCTTGACCTTTATTTGTCACAGTGACATTAATTTCAAATTTTCCCCCAGCTTGAATTGCATAATCACCAGAAGGATTAAAAATAATTGCTAGAGGATTCCCTGGTGCAAGGGTTTGTTGCAGAGTTTGTTGTTGAAGACCACGTTTTGCTGCCAAATTAACGCGATATTTCACCTCACCAGCAGTTAATATTTGCTGCACAAAACCTGATTCAACTAATTCATCTAATAAAGCTAATGTCGCTTGTTGATTTAAATCTAAATGAATTGATACTTGAGTGAGGGTAACGCTATCAGGACGCTTAATCAACCACTGGACAATTTTGCGCTGTTGTGGCGGTAACAGTAACACATCTGCCATACTCAAACCGAGTTGAGAGTTGCTAGTTCTTGAATTTATGGCAGTCATGTTTACCCCCAAAAAAATTAAAAGTAAAAAGGTAAAAGTAAAAAGGATTTTAACTACGTCTATTAGTGTTCATCATTATTGTTTACAACCAAAATTTCTATTCAAATCTCTAATGTCTAACCTGATTTTATGATCGTCATTACCACTAATAATCAAAATTTTATTCTTCACCACTTTCACATCTACACTATTAAATCTTTGTTTTTCTTTACGGATTACTTGACCAACAGGAGATATTCTTTTACCTGCTTGAGTTAATGGCCAAAGCATGACGCGATTATCATCACCACCGCTAGCTAAATAACAACCATCTCGACTCAAAGCTACAGAACGCACAGCTTTACCACCATGACCATCAGACCATTTCTCTAAAATTTGACATTGATTTTTACTGTCTTTTAAACATTGGGTCATATTCCATAATGCAATTTGTCCCATATTATCTGCTGTTGCTAATAAATGTGGTTTGTATTCAGGACTATCCATACTGACGATATAATCATTTTGGCTACCTGGGGGATTATAAGGAATTTTCCATAATTTATCTTGGCTAAAATTCCAGACAGCTAAACTGTTATATCTCCCAGCTATGACTAAATTTTGTTTATCTTGCCCCGCAATAGTGAGAGTATATACAGGAAACTTAACATCTTTATACTTAATCGGTTTAGTCATAGTTTCCTCATCATCTAACAGCGCACTATTGACATCCCATTGCACAACTAAACCACTACCATGACCACTAAATAAAAAGCGGGAGTCTTGACTAAATTCTAAACCTAAAACCCGGTCTGCTTTATTAAAAGAAAAAGTTACCTTGGGTTTTTTTGTCCCACCAAGTACATCCCAAATTTGGATTTCACCATTTTCTAAACCTGCGGCGACTACATCATTATCTACAGGTTTATAGCGCACAATCCGAACAGATTTACCAATATCTTTAGCCATCCTCCCGTCATCTTGATTAACAAAAGGATTAGTAAAACCAGCAATTTTCCATCTAATAATACTTTGGTCTTGAGAACTACTAACGGCGCGATCGCCTGTACCATTAAACTGGACAAATGTTACAGCACGACGATGCCCAAAAAAGGGATTATTAGGATTAAGCCATGATAAAAACCAAAGTAAATATAACAGCAAAATTCCTAAGCCTAGTTGTAACCAAGGATGTAAAATAGGATGAATAATTAATTGTAAATATTGATTTTCATTATTAATATTGACGCGAGTATCTGATACAATAGCTTTGACTTTAAATACCCGTTTTTGCTGCCGTCCTAACCACTGCCGCCGCTTACTAATTAATAATTGTAAATTATTGATTTCTCCAGGATTTACTTCTACAAATTCTGGCTGAACTTCCCAAAAACATTTCCGCTTATTTTCCTCATCTTCTTTGACTTCAATACTTATTTTTTGAGTTATATTGCTGTGATTTTGGCATTCAAGTTGATAGGTAGTAGAATTAACTTTGAATTGTGGTAGCCAAGGACGAGATGCGGGTATTTGTTGCTTTTCAGGAGTGCATTGAAAGTCAATAAACCCGGACGGAGTAACATTAACTATGCCTTCTTTACTACTAGATGGTAATCCATTCGGATAATTCGCTTCAATAGTAAAAGTATAGGCTTGACTCGGTACTTCTTCAGCAATTGGTAACTGACATAAAAATGAGGTTTCTGCTTTATTCCCTGGTGGAACTGGTAATAGTTTCTCATTCCCATTAATAAACCATTGAGGTTTAAGTCCAATCGGCTTTAAAGAAACACTCGCAGGTAACTGACTAGGATTAAAAACTCGCACTGGAATTTCAATTATTCCCTGTGGTTGAGTTGTAAATTCTCGGATAGGTAACTCAACCTGCATCGGTACAGTACCTATACCTGCTTCAACTATCAACCGCAGCAATTGTCTGTCTTCATCCCGCAATTCCAGCGAAAAAATCCGCACTATCAAGTTCATTTTGCCGATAAAACCGGCAACAGGGGTATTAGTAATTGTGACTTCAAATTTTGTACTATCCCCTGGCGGATTTTTCGCACTCACCGCAGGTTTAATACTGTACCAATTAGTCCCCAAACTTTCACTACTACCAGCCGCAATGATTTCGATTTGAAAAGAAGCAAACTGATTACTTTCATTAACTACAGTCACTTCAAAAGAAGCTGGTGAACCCCCAGGTTGAAAGTTCAATACTTGTGTAGAAATTTTAGTATTAACGAGATTAACTGCCATATAAAAAAGTAAAAAGTTAAAAGTAAAAAGGCAAAAGTTAAGAAATTATTCTAATTTGTTGAAAATATTTTTTAAAGCATCAGGTTTAGTTGAGACAGGTGTAGCAGTTTGTTGTCTTAATTGCGTCATTCGCTTACGACTCCAGGCAAAGTTGAGAATATTAATGCCTAACTCTTGAGCAGTGCGAATTGTTTCTCGTGGTAAAGTTAACTTTTCATCTAATCCCCAAGCCAGTGATAAATCACCAATCACTAAAACAATGCCACCTGCAACTAAAATTTGCATCGGCTTTTGATTAAAAACTGGTAAAGCAGCAAATAAAAATGGTTTTGTTCGTAACGGGTGATGTTTATCAAGTCGGCGTAAATCTTCTAAAGGTGTGGCTAAACTTTCAGTAATTTCTAAAATACTTTCTAATCTGTCAACTGCATCGGTAGGCGATTCAACTAATAAAACTCCACCACTATCTAGATAACTTTTAAGATTAGCTAATTCTTGCACGTTGAGAATTAATGGTTCACTCCCGGTGACAAATAGTAAATCATAATTAATTGCTATCGTTGGTTCTAAAAGTGGAAAATTCAAGCGAGGAATTTGCTCATCTCCTTGGAGAGTACAGGTGAGAGTTTCGGTGTATCTCAATAAAGAAGCGAGATTAGCAAAACTATTACCTTCTTTAGTTTCCTGGGTATCAAGATGCGCTACTTTTACCACTGCTGTAGGACGCGATCGCGCAATTTTTCGATAACGAAAATCCAAACTATTCAAACTAGGATAAAATACATCTTGAGGATTTTCTAAAGTTACTAATCCCGGTTGTAATAAAATTCGGCATAACTCCACCTCAAAAGCATCAGGCGGCGTTGTTTTTTCATCAATCCGAAAAGTTTCTGTTTCAAATTCACTGACTTGTTTGCGTTGTAAAGTATCTGGATCTACATAACGCAAAACTAAATAAATTAAACGGGGTTTTTCTTCCGTAATATCAGCCGAAATATGAAAATCTATCTGTTGGGGAACTACAATCGGATTCCCATTCACATCAATGGCAATTCCAGGCTGAATTTGTAACCATCGCCCATCGTTATATTGTGATGGTACATCCTTCGGTGCAGGAATCAAACTCACACCCAAACCTTCAACTATTCCCGGTTCATTTAGCGATTGATAATGAATATTTTGCCTCTGACGGTGATAATCATGCGATCGCTTCCACCGTTCAGCGTTAATCAATAAACCATCTTGAATTTGTAGTCGTTCTAGGGGGTGAATTTCCATAATTGGGAGTTCAGGGGTGTAAGGGTGTAGGGGTTTAGGGGGAGAATATTTTACTTAACACTCAGCACTCAGCACTCAGCACTCAGCACTTTTAACTATCTATATAAAGTTCATAAGTACAAAATGCGGGTTTTTCTTGTTCAATAATGTGTCTTACTAATTGTTCATCTACTTGATTTGGGCGTTGGGGACGGAGGCGAACGATAAAATGATACGGACGACCGCCGCCAATCATTGCATCTTTACCTAGGCGCGTATTACCTAAAACAAAACCTTCGCCGCGAATTTCTTCAATACAAATATGTTTATCAACTTCTCTTGTAATGTGTTCATCTAAAGGTAAATCTGTATAAAGATGTATGTATAAACGCAAACCTCTACGTGTTCCCCGCCAGCGATAAAGTTCAACCGCCGAACGAATTAAATAACGTTGTCTTTCGATAGTCCAACGACGATCAACAGGCCAAGCTACCCAGTGCGCGAGAAAAGGTAACAATGTCTGCGGTGCAGTCATGGGGTCGAGATAAGCCCACAACACATCCAATGCTTGCACCGAGGGTTCAAACGCCTGTTCAAAAATCTTCAAGAAGCGACCAATAAAATCAACTTCTCGATAAACCGCAGGTAAAAACTTGGGATAGAGACTGCGGGGACGAACATACAAATTTAACCCAGCCGTTTCAACTAACTGTCTACCAGTCCCCTCCTCGGTGTAGTTAACGTGAATGCGACTGTGATAATCCAACACCAAAGATTGACCAGTCGCCAACGCGGGAGTTTCAAAAAAATCGGCGGGAAGTTGGAAGTATAACACCACATCCATCCGTGATCGCGGTGCGAGTTCATACCCCTCCATCCCGATGCGACACCACTCAGCCGGGAAATTCCCCTCCACCCGCACATTCAACCGCAACATCCGACTACCCAAGTTTTCTAGCTGCAAAACTATCTCACTCGGTTCTGGCGGATGAACCACCAAATCACAACCCGCGCGAATTGTAGTTTGACTACTAAGTGCTGAGTGCTGAAAATCATCTGCACCCTTACCCACCGCCGATGTTTGAATCGCGTTAGGTAATTGCATCGAAGTTAATTGCAAGTGCAGAATTTGACTACTCATAATTATTTCTTGTTTTTTATTCTTTTCTCTGTGTCCTCTGTGTCTCTGTGGTTCGTAATTTTTCTAACCACAGAGACGCAGAGTTCACAGAGTTTTAAAACGTTAATTATTGGATGAGATTAACAACATGACCAGAACGTAAACGAGTATTTTGCCAGGAACAAATGAGACCTAAAGAACCCGGATCAATCACCGGATTTTGGGGAAGCGATCGCACCCAAGTTGAACCCACATAGCGCAATTCAAACAACTGCACTACCCCCAAATACCGCACCGCCGGAAATTGCTGGAACAAATTGACAATATCCGAAGGATAAACAGGTCGTCCAAACGGCCAGCCTTTCCCATCTTGACCACCAGTAATCGGATTCAAAAATCGATACAACGCAATCCGTAACTTCCCTAAAATCTCTTGCTGGGCGGCGGGGTGGTTATATTCTGGTTCCAGCGCGACTTCTGTCTGCACTGCTACCCCCACATATTCCGGGGCTTGCAATTTAACTTGTATTCCTAATAACCTCCGTTCATCTAAATAAGCAATAATTTGGTCACGCAATTGCGGACTCAGACTAAATAATTCTGGTTCGATACCTTCACCACGATTAATTGCATCTGTATTCGCCGCCGGGACAACTAATAATTTGATAGTTCCAGCTTCTTGTGTAGTTGTCGGTGGTAAACAACGCACCCGCGCCACCGCACCACCGCCAGCTTGTAGGGTCAGCACCTCAAAATCTTCAGGAGTCACAGCGCGATCGCGGGTTCGCAACATCGCCGGAACGCGAATTACCGCATCTTCCAAAGATTCCGCATCGGAACCGTTACGCGCGGGTGTATGGTTAATCAACCTCGCCACATAAGGAACCGCATTTTTCGCTACGGTAATTGTCCCCCGTTGCACATTCCCCTTACGCCCGCCACCAGTGCGGTATGCAACCATCCGAATTACTGAACCACGCGGCGGAACAGCCCCATATTGCCTTTCCAACTCTTGAATATTGGCAAAATTACCCACTCCCCGCCTAAATTCCGTCTGTTGCTGGAGTTGGGCTGGTTCTCGAATCACCGGGCCAAACTGTACCGTCCCGGTGCGCGAATCGATAGTGTAATGCAAATCTTGAGGGAGAGAATTAGCAAAATCGCTGACTTCATACCACCGTTGCGGTATTCCCCCTGGTGGCGAAATGATCAAATATTCATCTTCCCGACGATTCAACACCGGAACACCTTGTAACTGAAAAGTTTGTCCTGGTGTACCGTCGCTTTCCCCTAAAATTTCATTGCGAATCAATTCGCTTTGACTCGCGCCCACAGTCCCGCCAATGGATCTAACAGCTAAACCAATCATCCGGGGCGCACTGCTATATCCTGGTTGATTGGGTTGAGGCGCGGTATAAACGCAACGCAACCAACGTCCTTGATAGGCGGTGAACGTCGTCACAGGCCAGGACTGCGGTAAATGCAGGACGATATCTGCACCTTGCAGGGGATTAATCCCTTGAGTCAGCAATTCGCTGAAACTAAAACCCTTGGTGCTGTCATCCGATTCTTGTAAAAGTACAGCTTCCCATTCCACACCGTTCCAAGCTTCCCAGCGACGCGGCGGAATATCTGGGTTAATCCCCGTGGCGGTGGCTGCTTCTCCTTTTAATTGCAGTGCGAGAACATTCCCTTCACATTGCGATTCCCCATCAATCACTAAATAAAAAGTGTTTCCTGGCTGGGGTTGTTCTTCAAACAGTGCCAACTCTCTACCATACCACTCACCATCAGAGCGCATCGTCCATAAATTAGTAAAGCGATCGCGCAAAATTTCCGGTTTTTGATCAGCAGTGGGACAGGTGAGAAAGTGGCGAATTTGCGGTTTATCAATAATTAAAGGCCGATCTGTAGTGAATGCGATCGCCTCTTCTGTTTCCGTGCGAATTGTTGCTACCTCCACCCCAGCCGGAATCGTATAAGTATCCGGTAAAGCCGCACTGAGATAAAAAGTAATATCCGCCACCGCAGGCGCAGGTGCTTGCAACCTAACACCCAATAACTCTAAAAAAGTAATGTAATTGCGCTTTGGTACTTCATTAAACCGCAGCAACATTTGGTCAGTCAACCAAGCAAATAGCTCAATTAACGTGATACCTGGGTCACTGGGGTTATAATTCGTCCATTCTGGACAATAGCGGGGAATCCGCAGAATACACTCATCAACTAAATCTTTAAAAGTGCGATCGTCTAAATTAGACTTTGGTAACTTCGGTAAAAAATCAAATTCCACAATATTAATAAAAGTGCTGAGTTAAAAGTGCTGATTGCTGAGTGCTGAGTTAAAAGTGCTGAGTGCTGAGTATTTAATACTCCTCCTGCCTTCTGCCTCCTGCCTTTTTATTGCCCATTCAAATAAAACGGAAATACTAAACTCCGCGAATCATGACTATCTTTGGGATGATATTCAATCACAATATCTACACGACCTCGCAGGGGATCGGGGTCAGCACGCACCGCATCTAAAACAATGCGCGGTTCCCACATTTCCAAAGCTTCTTGGACGTGTAGACGTAAAAGTAATAAAGTTTGAGTGTTCATCGGTGCAAAAGTCAACTCAGACAACCGCGAACCAAAATTAGGACGATAGACGCGTTCACCCAATTCGGTACGCAAAATCAGCATCATCGACTCTTCAATATTGCGATCGGCCTTACTTAGTTGCAGACCTCCTTGGACATTCACCCGCAACGGAAACGACCAGCCCGTCCCCAGGTGTTGATTTTGATTGAGTTCTGGCATGGTAGGTACACAGTGATGAGCAGTTTACGCTACTTTATGCCGATCGCTAAAACTAATACCATTCGCCAAAAGTCGAGTTAACCTTCATTTTGGCAGCGTCGTTTGTAATTCTCTATCCTTACCTTCAACTAATTTATTGCCATCACCGAAATTCCATCCGCGTCCGTCTGTCTTGAAAAGTTTGCTCAAGTCGGCAGAGCCGCCCACGCAACTTTTCGCTGCGTTTATCTGCGGTTAATTTTATTCAAGCTTTAAGCACTTGCGACTATGAGACGCATTCAAACAATATCAACTTAATGCCGTAATATTTCTGTTCAGTGTATCACTTTATATATAGTATTTTCTTTAAGTAGATTTGCTGAATATACAAAAATCAATGAATTTACGGTGAACTCTCAGAAATGAGTAACTTATAATCGAGTTGCATCAACTTTATTTAAAATTATAATTTTACAAAAATACAAGCTAATACCTAAAAAATGGCAGTTATTTGACACTAATTATAGGGGTGGCAAATAGCCAAGAATAAATAAAAATATCCATCTATTAGGTATACAAGACTGATGCTTAAGCAAAATCTGAAATAAAATCAGGATGAGAGCAAATGGTTAAAAGCAATTTCAGTAATCTGATTGTAAAAAAGGATGTATTAGCTCTTCTGAATGATTTTGCTAAAGCGATAAATTATCAGTTTACTGTAGAAAATACGGAAGGCGAAATACTCTTCGGGCAAGCAGGAGAAAATTATGCGATCGCCCATCCGATAGAATTTGCTGGTGAGGTGATTGGTTGGGTACGTGGTTCACAACAGGCGGTTGGTGTTGTTTCAATCCTCATCTATGCACTCAAACAAGAATCTGAAAAGAAAAATCTCGCCCATGAACTGCTAGAAAGATATCAAGAAATTGATTTACTCCATGATATTTCGATTCAAGTAACTGCCAGTCTCAACCTGCGGCAAGTTTCTCGATTGCTCATCCAAGAAGCCTCTCAATTAATCCCTTCTACTGGTGGTGCAATTTTATTATTAAATCAAAAAACAAATTTTTTTGAAATTCTCGCAGAAATTGGCAGCAGCAGTTATCTCCAACAACCGATAAAATTAGGCGAAGGCATTATTGGCAATATAGTGCAGATGGGACGAGGGGAAATTGTGAACAATCTTGTTGCTTATCCCAGATATCTTGGAGAAAATAAACAATTCAATTCGTTAATTTGTGTTCCTTTAAATGTGGAAGAACGGGTAGTTGGGGCAATTGTCATTGGTAGCGAAACTGCGGTTAATTATACTAACCGAGACTTAAAACTATTAAGTATATTGGCAATGCAGGCGGGAGTGGCGATCGAAAAAGCCTTGCTCTATGAACAAAGTTGTGAAGCGGCAAAAATCGCCCAAATCCAAGCGCAACAACTCCAAACTACACTGCATGAATTACAACAAACACAAGCACAGTTAATTCAAAGTGAAAAAATGTCAAGTTTAGGACAATTAGTTGCTGGAATTGCCCATGAAATTAATAATCCAGTTAACTTTATTAGTGGGAATATTAGCCACGCTCAACAATATGTTGATGATTTATTGCGTCTAGTACATATTTATCAAGATAACTGTGATTATATTCCAGCAGTTCAAGAACTCAGCGAAGAAATTGACTTAGACTTTGTTGCAGAAGATTTACCAAAACTGATCAGTTCCATGAATTTAGGCATTAAGCGTGTCCGTGAGATTGTGTTATCGTTACGCAACTTTTCTCGCACCGAGCAATCACAAATGACCGCAGCCGATATTCATGAAGGTATTGATAGTACTTTGCTAATCTTGAACAATCGCTTAAAGACAGGCTGTAGCAAATTCGGAATTGAAGTCATCAAAAATTATGATGTCATACCTTTAGTTGAGTGTTATCCCAGCCAACTAAATCAGGTATTTATGAATATTCTAGCTAATGCGATCGATGCCTTAGACGGTCAAGAAAAAGAAGGGATTATTACTATTAGCACCTCATTAGAAAATGGCAAAATATTGACAAATTCTCCATATATAGTCGTTCGGATTCAAGATAATGGCTCAGGAATGACCGAAGAAGTGCGCGATCGCCTTTTTGAACCATTCTTCACCACCAAACCCATTGGTAAAGGTACTGGTTTAGGAATGCCCATTTGTCGCAAAATTATCGAAAAGCATAACGGTAAAATAGAATGCTTCTCTGAATCCGGACAAGGTACAGTTTTCTGCATTCACATTCCTATTACGGCTCGCAAGAATGTCGAAGTCCCAAAAAATATGCTGAGTAAAGGCTCTTTTACCTTTCAGCCACCAATTAACACCGTCGGCGCACCTATACCCACAACTGTAGTCAATGGCACACCAGTTACAGTATTCACTCCAGTTACCTGAGAAGTCACTCGCGCCGCAGGTCTACCACCAATCAAGACCGTAAAAGACCCCATGACAATACTGCCAGTCACCACAGGCCCCGCCACTAAATCGCCAACACAAGCTGCGGGTAAACCTGCAATTAAAACATTCGGCACACCAGGCCCAGTAATCGGATCGCCTGTGACAGTTAAATCAGTTAATCTTGCTGCGGGAAACATAATTTATTAGGGAGTGGGGAGTTGGAAATAGGGAGTTGGAAGGGAGTAAGGGAGTAAGGGTGCAGGGGTGCAGGGGAAGAACCAATGACAAAGGACAAATGACAAATAACAAATGACTAATGACCAATGACCATCAACAATTCAACCGAACTACCCCGCCTAAAATACCGACGGAAGCTGCACCGTTTATACTCACCGCAGCGCCAGCATTGACGCTGACCGAACTACCAGAATTAGCGGAAATTGCACCACCAGCGTTAGCACTCAAAGAACCTCCAGCTTGCACACTGATAGAACTACCAGATTGTATACTCAAAGTTCCAGTCGTTCGCATCGTAATACCACTGGGTGTAAGTTCAATACTTGTACCTCCTACAGTTAAAGTAATTTTTTGCGTTGCCGTTAAAGCAATTTCACCACCATTGACACTAATTTTCTTGGCTGTCCCGGTTGTCCCAGATTTAACTGTAATGTCACCTGTAGAAGTCAAGCTAATCGTTTTACTACTATCATCACAGCGAAATTTGTGACCGCCTGTAGTTTCTAATTCAGCAAATTTATCGCTGTCATTCATCCGCAAATTATGACCGTCTACTGTTTGCAGATATACGCCTTTTTTAGTGCCTTTATCTTCTTCAACAAATTGGAGTTTATGTCCAACGCGGGTTTTAAACGTTCGTAAACGCACTTTTCCACCAACAACGGTATCAGCAACTTTTTCTGGTGGTGCGTCTGTGCCATTCCACACACCACCAATGACGTAAGGACGATGAATATCGCCATGTTCAAAGGCGACTAATACCTCATCATTTACCTCTGGTAAACAGTCAAAACCTCTTCCTGGGCCAGCACCGACACTGACAACTCTTGCCCAATTACTTTCATGTTCTTCAGTTAAGGTCGGAAATTTCACTCTTACACGACCCCAACCTTTCGGGTCGTTGTTATTACTAACCACACCTACTAATAGAGTTTGTCCTGCTTGCAGATGTGTTTGGGATGAGAGAGTTGCTAATAAATCTCCCGATCGCAAACCCCGCACACTAAACTCTGTGACAAATTTTCGCTCGTGGAACAAATGGCGAGTTTCAGTAACGTAGTAACTACCACTGTAACTACCCATATCTGTCAATTTAATTACTTTCCCTGGCCTGATTTTGGGATTTCCTTCACCAACAGCATCAGCCATAACAAATTCGCCACCCAGTTCATTACACAAAGCTTGGGCGATTTTTGCTGCTTCATTCACGCTAAACACAGGCTGGTCTACCACAATCATTTTCGGCTTGATGGTGAACTTTGTGCTAGTTGAACTGCCTTTGCCGTTATCTGTAGAGGTAATCACCTGTTCTGTAGAGGCTGTAGAAACAATTGCTTTTTTGGTAGAGTAATCCCACCCCCGCACTTCCACAGAACTGACTTGTTCGGCACTGCTAACACGAACTCGGAAGTTATGAATATCTTCTAACCATTTGAGTGATAAAGATTCGTTTTGGGCAGGTTGGCGAAAGTTTAATTTACTATCCTGCACATATAATTCAAAGCCGAGACGAGCGGCTCGTTCCCGCAAAAATTCCATATTGGTCTGATTTTCTTGAAACACATAATCATGAACAATAGTGGTAGAGGTAACTGTACCTGCTGCAATACCTGCTTCACCGATAACTTGGTTTACCACATCGCTATCAGTGACATTTTGAAAGGAGCGATTGTAACGTCCTCGATGCAAGCGGTGGGACATATCATAGCCGCGAATGATGATGGGAGCTTGAGAACCACTGGTGAACTCAGTTTCTATGGCGGTAATTTCCCCTTCTAATACGTAACCTTGCTCTGCATCTTCAAAATCTGCGTTTTGCGTCGTGCTAGAAACAAAGCCAATTTTAATTTTCTTACCAATAGCAAATAAACTTTGATGCTTCCAAGTTGCTTCTGTTGTCTGTCCTGGAAAGTAATCATTACGGATTACTAAAGTAAACATTCCTGGTAGATGCAGACTTTCTTCTACTGTGATTTGCAAAATATCATTGAGCAAATCAGCAGAAGCATTAGTGTTATCTATTTGTAATAGTGGCTCAGGTATGTAAAGAACAGGCATACATATTGGCAAGAGGAGGTTGCCAATAGCCTAGAGAAAATATTGTATTACACGCTATTCCCCAAAGGTCGAATTAATGGAGGCAGGAGGCAGATGAGAGGGAAATTTAAACCCAAATGGGCGAGTCAAAAAGGCTTTATTCTTAATTCAAAATTTTCCCTTCTGCTTCCTGCCCAGTTGGTGAGCGAAGTCCAACCACTGCCGTCTACCTCGCCCGAAGGCAGTTAACTCCGGCTACTTCTGCTGTCGCCAGTCCGGTCTACGCTGCTAGATGTCCCCATTCCTGGCTGGGAAATTGATTCATCAACTTCCTCTAGGGTGAGGTTAACTTTGGCACGTACTGGTGTACCGTCTGGTAAAAACAAAGTCAGGCTGTAGTTAAGAGATTGAACAAAACAGCGTAAATATTGCTGGTCGCCCCAGGTAAATATATACACTGGTGGGCGCTTTTCTTGACCTGCGCCAGCTTCAGCAAAGTTAACGGCTTTTTCAAATTTCTTGAGATGGGTGAGGACGCTAGTACCGCTTTCGTAAGTGTCAAATATGATGTTATTAATACTGAGTTTGCATGGTTCGGGGTAAGCAAAACTAACTTTTGGTAAACCTCGCCCTGTACGCGCACCACTACTTTTGGTCAAATTAATCTGCTGCGAGAAGTCTAACTGAGAAGGGTTAAACATAAACTCAATATCTGGCGCAGCTTGTTCTGTGGCGATGAGTTTTGCTTTTACTAAACGACTAGTCATAGTTGGGGAGTGGGGATGGAATTGATAAAGTTAAAAATAAAAAGGCAAAAGTAAAAAGGAACTAATCTTTTACCTTTTGACTTTTGACCTTTATCTTAGTAGCTCCTATTCCCTATTATTTTTGCTGAACTGTCAAAGTATACTTATGCTTGGCATCTGGATTAAATGTACCGACCCAAATCTGATAAATACCTTTTTTCCAGTTGTGATCGCTAATACTAGCATCTTTACTTCTACCAGTATCATCGCCGCAACGAATTGTGTCATTGTCTGGGCCTTTCACTAGCAATGTTGTATCTGTATTACCAGTGTTAACTAATATTGTTAGTTGCTCAAAGTCTTTTTCTAAAACCATTGTGTAATCTGGCTTGGGGTCGGCAAAGCCAATGCAAGCTTTTTTATCACGATCGCGGTTACTAATCGCTGACAAGGAAAAAGAACCACCCGTATAACCCGAAAATTTACCTTGGGCAGTTTCAAACCCTGGTACCAAACTGAACTTACCAAAGTTGGGTGTTTCGGCGATCGCTGGTGCTGCTGTAACAGCAGCTAAGATAGCTAAAACCCAACTGATTCGCTTCTGAAGTCGGGGGCGACGGTCTTTCATAGTAGCCCTCCAACAGGCTTGACTAAATGTAGTTATATATACATATTGTAATTAATTCATTCCTGAAAATTTTGATTTAGCTGTGCCACATTAGGATGTGACACAAAAAGGATTAGTCATTGGCCATTTGTCATTTGTCAATGGTCATTATTTACTTCTCCTTTGGTTTCAGGCTTCAGACTTTTTCTTACTCTTGCAGTTGTAGAAAAATCCCGCCTTTGAGTGCATTGGTTTCGCTACCGTAACTGCTGAGGGTGAGCGATCGCAGGCTGTTAAAAAATGGTTTACCTAAGACTTCTATGAGTTTCAGCACGGGGATTTGCCTTTCTAAAACTCCTTGACTTTTTGCCCAATCTAGATATATGTAACCTTGATTGGGTTGGGGAATCGCTGCGACGCTGTTTTGGAAATTGCGATTGTCTAGTAAGGATTTTTCTTTACCAGCAAGAACTTCATCCATTGTCGCCAAGTCTGAGGCGAAAATTTCGTAATTGTCGAGGGTGGTGTGTATCCCTTGGGCTGTGGCTTCAATGGTGAATGATGGTCTGTCTTTGATTTGTGTTTTTTTAGTGCTTAACTCTGTCCAAGCGGAGATTTGTTGTTTATTTAAACTCAGGGTGTTGCTGCTAAGTCCCTTTGCGGATGCGATCGCATCTAATTTGGCAATTCCTTCGGGTAATTCCTCGGTTTTCTCCACCACAAAAATCCAATCAGGAAGAACTTGGCCTGTACGTGGTAAAAGTGCGATCGCATATTCTCCCTTCACCCAGCTAAAAATATCTTGATTAAAGTTGATACCCCAGGTTTTTTGTACCTCGGTTAATGGTTGTACCAAGCGGGAAATCACATCTGTTTCTGAACCCGAAATAGCTGTTTTGATTTGCATCCAGAATTTCGCTAAATCACTGTCAGCCAAGTTGCTTAAGTTTGCACCAGAAATCGCCAAACCTGCCGATGCTGGGATGTATTTCAACGCCCCGACTGGTTTTGTCAGTGGCGTGGCTGGTGGCGTGAGTTCAGATGCTGTTAAAAAGCTGGTTTCTGCTAATAAACCTTTGGAGTTCAAGCCCAGAGACACAATTTCACTGTCGTAGGTTGGTTCTGATAATGCTAAACCTTGCCATTGAGCAACGATGGGAAAATTCAAGAAAGCCACGGCTAAGGAAGCTTCCGGTAATTGCTGAAGAGCTTTTTGGTATTGGGGTGAACTAGTTAAATTTAGGTCTGGCGCTTGGACATTGTTAATTGCATCCTTGACAACGCTAGGATCATTAGCAAATAACACAAAGCCATCACCAACTACTGCGGCGGCGAGTTGGCTATCGTAAAGCACCTTCACACCTTGATATTCTTCGGTATCTAAGTTAGAGCCAGCTAATACCCGTTTAGAAAATAATAACTCGACAAACTCGCGGCTTTTGTCTTGTTTAGTGGTGGCTAAAGCCATGAGATATCCTGGCTGCTGTCCATTGGCGGAATCACGATCTAAATCTGTGGTGGTGACAGCTAGTGTAATTTCGTTACCCAACCACGGCTGAATATCTTTTTGATAATCTATGCCACTTTTAGCCAATAAACTGGTTTTGATTTTAGAAATTTCCCCTTCTCGTTCTAAAGCTTGCAAACGTTCAGGGTTGGTGAGTAACGACACCATCACCGGAGAAAGCTTCGACACAAAAATAGCTGCACCAGGCTGGGAGGTGGTGGAAGTGACGAGAGTCACAGGAGTTCTGGTGAAAAACCAAAAAACTGCGATCGCAATTAATATCAGTGCGATCGCACCAGCCGCTATAAAACCAAAAAATGAGCTTTGCCGATTCACCATAAAGCTATTAAATACTGACTTTCACAGCCATTTAAGCAGAATTAATGAACAGCGTGTAAGGGTGTTAAGACTTACGCACAAAAGTTACTGTTAAGAATGGGTGTAAGGGTGTAAGGGTTTTGAACACCTACACCCCTATACCCTTTCACACTCCCCTAAACCCTTGGTTTTTCGTCTCACTACGTAAGTAAGAGGTGTGAAAGATATTTAGGTCAATAGAATCTCGTTTTCCCCTGTACCTTACACCCTTAACCCCTTACACCCAGTCTTAACAGACAATCTTGAGACTAAGCCGAAATTATTGAGAATCGATGCTCATGCTAAGGGGAAGATTTTCTGTCAACATAAATGTATAGGATCGTTTACAAAAACTTCATCACAGATAAATCCTTTGGTCAACCTATGATGCAAATTAGTGTAGAGGAATTGGCAGAACGTTTAGCTACTAGCGATGCAAATATCCAGTTAGTAGATGTACGTGAACCCCAAGAATTAGCGATCGCCAGTCTCCCAGGGTTTGTTAACTTACCTTTGAGTGAATATGCCGACTGGAATGAAAAAATTTTTACGATGTTAAATCCAGAAGCCGAAACCCTCGTCCTTTGTCATCACGGTGTGCGTTCTGCTCAGATGTGTCAGTGGTTGATTGCTCAAGGGTTTACCAATGTCAAAAATATTACAGGTGGTATCGCAGCTTATTCCCAACTAGTTGACCCAGCAATCCCACAATATTAGTCAATAGTCATTGGTCATTTGTCCTTTGTCATTGGTTCTTCTCTCCCTTGCACCCTGCCCTCTGCCCCCTGCTTCTTCTTCCAATCCCCACAATCAGCATTTATCCTGACGACATCTAACTTAAATGGTGAGAAAAATAAGTATCTAACAATACAACTTATTTGTAAAATTTGTGGGAAGATACTTAATAATAAAAAAATTTTAATTCTCAAATAGCTTTTTTGCCAAAAAAGATTAATAAGTTCAGAATGAGCAACTCAATTAATGTTGCCATCGGTAACTATAATATAGATAAAAATTTTGCTATCTTAATTAACTAATATTAATCTTTTTTTTCATTAGCTCAAAAAATTTTTTTCAAACTTTTCTTAAATTTGCTTTCAGTAATAGGCACCTTATGGAAGTCCAGTTAACCAATCGACAACAGCACATCCTTTGGGCAACAATACGTCACTACATTGCGACAGCAGAACCTGTTGGATCAAAGGTTTTAGTGGAAGAGTACGACTTAGGCGTTAGCTCGGCCACAATTCGTAATGTGATGGGTGCATTAGAAAAATCTGGGCTACTTTATCAACCACACACCTCAGCCGGAAGAATACCTTCTGACTCCGGTTATCGCATTTATGTTGACCAGTTAATTACACCTTCTCTGCGAGACGCTACACGAACAGAAACCTTAGCCAAGGAAGTAGAACTGTCACTCCAACAACGCCTGCATTGGGAAGATTGGAGTTTGGAAGCCCTAATTCACGGAGCTGCACAGATTTTAGCTACATTAAGTGGCTGTATTAGCTTGATTACTATGCCTCAAACTTCAACAGCCTTAGTGCGACATTTGCAACTGTTACAAATTGAAGCTGGTAGAATCATGCTAATTTTAGTCACAGATGGCTATGAAACCCATTCTAAAGTGATGGATTTACCGCCAGGAAAAGAAAATTTGCAACTAGATGCTGAAGTAATTGATCGTGAGTTGCAGATAGTTTCTAACTTCTTAAATAGCCATTTACGCGGACGGAGTTTATTAGAAATAGCTAACTTAAATTGGAGCGAATTAGATCAAGAATTTCAACTGTATGGCGAATTCTTGAAAAGTTCGGTTGCAGAATTAAGCCGTCGTACTCAAGCACCAACCACAACACAAATTATGGTGCGTGGAGTCACAGAAGTATTGCGTCAGCCAGAATTTTCTCAATTGCAGCAAGTCAAAACAATTATGCAATTGCTGGAAGAAGAACAAGACAAATTATGTCAATTAATCTTTGATGAACCAGAGACAGAAGATGCAAGTAAATCTAGGGTGACAGTGCGAATTGGTGCAGAAAATCCATTAGAGCCGATACGTACTTGCAGCTTAATTTCTTCTACCTACCGTCGAGGTTCTGTACCGATTGGGAGTGTCGGCGTTTTAGGGCCAACGCGCCTAGATTACGAAAGTGCGATCGCAGTAGTAGCCGCCGCCGCCGATTACCTTTCCGAAGCTTTCAGTTAACAGCTTATTTCGCAATCCCACTGACTAAATTTGTATCTTTAGTCACTCTTGATGATTTGACTGAATCTAGGTTTTAATGGAATTTCCTACCTCATACGTTTCCATTTTACAGAAATTCTAGGGTATCATCTCGCAAACTAGGACTTTGTTTAAAGTTAAAGCGGTAGTCAGATATGTTAGGAAAATTTGAAAGCGTGAATACCAAGAATAGTAAGACTTTTCCTCCTGCCTTCTGCTTTATGCTATAAACCTGTTCCTAAACAAGTGAAACGTATTTTGTGAGGAAGACTAAAACTTGCAGATGGGAATTCAGTCAATGATCAAAGTTGTGGGATTGTTGTTAATGGCCGGATTTTGGTTATTCATGCTTTATGATTGTATTCGCAACGAACCAGACAAGCGATTATGGCTGTGGGTTTTAATTATTGTCAACTTTTTTGGTGCGATCGCTTACTGTTTTCAGCGTTGGATACCGCGAGGATATATCCCAGTTAAGAAGCCTTGGAAAAATTTGACAAGTAGCCGTAAACGGCGCAAAGTAAAAGCAACAAGTATCAAAAAAGCTGCTCATTATGTGAATTTCAGTCATCATCTCCCAGATGACGTGGAAAGCGTAGATCAACCAACAGCCTCAAATCCGCAAGATTTCAACAACGCCGATGACAATCTCCAAACTCTTTGGAATGAAGCATTTATTGATATTAAAAATAAAAAATTCACTTCTGCCAAGTCTTATTTAGAAACTATATTAAAAATAGACCCAGATTATAAATATGGTGATGCTTCTTTAATGTATGGCGAAACATTGTTTGCTTTACAAGAATTTGAAGCCGCTAAACAGCATCTAGAAAATCACATTCAAAGTTGGAATCATCCACAAGCTTATATCATCTTGGCGGAAATTCTCTCTCGCCAGGGAGATGTCCAGACTGCATGTAATTATCTGGAAACAATTATTGTTAAAATTCAAGAATCTTCCTACTTTCACTACAAACGTAAACGACTTGTCAGTAAAGCAGCAAAACTATTAAGAACCATAAAGCGTTAAAATAAACTTATTTTTAAGTTTATGTTGCGAAAAGTATCTCTGTTTTCCCTTTGGATGGGATTTGTTGTATATGCTTTCTTTTTAGCACCCCCTGATCAACCCGATACATTCGATTTAATCAAGAAACTCTCTCTTGGACAGTGGCAAGGGATTAATCCTTTAATTATTTCGTTATTCAATATTATGGGAGTTTGGCCTCTCATTTATAGTGCAGTAGTATTTACTGACGGGAGATGTCAAAAAATCCCTGCTTGGCCATTTGCGACTGCATCTTTTGGTGTAGGTGCTTTTGCTTTGTTACCTTATTTATTTCTGCGAGAACCAAATCAAGAGTTTGTTGGTAAAAAAACTATTTTCATCAAGCTGCTAGATTCTCGTGTGACTGGTATTATCCTCACCGTAATTGCAGGTATATTAGTTGCTTATAGTGTGCAAGGTGGAGACTGGCAAGATTTTATCCAACAGTGGCAAACTAACCGCTTTATCCATGTGATGAGTTTAGATTTTTGCCTATTGTGCATATTATTTCCCCTATTACTAGAAGATGATATGGCGCGTCGGGGCTGGAAAAATCATCAAATATTCTGGTTAATAAGTTTGGTTCCGTTATTTGGCCCATTGATTTATTTGTGTTTACGCCCAGCTTTACCTGAAACTGAGACAACAGGTATATCCAAGCAACAAGCAACTGTTAATTAACAATTATATCCTCGACTTCTCACGGAAGTCGGGGATATTAGAGCTTACTATAGAGGTTTCTTCATTTCAGACTTCATACTTTAGATTTCATACTTCAGATTTTTTCTCTTCCTTTAGGGCTTTGCATCCTTTGAAATTGTTGAAAATAATTTAGGTGTTTGTAGGCTAATTAAATTTGATGATGAAAAAACTTATATTATGGCTAATATGGGTTGGATTCATTGCTTATATTGTGTTTTTTGCCCCACCACTACATCTTGAAGAAACCCTAACGCTACTCAAGAATATACTTACTTTCAATTTGAGCGCAGTTAATCCCATTATTGTTGCTTTATTTTCCTTGGTTGGGATTTGGCTATTAATTTACAGTGGTTTGTTGTTTATTGATGGCAGAATGCAACAAATTCCCTTTTGGCCTTTTGTCTTAGCAGCAGTAGGTTCAGGTATTTTGGGGCTTTTGCCATATTTGGCTTTACGTGAACCCAATCAAGAATTTTCTGGACAAAAGGATGCGTTTTTGCGTTTGTTAGATTCGCGCTTGTTTGGGATAATTGTGAGCTTAAGTACTATTGTGATAGTTGCTTATGGCTTGTTAGGTGATTGGTCAGATTTCGTGCAGCAATTTCAAAGCGATCGCTTCATTAATGGTATGAGTTTAGCATTCTGCCTATTCTGTGTTTTATTCCCCACTGTTTTGGGTGATGATATGGCGCGTCGTCGCTGGAATAGTCCCGCAATCTTTTGGACAGTATCACTTATCCCTTTAGTTGGTATATTGGCTTATTTGAGTTTACGTCCATCTTTGCAAACAAATCTTACTCAAGAATTTGCTGTAATAAATAGATAATCTTATTCTAGCCATCGCTGCATATAAAAAATAGATTATGGGCATTACTTTCCTCATAATCTATTTTTTGAAATCAGCCTAATTATTAGCGGGAATTGTAAGCAACCAAGTGCAGTACATCTCGAACTACACTAAAACCATTTAAATCCCATAGTAAATAAGCGAGAAAACCAATCATCGCAAAACGACCATTCCAAAGTTCAGCTTGAGGAGTGAAACCAAGTTCAGCAGCATTACGATCTTTGCCATTATATGCAGTTTCAGTTTTATCGCTAGGATAAAGTTCCATTGTTAAATTTCCTACATAATATAGTCACATTTTTTATATTATTTACCAATTTATAACCTATTATCTGCCTGTAGTTTCAAATCATTAGTAAATCCAAAGAAAGAGTTTATTCATAAAATAACTCTTACAAACCATAAGTATTTTTTTTATCTACAAATACAATCTCACGGATGAGGAAATTTTCTGACTTGATATTCTGCTGATTCAATCATCTGAAAATTATTTCCTAATGCTTGCGCGAATTTTCTATCAATGGCTACTAAATCTGCTTCAGAAATAGCTTGCCATTGTTCTCTTGTTGCCCAACGAATGATGAAAGTTACTTCTGAGGGGTTGTTTGGGTTAATCCAGACTTCTTTGCTGAGGAAGCCTGGATATTTTGCTAATGCTGTTGTCCAAATTTCTGCATCCTTCTGGATAAAAGTTTCGCGCAGATTTGGGTCAACTTGAAATTTTAGCAGTTCTATAACCACACTCATTAATTCCTGATGTTTGCTAATTTGCCAAAATAGAGATGTAGGCTAGAATTAACTCCGCTTCCAGCATAGCTTGATTGCATACACTCAAGAGCAAGGAGGCTGGTTTGAAATAAATAACAGGAAGGACGTATGGATAGCAACAACTGGTTGCAACAGCTAATGATGGTGGGAATTGGTACAACGTCTTTGGTGGCAGAAAAGCTGCGTGAGGTGAGTGATGAATTAGTCAAAGACGGTAAGCTTAACCCTGAGCAAGCTAAGGCAGTAATGGATGATATTGTACAGCAGCTAAAGTCGGAGCAAGGAAACTGGGATGCTCAAATGCAACGACAAATGCGGAATATGATGCAGGATTTAGGGGTGGCGCGTCAGTCTGAGGTAGATGAACTCCGGGGGAGAATTGACCGTTTAGAACGTCAAGTACGGGATTTAGAAAATAAGCTTTGGCGTTAAAATGTGCTTTCTGATTTAAACTAAATGTGTCCTGTTGGTATTGCTTTTACCAAACGACCTCAGTATGGAGGACTAACTTTGAAAGCAATTTTACTCAGCGTGGGTGTCATGCTGGTTTGTGTGGTGGTTCTAGTGTTAGCACAATTAGGTGGTAAACCAGATACTGCCATTGCGGCTAATTTGACCCAAGCGCAATCATCACCCACTACCATTACAAAAAACGATACTCTAATAGCGAACAACTCTATGTCTGATAAAAATGTTGTCACTACTTCCTCTGGGCTGAAATACGTTGAAATCAAAGAGGGAACAGGGGCAACTCCTCAGTCTGGCCAAACAGTTGTAGTTCACTACACTGGCACTTTAGAAGATGGTACTCAGTTTGATAGTTCCCGCGATCGCGGCCGTCCTTTTAGCTTTACTATCGGCGTAGGACAAGTGATCAAAGGCTGGGACGAAGGACTCAGCACCATGAAAGTTGGTGGTCAGCGTGAGTTGATTATCCCTTCAGAGTTAGGCTATGGTTCCCGTGGCGCAGGTGGCGTGATTCCACCCAACGCTACCCTAATTTTTGATGTGGAATTGCTTGATGTTAAATAAAGTCTGAAGTGTGAAGTATGAAGTCTGAAAATTTCATACTTCATACTTCATAGTTAATAATTTGGTCTGGCTAGGTTTTTAAATTTAGTATATTGCGGATCGAATAAGAGTTTTACTGTACCTGTTGGGCCGTTGCGGTGTTTTGCTACTATGACTTCAGCAATGCCGCGATCGGGGGTATCTGGTGAATAATATTCATCGCGGTATAACATAATAACCAAATCGGCATCTTGTTCAATACTGCCGCTTTCTCTCAAATCAGATAACATTGGGCGCTTGTTGGTACGTGCTTCTACACCGCGACTTAACTGTGATAATGCAATTATAGGTACAGATAACTCACGGGCTAAACCTTTGAGACTGCGCGTGATGCGGGATAATTCTTGTACGCGGTTATCACCTGCACCTTCCATTAGTTGCAGGTAATCTATGACAATCAAGCCTAAATCTGCACTTTGTTCGGCTTGCAGTCGTCTGGCTTGAGAACGCATCTCGTTAACTGTCATATTCGGTGTATCGTCAATATAAATTGGGATCTCGGAAAGCATACCAATTGCTCGACTTAACGGTTCCCACTGGGTTTGGCTGATGCGTCCACTCCGCAGATAACCAGATTCAATTCCCGCTTCACTAGCTAATAGTCGCTGTACTAGCTGTTCTTTAGACATTTCTAAACTAAAAACAGCAACTGGTAATTTATATAAAGCAGCAATATTATGAGCTAGGTTGAGACAGAATGCGGTTTTGCCCATTGATGGCCTGCCAGCAACGATAATCAAATCAGAACGCTGAAAACCGCTAGTCATGGCATCTAAATCATAAAAGCCACAAGGAATCCCAGGTAAGGCGACACCTTGATGACGTGTTTCAATATCTTGAAATGTATTGACTAAAGTATCAGAAATATGAACTAATCCTGATTGTGGGCGTTCTTGGGTGACACCAAAAACTTTTTGTTCTGCTTTGTCTAAAACTATAGGTAACTCGGTTTCTGTCTCGTAACCAAGATGGACAATTTCGTTACCAGCTTTAATTAACTGTCGCCGCAGGTATTTTTCCATGACTAAACCTGCTAAAGCGTCGATGTTAACTGCTGAAACTGTCCGGTCTACGAGGGTAGCTAATTTATTTCTACCACCAATCCGCGCTAGTAAATCATTATCGGCTAAGTAGCTGGTAATAGATAGTAAATCTGTGGGTTTACCTTGGGCGTGGAGGCGCAAGGCGGCTTGGTAAATATCTTTATGGGCGCTAATGTAAAATGCTTCAGGAACCAAGCGATCGCTAACTCGCCCAATCGCTTCTGGATCTAATAAAATTCCCCCCAAAATCGCTTCTTCTGCTTCAATATTTTGGGGTGGTAGGCGATCGCTACCATCGCCTTGAAAACTTAATTCTTCCGCCATACGCGATTTTGGATGAGTAATAAGGATGTTTCTACTACTCTTATAGTCCAAAATCTGCGAGAGAACACTCTAGTACGGGGATTGAGAAATGAACAACCACAGATTTAACACTGATAAAACATCTGTGTGTATCTGTGGCAGAACCTCAAAAAATTGTTAGCTTGCAACAACTTCAACGTCTATTTGCGCGGTTACGTCTGAATGCAACTTGATTTCAGCCTTGTAAGTACCTAGCTTGCCAATGTCGGGGATAGTAATACCACGACGATCAACTTCTAGGTTAGCAGCAGCTTGAATTGCATCGGCGACATCTTGAGTGGTGACAGTACCGAAAATGGCTTCGTTTTCACCAACTTGCTTGGCAATTTTCAAACTGCCAACTTTTTCTAAAGCTGCTTTTTGTTCTAAGGCTTGTTGTTTGAGTTCTAATTGCCGTTGACGTTCTTGTTCACGACGGCGTTCTACTTGCTTGAGAATACCAGGAGTCGCGCGGGTTGCCAAACTCTTGGGAATAAGGTAATTTCTAGCATAGCCAGGAGCAACTTCTACTAAGTCACCTAATTTGCCTAACTTGCTGACATCTTGAGTTAAAACTAACTGGACACGTTTCGCCATTGTTTTGTTGTTTTTCCTGTAAAATCTCAATAACTTGGGTTGCAGCCGGATAACCTACATGAGTGTAGCTGTATCCCAAGGGGGTTTGTCTATACCCTAAAGCTTACAGATCCTAGCGAAAGGCGGGGGGCGATCGCAACTGTTTCGCCGATCAAAAATCAAAAATCATCAATGGCAATATTAAATCTTACTTAAAGATTTTGTGAACTTGTTTTTTAATTGTCCGTAATGTTGTCTCCCACTGACTTGGTTTGGTTGGGGCGGGAATTGACGCAGGCGGTATGTCGGGATTTAAATTGCGATAATATTCCCAAATCCCCCAATAAGGACAACCTGGTTGAATGCGAATCCCAGCCCAGTGGAGATATTGCAGGGGTTGATTAACAGCCGGATCAATCAAAATGTTGCCCTGTTGTTGAAATTGTGGACTACCTGCCCAATTTCCTGGTGCTTTTCCTGGGCGACGCACCACATTAAATCGGCGCGAAATCCGTTTGAGCAACATATAGTTGATAATTGGTTGGTCAGAAGTCTTTTCAGAAAAGTCGAAATAATCTGTATGGGCGGCACATTCAGCAAAAGTTTCGTACAAATCTTGTTCGGAAATGAGGTTTTTCTTGGAAGCCCAAAAACCACCATTGAAAATATCTTTGACTTCAGACTCAGTAAATACTTTATCGGTTAATACCTTCTGGCTGAAGACATTTTTAATGCCGCCTGAATGCTGATAATCACAACAAATAAAATCTGTATTTGCTAAGTAATTGAGATTATCAATAATCTTTTCAAAGACCACAATATCTGTATCAATGTACAAAAATTCATCGAACGGGCCGAACCAACAAGCCTGTTTGCGAAATTGATTAGGACGGGCGAAAAATTGACCGCCGAAAGTTTCGTGTAATCTTTTAGAAAGACGGTCAATAAATTCTAAGTCTTCGTATAGCTGCACACCATAATATTGATTCAGTGTAGCGGCTATGTTGTGATAGTTATCATCATAAGGAATCATGACGATTGGTGTATCCGCATCATAAGTACGGATACTGTTGAGGAGTGCGATCGCATGATCTGTCACTTTATCATTGGCAATAATATAAATTCCGCGACTCATCTTATCTACCTTTTTTATCCATGATTTTTTACAAAATTTGCTAACCAATTTAGCAGGTTTAATTTGTGTAAAATTATTTGCCTAGCTTCGGCGATCGCATCTTTAGCAGCATACCAAGCATCAGGAGTAGCAGTTACTTCTTGAATATAAGCAATGCCTTTTTCATCTAAGCTAGGTAATCTTAAAAAACTACCAGATGGTAATAATTTATCCGCCGCAGAGCCACCATAATAAATTGGTAAACACCATGCTAATAAAGCATCCCAAAGCTTTTCACTCACATACCAATTATTATCTGCATAGTTTTCAATTGCTAAATTGTAATAATATGGGGACATACCATACCATTTATTATTCAATTCTCCTAAAGAATTTGACCAGTTAGGTAAGTCGCGTCCGTATAAATCAAATTTGATTTGACTAGACTGCAAAGATTGTAAAAAATCTAAACGCTGGCGATGATTGGCTGTACGATTAATTCCCGAAGTAATCCAACTACAAGTTTTAACTTTTGCTGGAGGCGGCATTTCATCTAAATCCCGAAATGAATTATTGTGATACCAAATAGCTGGCATATATTCAGGAATTGGTGCAAAATCATCTGGGCCAGAAACATAACCGCAGTATTTTTGTGCTATTTTATAATTATTGATATTCTTTTCTACTACCTCATCTAAAGGCGGTTCTCGCATTAGATAAATTATGCGTTCTTTACTAACTCCGCGTAACAAAGAAGTAATATCTACCTGTTTTTTTTTGTGGTTTTCTCCGCATTTTATCTAACAAAGATAGCGGTTTAGTTGGTTCGGGAAAATCAAACTGATACATTAATAAAAAATCAGGCTTACTGGCTAAAGCCTGCATTTGAATATTTTGCCAAACACCAAAAGCATGCGGCGTTTGTTGCCACAGCCAATCGCCTCTGGTTTTTAAAGCGCCATAGCTGCTAATCATCCCAACAGTTTTTATTTCCATCTGATTATTTATGTCCCACTGCTAATCCTAATTTTTTGAGAATTCGTGTACCTAAATTTGGAAGCGCATTGTAAGCTTTTGGTTTAGTTGTAAATTTTGGGCGCTTTTCTGGTTCGTGTAAATAGCGATAATGTAAAAAAACATCTCTGTAAGGGAAATCAATATTTTCTCCATTACAAACTTGATTAAATAACTTAGAAGATAAGCCAATATAGTGAATATAAGTCAAGCGATTGCCTTTATCATACAGGATGTTATCTTTTGCTATAAAATGATTTGAAGTGACACAGCATCCTGTTTTTTTCGTCAGATGGTAGATGTAAAGCTAAGTTACAATTATAAATTCCTGAGCGCATAACCATATAATTAAGAATGGTTTGATCAGGAGCAAAAGGATAAAGAATTTCTGCTTCTCCTTGATGGAGATTTCCTAGCAGTGAATCTCTAGTTTCTAAAGAAAATATGTTCTTTTTGGAAGCATAAAAACCAGAACAAAATATTTCTTTTTTGAGTCTTTCAACCGAAAATATTTCTGTTAATTTTGGCGATTTTTCTTGATATACATGAGATAAATCTGTATATTGAAAATCATATACTACCCAATCGTAGTAATTTAGCTGATCATAAATCTTATCCAGGGGACTCATCAATAAGGTATCAGCATCCATATAAACGAAGCGGTCAAAAGGCCCATCAAAAGCACCGTAACGTCGATGAGTTCCAAATCGATGATATTTTTCTTTGGTAACTTTTAGCCATTCTTGTTGAGCAGTCGGATGAATATCCCAAACATTACGCACAAATTCATCCCATGAATGAATAGATTCTTGATTGTTATAAATCTGCACATGAGGACGACGAGCAATTTCGTGAGTAATTTGCTCTATTTTGTCATCATAAGGATAGATGCAAACGGGCATTGATTGACCATAAATTGCTTCTATACTATTAAGTAAAGCAACTAATTGGTTATAAACTCTATCATTAGCAAGAGTACAAATACCATCCATATCAAAATATCACCAAACCACGTTTAACTGATGGGAATTAATTAAATTGCGGACGAAAAACGTTCATCAACGTAACTGAGAATTTTAGCGGCACGATTTTCCCAAGAAAATTGTTGAACAAATTCAATAGTTTCTAGAAATCCGTCAATTTTTCTGGGATGAGTTTCTAAAACTTTACCTTTAAATTTATTTAATGCTTCAGCATAAACTACCAATTGCGAACGCTGACTTTGCAATAATTTTTGCCGCCATTCTGCTGCTTTTTCCGGCTGTCTCTGCATAAATAAATGATTAAATCCATTATAGATTTTAATCAGTTTTTCTGGTGGTATACCATGTTGAATCATGCTTTCGCGGACTGTATCTGCAACTGTCACAGCAACTTGAAACAAAGGATGATTTACTATTTCTGGTTCAAATTGCTTATCTTCATGGTGATGATGCTCATAAATTGCCGGAATCCCATATTTTATTGCAGCTTTGATAAAATTCCAATTCCAAGCATGAACAATTTTCGTAGTTGCTCGGATATAAAATGGAAAATAATACTTGGTGGCGACAGTGTTAGAGTTAGTGAATTTAGTTTTACAGTAATCAATATGCCAAGGCATTCGTAGCTTTGCTACTTGTAATTTATCTTGAAAATTATAATATTTAATAACATTTTCTGGTGGTTTTTGTGGTTGAAAAGGGTGGAATAAATGAATCGGATTAATTGCTTGCCATCCTTGCTGAGGATAAATCAAAACTGTCGGAAAACCCAAGTTAGCTGCTCCATCGGCAGCTTTAGCAGCCTGCACACTAGAAGCTGTAGGTTCATGCAACTTTTCCAGAAAAAAGAAGTTATAGTTTTTTGGCAAAATGTTTGTTTTCATAATGATTAGATTTGGTTTTCAAGTTTTTCTAAGTGAGCGATAATTTCTTACGTAATGGTCAGTATTTAAGTGAAAATTTATTGGTAAGCAATTGATTTTTATTGATTACATGAAAAAATTTCTGGAGAATTCCAACCTAGTAAACTGTGTAATTTGGAAATCATATTGTTACGAATCAGCTAAAGTATTTAATATTTGAGAGTAGTACCAATGATTACGTTCTCGATATTCATTAAGACTTTCAGGGTATGCTTTACAGTCTTTTAGATAATTCTGCCAATCATCCGTTTTGCAAGAAAATTTATTTTTATAATACAACTCAAAAAAAAGTTTTACTAAATAGTGAAAACTTAATTTTTTGTTGTACCCACTTTTGCACAGGCAAGATTGCAGGAGTATGTTTGAGTGTATAAAACTTACTACTAAATGGAAAACATAAAACTTTTCTTCCCAGTAAAGTCCCCCAATATGCTCCATGATAAGAACTTGTTAATATGGTTTCACCAGAACCCAAAAAATCTAAAATCTCCTCAATATTTTGATTATTATTAGTCATTTTGGGAAAATTCCGAATCTTTATTTGGAATTTTTTATGAGAAAAAACTACAAATTCATGTTTGATTTCTCTCTTTTTGTCGAAAGCTGGGTGCATACAACTAGCACAAGGAACCCAATTATATTTATTGACGAAATCTCGAACGCCAATTAAATCAAAGTTTTCCAGATATTGAGAATAGTCAAAGTTCTGTAATTCTGCAAGTGTATAAGAATTACCGTAGAGTTGCTGACCAATACCCCAAGCGATTAATTTTGTACGTGCTTTAGATTCAACAAGCTTTGAAAATGATTGCAAAAATGGAGAATATAGTAGTCCACCTCCACCTACAATAATGTGTTTATCTCTTGCATCTTCAAGGTTGATGGTTCTGATATCAGCTTGCTCAACAGTATATCCAGGAAAAGTAAAATATTTTGCAGGAACAGAAAATAAATCTCCTACATTTGTTGAATCAATGACATGGTAATTGATAATTGATTTCATACAAGCACTCATTTAAGAACTAAAACTAGCATTAAATTATCTCTAATTTACCTAATTGATATAAAAACCAATATAGCTATAGTGTTAACTCAACTTTGTGATTTAAATAATCGTTGACAACTTCATTAATCTCCGACATGAATTTCTGAGTGGAGAATAAATTTTTTTTGATCGTTTAAAGATTCAATCAGTTTGTTTTGTTTATCTGAATTACTTAAAACTTCAATGATTTTTTCTACAGCCTCTTCTTCTGTATTGAAAAATAATTCTTCATTATTCTGACCAATGATCTCAATTTGCCCACCTTCACTTTTCACAAAGGGAATAGCACCAGCTTTCACCATTTCTGCAATTGATATACCAAAAGGTTCTTTTTTGAAGTGAATTCCATACTTGCACTTAGAAAGAACTTTGACATATTCTTTATAAGGCAAATCTTTATGTACAGTTATCCATGATGAGTTTTCAGACACTAATTTTTTCATTAAATTCGTGTACTGCCATTCATAAATACCCCCTCCTCCACCAGTGATGTGAAGTTTAATATCAAAACCTCGTTCACGAACTAGCCGGAGAATTTTAATTACTTTATGCGGTTCTTTCGCTTTAACAATTCTACCGCTACAAATGAATGCTTCTTCTTTTTCATTCCATGCTAGATTCGGTACATCAATCACAACAGGAGGATACACCACCCTGGCATCAATACCATAGATTTTTTTAGTAATATCTGCAACACAATAAGAATTTACTATAGAAAAATTTTTTAAAATTTGCTCTTCAGAGAAATTGGATATTTTTCGATGGATTTTTTTACCCTCAAGGACTTTAATCCAATGAATATACTGAATACCAACTTGACCCATATCCATTGCATTATATGCAGATAAAACTAAGTCATATTGCTGACTATGCTGTTTAAAAAAGCGGATTAGAAGATGGAAAAAAACCATTCTAATATCTTTGCTATTAGCCATCATGAAGTAGCAAAGTTTAGTGATGGGTGCAGGAAGAAGATTTTTAATTTTAATGTCTTCATTTAATAAACTAGTTCCATACATCGAATTTAATCGATCAAGTTCAATTTTTCCAAGAGTAAATAAAGTTAAATCATATTTATCTTTTAATGCTTGGATCATCCATAGCCCTACTGCTTCAGCACCACCACCCATAAAATATGGGTAGTACACAGCTATTTTTTTTCATAAATTAATACTCTGACAGATAATAGTTAATATTATCCAGTATAAAAATAAGCGTCAAGGTAGCGAACACCTAATAATTCATATATGTGAATCAGTTTCGATTTACAAGAATAAATTAACAACTTTACTTTTTACTTTTTAATCTCGGAAATGATTTATAAAGTAAATTTCAAGTAGTGGCGTGTCAATCCTAAATTAGTGCAAAAATTCGTTCTTGCTTTGTGGGCATCTTGTCCAAACTGAACGAGCTTCTAGCCCATCCTAAAAAATAATTTTAATGCAACATTTTAGTCTAGACAGTCCACTGCTAGAATTTTATTTTTACTTGATCAATAAGCTATGAAGCTTTTTATTTTATAATTTTATTTTTTCTATTAGCTCTACCTTATCTAATAAATAGATAGCCAAATTATAAGATTCAGTAATTAATTTGTTTTGTTCTTCATTATTATCTACTAAACCATCTGTAAGTAAAACTAAATCACTCAGAATATTATTTATTTGGGTTGGAAATTGCTCAAATTTTTGCATCAAATCAATATCATTTTTATCGTTACCATTCTTTTGTGCTAACAATGATGATGAGTATAAATTAATTTGTAATCTGATAGTTTCTTCAAAAATCTCAATGTGAATCATAATTTTTAATGCAGACTTGTATGCTTCATTTAAGAGTTCTTGACGTTCTTGAGCATCATCTATCAGTCCATCCATTAACAATCTTAAACAACCAATCATAGAATTTAGTCGCGTCCTAATCTCGTAGGAGACACGAATAAAAGCTAGATTAGATTGTTTTGAGGTTTCTTCTTGTTCACCAAATTGCATTGAATAGAGACGCGAATAATAACCACCTTGTTGTAAAAGTTCTTCATGGGTTCCTAATTCCACTACGCGTCCTTGATCAAATACAGCAATTTGTTCAGCTTTTTGTACGGTAGAAAGGCGGTGTGCAATAACTAAAGTTGTGCGATCGCGGCTGAGTTCCTCTATAGCACCTTGTACCAAACGTTCAGAAACAGTATCTAATGCACTTGTTGCTTCGTCTAAAATCAAAATTTCAGGATTTTGCAGCAAAGCACGAGCTATAGCTAGGCGTTGGCGCTGTCCACCGGATAACATCACCCCGCGATCGCCTACCATAGTGTCAAATTCTTGGGGTAACTTACAGATAAACTCGTAGGCGTTAGCACGTTTACTCGCTATGAGAATTTCTTCATCGCTGGCATCTGGTTTACCGTAGGCGATATTATTTTTGATTGAGTTATTAAACAGAAAAGTATCTTGACTAACGATACCCATTGCTTTTCGTAAAGATTGTATATCAAATTGACGTAAGTCAACCCCATCGATAGTAATACAACCAGATATAGGGTCATAAAATCTCGGTAATAAATCAGCTAAAGTTGATTTACCTGCACCAGAAGTACCTACCAAAGCTAAAGTTGTACCTTTTGGTAAGTATAAATCTACATCTTTTAATACCAACTTTTCATGTTGGGGATAGGCAAAAGATATCTGATTAAAATGTATGCCTTTCTCTATTTTGGTGTATGTCTCTTTACCATTGAGCATGAAAGGCTTATTGTCACGTCGTAAAAAGTCAGCAACAATATCTACACTAGTAGAATTATTAGCAAAACTACTACGGAGAGTATTTAACTGTGACACAAAAGGTAGTAGTCTAAGCAACACTAATAAATATGTAAGTAGAACTGTTGATAATGAAGCTAGTTGATCTGCAAATAATGCTCTTCCTATAAGTATAATTATTAATAAAGATATCACTCCAGCAACTTCGCTGCTTGGGGCAATGATTTCAGAATTAATTTGAGATTTAAATTCAGCTTTTTCCCGCTCAAGAATTAGTGTATTAATTTTGTTATATGTTCTTTCTTCATTAGCAGTTGCCTTTACTAAACGAATACCGCTTAAAGTTTCGATTAAAGTATTTGTTAATTTTTTTGATATTTCAGATAGTAATTTTCCAAAACTTTTTGATCTCGAAATTGCATACTGATTGATTAATGTAATAAAAGCTAGTAAAGCTGTTGTACAAATCGTCAACTGCCAAGAAATTGATAATAATAAAAATATAAATACTAAAATTGTAATTCCAATAATTAATAATTTAATTAAATTATTCAGCGAATTTGCAGCACGGGGAATTTCTGAATTCAAACTATTCATTAAATCACCAAGTTTAGCCTTGGTATAATAATTAATATCAACATCTAGCAATAGTTTCACACCCGCTTTTCGCATATCCGAGATTAATATGCGAGATACAGAACTGGAGGATAAACTACTAGCATATACAGCAGCATTTTTTTAAAAAAAATTGTGAATATAATTACCACTGCCATTACCAAATTACGATAATTATCCGGGACAGTGTTAAAAGGTAACATTATACCTTTAATAATAGGTGGTGCATTAGTTAAATCTATATCTTGACCTACAATTCTTAGAATTATAGGCACTAGCATTGCTGTGCCTATACCATTAAATAATGCGCCAGAGAATCCCAACATTATTGTTAGGATGATTCTGTAGGGGTAAGGTTTAGTGAATTTTATTAATTGCTTAATATTAGTCATTAATTTATTATTAAAATATTCCAATATTTAGTAAAATATTTTTATACAAAATTATAAAAAATTTGCGATAAAATTTTAACCATAGTATCAAGGCTATAATATTCAATACATCTTTTTCTAGCCATCTTTCCTTTTTCATTAGCATCATCTAAATGCAGAAATATTTCTTGAATTTTTTCAGCTATTTGTTCAGGAGAACTAGATTCAACTAAGTAACCGTTTTCTCCTAAAATTTCGGGAATATCCCCGACTTTAGTCGCCAATATTGGTTTTGCCATTGCCATACCATCTGTCAACTTCAATGGAAATTGAGCTAGAGCAGCTGGCGTATTTCTCTGCGGGACAACTATAACGTGAGCTGCGGCAACAATTTTAGGCATTTGGCTAGAAGGATATTTTGGTAACTTAATAATCCAACGCCCCCATTTTTCCATAAGTTGAGCATCATAATCATCATAGGGACTACCGCCAACAATTACTAGCCTTAAATCAGGCTCATTCAATTTTTCTAATGCTATCAATACATCTTCAACACCTTTGTATGGTCTAGGCGCACCAGGAAACATTAATACTCGATAGTCAGAAAGTCCATAAAGCGCCCTACTTTCTTCAGGATCATAAAGACTGGGATTAAACAGATTCGTATCTTTTCCATTGGGCAAGTAAACACCACCAAATCGCTCTCTTAAAAATTGAGTATGAACTGTAATCACATCGGCTTTATTTGCCATACCTTCAACTGTCTTTAAATAGAGCGGATGATCTGGATATCTTAAAGCACCATCTTTTTTGAGAATATCTCGTAAAAACTGCTTGGCTGAAGGGAGATATTGCCATTTTTCACCTCCATGCCAACTTAATTCCCAATCATCTATATCTAAAATTACTGGTCGATGAGTACTTAATTTTTGCAGCAAAGCTAAACCGAAAGTGGTGGGCTTCGGTCGCATAGCATAAATAATATCACCATCTAGTTTTTTTTAGAAGTTGATATGCTGATTGAATAAATTGTGGATAGTTATAACCAATAACATGACTAACTAAAATTTCCGCTTGAGATATTACTGCTGGCTCGTCACCGAAATTAAATCCGATAATTTCCACTTGATAATCAAGTTTTTGCAGTGCTTGAGCTAATAAAAAAGAACGAACGCCTCCACCTCCCCATCTTCCTGCTCCAGCACCTGAGAGGTCACTGACAAGAATTGATATTTTTAATTTATTTTTGCTTGGTTGCTTACTCACAATATATTATATTGGTAATCTTTTTCAGCGAAATATGCAATGTTCAATGCTCTGCTAAACCAGAGGCTACCAGTTCATAAATTTTAACTGCCCTGTTTGAATCTCGTCTAGTATACGGTTAATCTGGCGGCGTACTCTATCGCTGAACTGACCATTCGCAAATACATGAGAAAGCAGCAATGTATGGTCTTGACGGCTCATCTTTCCTGACGAAATGATCTTGTCTACTATTTTTTTAATAGCAATTTCTGATTGACTATCAACATTAATGTAGATAGACGGGCGATCGCTCATTATTTCTCCTGAAAAATCCAAAAAATCACGGGTGTATTTGTTCACTGAAGTATAGGTAAATGCACCCCAGCTCAAGATTAATTTCGGTAGTCAATAGCAAATATGTACACCCGTTGATAACGGTCTTTTTAGCGATTTTTAGAACTAAAAAGAATACAATCAATCTAACTTTGGACTTACTGATACTCCCAGAGGATTTTTACTGAGAAAAATCACAGTTTTTTAGGAGTTTTTACGATGTTTTCAGTATAAGCACGGTTGTAGATGAATATAGCTCATGCGATTTACCCGCTAGAATAAATAAAATCAAAAGGTTACAGTATCTCAAAAAGTACCAAGAATTAATTATTTCAGGAAGTTAAGAGGAAATGCGGGTATTCCGTCTTGAGGCACTCTCAGATAACTACATATTCTTACTGCACAATAGTCAAGAAAATATTGCCGCAGTTGTCGATCCAGCCGAGGCCGAACCAGTGCTGCACAAACTTGCAGAACTGAATGCTGAGTTAGTCGCTATTTTTAATACTCACCATCATCATGATCATGTAGGGGGCAATCAACAGTTAATGCAACGCTTCCCGAAACTCACAGTGTATGGCGGGGCTGAGGATAAAGGGAGAATTCCCGGACAGCAGGTATTTCTACAACAAGGCGATCGCGTTTCTTTTGGCGATCGCATTGCGGAAGTCATCTTTGTTCCCGGCCATACTCGCGCCCATATTGCTTATTACTTTCCACCCCAAACAGCAGACGAACCGGGAGATTTATTTTGTGGGGATACTTTATTTGCTGGTGGTTGTGGTCGCTTATTTGAAGGCTCACCTACACAAATGGTCTCATCCTTAGAAAAAATTCGTTCCCTGCCAGATAATACCCGTGTCTGGTGCGCCCACGAATACACCTTAAAAAATTTACAATTTGCCTTGACTGTAGATGGTGAGAATACTGACTTACAACAACGCTACGCAGAAGTCAAAACTTTTCGCGATCAAGGTAAAGCCACCGTCCCCTCTCTGCTGGGAGTAGAAAAGCGCACCAATCCTTTTTTGCGTTGGGAACAACCATCTCTACAAGCAGCTGCCAAAAGTAACGATGCAGTGCAAACATTCGCCCGCATTCGCGGAATGAAAGATAGGTTTTAGCTAGTAGTCATTAACTCTTCTCCCTTGTCTTCCTTATCCTCCTTGTCCCCCCACTTCCCATGTCTTACGCTTCTGCTTTTAGTCCAAACTACGCTGCTGCACGATATCGTTTCTGTGCGGCGGCGCAGGCTTTGGGTTGTCAATTAGAAACATATTCTATTGACCAAACAGGCCCAGATGAGGAAGACTTAACTATTGATGTGGGGATATTAGGAAATTCTCAACCTGAGCAAATTTTGGTTGTTTCTAGTGGCTTGCATGGGGTGGAGGGTTTTTTTGGTTCTGCTGTTCAATGTGCTTTGTTAGAAGAACGTTTAATTGGTTGGTGTCCCAGCCCAGGAACTGCTTTGGTGTTGTTACACGCTTTAAATCCTTATGGTTTTGCTTGGGGACGGCGTTGGAATGAGGATAATATCGACCTCAACCGTAATTTTCTGCTACCAAATGAGGAATATACAGGTAGTCCTGAAAAGTACGAGGAATTGAATAGCTTCTTTAACCCTACTTCACCACCATCGGCTTTTGAACCGTTTTTGATGAAAGCGATCGCGACTATTTTCCGTCACGGCATTACTTCTTTAATAAATACTTTACCTGTAGGTCAATACGACTATCCCCAAGGACTATTTTTTGGTGGACACAGACCATCTAAAACTTATGAAATCTTAGCAGCTAATCTTCCGCGATGGATTGACGATGCTAAAAACGTTTTGCATATTGATTTACACACAGGCTTGGGTAAAAAAGCAACTTATAAACTGTTTATTGATGATCCCCCAGATTCAGAATCAGCCCAGTGGTTAATCGAAAAGTTTGGTGCTGATGTCGTAGAACCCTATCAACCAGATGGAAAAATGTATAAAGTTCGTGGGGGTTTAGGAACTTGGTGTCAAGCGATGTTTCCCCAATGTGATTACAAATTTCTCACCGCTGAATTTGGTACTTACCCAGTTATTCAAGTAGTAGAAGCTTTAAGGGCAGAAAATCGCGCTCATTTTTATTCCTCTCCCGAACACGCCTCAAGAATATGGACGCGCCAACGATTAGAAGAAGTGTTTACACCCACAGATATTACTTGGCGGAATACTGTAGTTTGTAAAGGTCTTGATTTAATAGAAAAAGCGATTGAGGTTTGCTTTCCTACCGAAGTGATTTAAAACTCTGCGTAGCTTTGCGTTTACCTCGGCTATCCTCCAAACCTATAAAGGTTCACGCAGAGTCGCAGAGGCGCAAAGAGAATCTATGAGTTAGCACCCAAAGTTAACAACGCTGATTTCTGCGCTTCCGTCAAACCTGTAACTCCTTGAATATTCATGGCTTCGTAGATTTGTTCAGCCGTTAGGGTTTTAATACACTGTTTTGTGGTCATATCCCAAAGCTTAATGGCTGCATAACCATCTCCCGCCACTAAGATGTTACCGTCTGGACTAAAGGTAGCGCACATCACCCAGGAATGATGTCCTTCTAGAGTGGCGATGCAAGTACCTGCTACAACATCCCAAAGTTTGATTGTACCGTCACTACTGGTACTAGCTAGGGTACTACCATCAGGACTAAATGCGATCGCCCACAACATATCTTGATGTCCTTGGAGAATCTGCCGACATTCACCTGTTTCTATATCCCATAGCCTGATGATGCGTTCTACACTACTACCAGTGGCTAAAGTTTGGCCATCAGGACTAAAAGCTACCCACCACACCCAATTGCGGTGTCCGGTGAAGGTGCGATCGCATTTTCGCGTTTTGATATCCCAAAGTCTGACGGTGTCATCAAAACCACCAAATGCTAACTTTGTGCCATCAGGACTGAAGGCTACAGACATCCCCAAGTGTACAGGGAAACTCTCTATTAATTGTCCGGTGGCGACATCCCATAATTTACTTGTGTTGTCATAGCTGGCGCTGGCTAATAGCTGACCATCAGGACTAAAGGCTATGCCTGTCACCATACCGTTATGCCCTTGAATGATTTTAATACACTGACCAGTGGCGACATCCCATAACCGAATTGTACCGTCGGCGCTGGCACTGGCTACAATCCAACCATTAGGAGAAAAATCAACTTCAAAAATTAAATCTGTATGTCCGTATAATATGCGGCATTCACCATCTGGTGTCCATAACCTAACTGTGCGGTCTTCATTACCAGTGGCGATAATTGCGGAAACTGGATTCCATGCTACTGATTTAACCCAGTTATTCCGGCCTTTGAAGATGCGGAAACACTCTCCCGTGGTGATATCCCACAACCGCAGAGAAAAATCATCAGCACCAGTAGCGAGTAAAGTTCCTTGAGGATTAACAGCGATCGCATCAATCGAGTTAGCATGACCTTGCAAGGTTTTGAGACATTGTTGGGTATTAATGTCCCAAAGGCGAATCGTGCAATCAATACTACAACTAGCTAAGATATCAGTTTCATCGACAAAGGCGATCGCTAGTATCCCATTAATATGTCCTGCTAAAACGCCGATACATTCACCTTGTTCTACATCCCAAAGCCGAATGGTTTTGTCTAAACTCCCACTGGCTAATATTCCCGATGCACTAAAAGCAACCGATTTAATCCAGTCAGTATGTCCTTTTAATGTTTTAATGCAAGAACCTGTAGTTAAATCCCATAACTTGATAGTTTTATCTTCACTTCCACTCGCCAAAATCCTCCCTTGATAAGCTACAGACCAAACTCTGCTAGTGTGTCCTTCTAAGATTTGAATACATTGCCCTTGGTTGATATCCCAAAGTCTGATGGTAAAATCTGTGCTACTGCTAATTAATGTATTTTCGTCACCAAATCTCACACAAACAACACCGCTTGTATGACCTACGAAAGTTTGCAAACATTGTCCGGTTTTAACATTCCATAAATTAATGATTTCGTCTTGTCCGGCAGTGGCTAAAGTATTACCATCAGGGCTAAAAGTAGTAGACCAAACAAAACCTGTATGTCCGTGACATTCGATTAATTGTTGACCACTAGCAACATCCCAAATAATAAAAGCACCATTGAAATGACCAGTTGCTAGAGTTTTACCATCAGGGCTAAATGCTGTAGCAATAATAGTCGTAAAAGTTTTGGCAAAGACAGATTTAGATAAATCAGCATAAGCAAAATTAACTTTCTTCAGAGGAGTATCTTGAAGATATGCTTGCCAAATCGTGAGATAAGAAAAGTTATAGCCAGTTAAATCAGTTTGCAGGTAACACAAAAGATTCAGAATATTTCCGCCTGCATATCCTGGTTCGTGATGACTTAATTGTTGCAAAATCTGCGTCAGGTGAGTTGCAATTGATTGTTTGGTACGTAGCTGATGCAGGAGATGTTCAACTATAGGCTGAAGAATAAGTTTAGTTTGAGTAACTCTGATGTAATCTTTAGCAGTTGCTTTAATTAAAGCGTGACTATTAAATATGATATGTGGCTGTGTATCTGCAATAATTTCTGCACAAACTTGCTGAATTAATTGTTCTGTAACATATTCCATCACCACTGGTTGCAGTGTGAAGTGAACGGGTGCTTCGGAAATTGACTTTTTTTCAATTAAACTGCGCCGACTAAGAGAATCTAACGCTTCTAATAGTTTCATTGCTGAGACTGGTAAGACTAAATCGCTGCGTAATTGGGTTAAAGTTACAGGTTCGCGGTTAATCGCCAGCCAATACATTAAATATTTTTCTAGTGGGGAAAGTCGATGAAATTGTTGGTTTAATAAGTCGTAAATAGTTCCAAAAACAGTAGAGCCTTGGGCGAAAAATTCGATAATATTGCCATCGAATAAATCTTGAATGGTGGTAGCAATAATTTTGAGAGCGAGAGGATTACCTGCATAATGTTGAATCAGGTTTTGCCAGTCTGTATCGGAACCGCAAAAAAAAACTTTTAGTTCTGATTAATTGTAAAGCAGCGATCGCACATAATCCTGTAAGCTGCCAGGAGCGTACAGGCAAAGTTTCCCCTTCTAAGGCGATGACTTCTTGGGGTTTCTCTCGACTCGTCAGCACCACACAACTTTGATGGAATGTCTCACCTATCTGTTTGAGGAGATGTCCGTAATCTTCGTATCCCGGTTGGTAACGGCCAGTGCGATCGCCACTCGCTAAAATAGATTCAAAGTTATCTAAGATAACTAAACAACGGTGCGCTCTTAAATGCACCATAAATTGCGAAATTAAATCACCAACATTTTCCGATAACTTTACTGGTTGTCCACTAGCAAAAAATTGCAGTAAGTTTGCTAAAAATTCCCCTAACGGTGGACTGTTGCGGAGACTGCGCCAAACAACAAACTCAAACTGCTCTTGCATTTGCTGTGCTAATTTCACCGCCAGGGAAGTTTTACCAATTCCTCCCATCCCCAGCAGTGCTATTAGCCGACAATGGTCATGAATAATCCAATACTCTAACTTGCTAACTTCCTCTGTGCGACCAAAGAAAATTGAGACATCAACTGCTTCACCCCAGTCAGTTTTGAGTGCTGAGTGCTGAGTCACCGAAGTTTGCTCAACGGGGGGAACCCTCCGAACTTTGCTCAACGCGGGGAACCCGCGCACGCAAGTTCTCTCCGCACGCAACTTCTCGCTGAGTGCTGAGTTTTGATTAATATGTTCTTCTCCTGCTCTGACATAATCATTAGCAGTCAACTCTAGACCAAAGGCTCGAAAAAAGTATTCTAGAGTTTGCTTGTCAACGCCTTCGGTTCGCGCCAACACTTTAGAAACTGTAAAAGGAGCCAATTGAGTGCGGTAGCTGAGTTCTTCGAGGGTGAACTTAGCTCCATCGTTTTCTAAAATTTCCAGTTGGTGTCTAGCCTCCAGAAGCTTTTGGATTCCTGGGAGACTGAGAATCATACCTCGCTTGCGTCTTTGCTTGTGCAATTCCATCGGATTACAAGACTAACGCTCAATTCAGAATAATTTTACTGGTTTTAAGCTAGTTAGCGATCGCTTATCAATTTTCGCTAACTTAACAAAGCTAAGTTAGTACCTTAACACCTTTATCTTTACTGGTACTGTTTTGTAACTCAAACGACACTTTAGTTATCAAGAAATTAAATTTATTAGCCAGCATTTCTGCGGCATAAATATCTAGTATTGTTCGGGAGTCTCATCCTATGACAAATTCAATCATCAATCCTGTCGAGCGTCCCACAGTTACACAAAATCTATCCGAAAATTTCATCCTCACAACCTTAGATGATTTATATAACTGGGCGAAAATGTCCAGTTTATATCCGATGATGTTTGGTACAGCCTGTTGCTTCATGGAGTTTATGGCAGCTTACGCATCTCGCTTCGATATGGAGCGATTTGGCATGATTCCCCGTGCTACTCCCCGTCAAGCTGATTTGTTGATTACCGCAGGTACAATCACAATGAAGTATGCACCGAATTTGGTGCGACTTTACGAGCAAATGCCAGAGCCAAAATATGTAATTGCTATGGGAGCTTGCACAATTACAGGTGGAATGTTTAGTGTTGACTCTCCCTCAGCAGTTCGCGGTGTGGATAAGTTAATCCCAGTGGATGTTTATATTCCCGGATGTCCTCCCAGACCAGAAGCGGTCATTGATGCCATCATCAAACTGCGGAAGAAAATTGCTAATGAAAGCATCCAAGAACGCCAGCAAACTCAACAAACTCACCGTTTCTACAGCATCCGTCATCAAATGAAGGTAGTTGAGCCTATTCTGGATGGAGAATACCTCAGAAGTGCCACCCGCGAAACTCCACCCCAGGAAATTGTTCAGACGACAGGATTAGAATTACCCTTAACGCTGCCAGAAGTTAATCGGGAGTCTGAAGTTAGGAGTTAGAAAGCGAGATTTTAGTATCAGAAATCGAAACTCAGCACTCGCAATATCATAAAGATAAAAGATATTTTTGATGCGTTCAGGGAAGCATTCATGGCAGATATTGGCTTGACTCATATTGCACTTGGAGTAACCGACATCAATAAAAGCATTACTTTTTATCAGAAGTATGCTGGTATGAAAGTGGTGCATCGCCGCACTGATGAAAGTAATAATTTTGAAGTTGCTTGGATTAGTGATTTAACTCGACCATTTGTGATTGTGCTACTGCAATTAGATAAATCACAATGCCAACCTTCATCGGGATTTCATATTGGTGTAGCTTGTAAAAGCCGTGAAGAAGTAGATTATCTGTGTCAGCAAGCAAAATCAGAAGGTTTATTAAAAGAAGGGCCACATGACTATGGTGCGCCTGTGGGTTACTGGGCTTTTATCCGTGACCCTGATGGTTATCAACTTGAGGTTGCTTATGGTCAAGAAGTTAATTTTACAATCGCCCAAGCACAACAACGAGAATTAGGATGAGCGATCGCTATTATAAATTCTGGCATTTAATAGTGACCAATCACAAAAACTTTAGTTATATATATGCTCAAAAAAAATCAACAATTTCAAGCTATTTTGGATTACAAAAATTCAGGAAATTTAGGCAATTTTGCTATTCTTAAGTCTGATGTTTTTGGTGCAGAAGTTAACCCAGAAATCGCCTCTAAATTACAAACAGTAATTGGCTATTATCCTCCAATTAATCTAGAACAATTAAATCAATATCCTCCATGTTCTTTTGGACGAGAATATGCCGAACACATGCAAACTAATCATCTTCAACCACTCAACATTAGTTCCGGACTAGATGATGTGGCAAAACGTAATGTATTTGCTTTGCGCTATGTTGTCACCCACGATATTTTTCATGTATTACTTGGCTTTGATACTACCTACGCCGGAGAAATTGGTGTGTTAGCCTTCGCTGCCGCACAAAATTATAGTAATTCCCTAAAAATCAGCTTATGGTTAGCAAAGTTTCTCTATCCAATTCTGGCACCCCAACAAGTCAGAGAAATTTTCGCTAACTTAAAAAAAGGAAAAGAATTAGGAAAAACCGCAGATTTTCTGCTAGCCTATCGCTTTGAAGAACATTGGTTAGAACCCATTGATGAATTACGGAAAAATCTAGGAATACCAGTAGCATTGACCAAACAACAAACCTGATTATTAGCACTACATCAGCATCAAAATCTGCATCAGTTTGCGCTTACCTCATACTCATTTGCGTTACCAACTTCCTAACAAGGAGCATAACAAATGATTACTCTCCAAGAAAATTCCCAAACCAGTTATCAACTACCACCACAAGTAATTGAGCCTGCATGGTATCAGACAGCAAGGGCGATTCTCCAACCACTTGAAAATCTAGACTGGCATCAGAAAAAATATGGAGATATTTTTATTTCTAGATTTTTAGGATTGCCTTCACAAGTTATTATTAGTCATCCGCAAGCAATTCAAGAATTGTTTACGGCTGATGCTAAGTTATTTGAAACTGGCTCAGGAGGTAGAATTGTTCAACCTTTATTGGGCAGCAATTCATTAGTTTTACTAGATGGCGATCGCCACTTACAACAGCGTAAACTTTTAATGCCACCTTTTCATGGAGAAAGGATGAAAGCCTATGGTAATTCGATTTGTGAAATTGCAACTCAAGTCACAAGTCAATGGCAAATTGGACAAGCATTTCTCGCTCGTCCGAGTATGCAAGAAATTTCTTTGAAGGTGATTTTACGTACTGTTTTTGGACTAACAGAAGGCGAACGTTACCAACAAATTCAACGCATTTTAATTGAGATGTTGGATACTTTCAATCAACCTTTAAGTGCTGTTTTCTTATTTTTCTCATCATTACAAAAAGATTTAGGCACTTGGAGTCCTTGGGGTAAATTTATTCGCCGCAGAAAGCAGCTTGATGAGCTAATTTATCAAGAAATTCGAGAACGTCGCCAGCAACCAGAATCTCAAGGTGAAGATATCTTGAGTTTGCTTTTGTCGGCACGCGATGATAATAATCAACCCATGAGTGATGTAGAATTACGTGATGAGTTGATGACAATGTTGTTTGCTGGTCATGAAACTACTGCGATCGCATTAGCTTGGGCTTTATATTGGATTCATTATCAACCAGAAGTCCGCGAAAAACTGCTGCAAGAACTCAACTCTATTGATATTGCAAATGCAGACCCCACAACTATCGCGCAACTGCCATATCTCAATGCGGTCTGTTCCGAGACACTGCGAATTTATCCAATTGTTTTCTTTTGTTTGCCGCGGATTTTACAAGCTCCGATGCAATTGATGGGTTACGATTTACCCAAAGGCATGACAATCTCTGCTTGTATTTATTCAACTCACCATCGTCCAGATATTTACCCAGAACCTGAGCGTTTTCGACCAGAACGTTTTCTCGAACGCCAATTTTCTCCTTATGAATTTTTGCCTTTTGGTGGCGGAAATCGTCGCTGTTTAGGTATGGCGTTTGCTTTATTTGAAATGAAATTAGTGCTGACGACTATCCTCTCTCACTACTCATTAGAACTGTTAGAAAAAGCTCCCCTCAAACCTGTACGTCGTGGCATAGTATTCACACCTGCTGGTGGCGTGCGTTTGATGGTGAAGCATAAGTTTTAAATTGCCAGAATTCGGGAGTCAGAATGTTAAAAATGTTAATTTAAGCTTCTTCTAGTACTTTTGTGGGTATGCTAATGACAAACTCAGTTCCTCCTCCTGGTGTGGAAACGCAATATAATTCCCCACGGTGTTTTTTGACAATAATTTGATAGCTAATAGATAAGCCCATACCTGTACCTTTGCCTACAGGTTTGGTGGTAAAGAAGGGGTCAAAGATGCGATCGCGGATTTTTGAGTTGATTCCGGGGCCATTGTCTGTAATACTAATTTTGATGCGATCGTCTGCTTGCAATTGAGTACGAACCTGAATGTGTGGGTGAGTTATAGCAACTTCTTCTAAAGCATCAATGGCATTTGTTAACAGGCTCATAAATACCTGATTCATCTGTCCAGGATGACACATGACTTGTGGCAAATCACCATACTCTTTAATCACCTCAATTCCAATAGATTCTGGTTGAGATTTCAGGCGATTTTGCAAAAGTAACAAGGCATTATCAATACCTTCGTGAATATTCACCAATTTCATGCCTTCTTCGTCAACTCGTGAGAAGTTGCGTAAAGATAAAACAATTTGGCGAATACGCTCGGCTCCAGTATTCATCGAGTCCAGAACTTTAGGCAAATCATGACGAATAAAATCTAAATCAATGGTATAGATTTCTTGGTGAGCTTCTGGTGTTCGGGGGGAAAAGTGCTGTTGATAAATTTCAATTAAATGTAATAAATCCTGTACATAATCATTGGCATATTTAACATTGCCATAAATGAAATTCACCGGGTTATTGATTTCGTGGGCAATACCCGCTACCAATTGTCCCAAACTCGACATTTTTTCTGATTGAATGAGTTGAGACTGGGTTTGTTGCAGTCGTCGCAGTGTCTCTTCTAACTGCTGAGTTTTGGTGCGAAACTTGGCTTCTGATTTTCTTAGAGCTTTTTCTATCCGCTGTCTGCGGATTTCTTCGCGTTTGCGGATTGTGATATCGTGACAAATACCAACAAAGTAAATAATACTGCCACTGGCATCTTTGATGGCTGATAAGTAGCAACTGTGCCACCGCCATGTGCCATTTTTATGTTTAACACGATATTCAATCGCGTCTTGCTGTTCACCTGTTATTAAAGCTTTGGTGAAATAATCTGTACAAGCTGACAAATCTTCGGAGTGTAAAAAAGAAGCGAAAGGCTGACCTTCAACTTCTGACACCTCATGCCCTAAAATTTCACTCCAGTTAGGAGACACATAAGAAAATAAACCTTCAGGAGTAAGTGCAGAAATAATGTTGTTGGCATTTTCTACAATAGTCCTAAAATGATCACCACACTCGATAAATGCTTCTTGGACTATATGAGTAATATCACGCAGCAACACAATAATTTCGGTTGATTCTACGGGCAGTAATTGAGCCTCACAATGAGCTTTATTGTTGCCTATATGCAAACTATATGCAAAACTAACTACAGATTGAGTTTGCCGAACTTGATTGATGGCTTGATGAAAGCGAACAGCCACAGATGTTGGGAAGCACTCTAATAATTGCTTACCTGGAGCGATATTTGCTTGGTTAATAAAATTATGGGTTTTCTCTGATTGATATTCTAATATAATTCCTTGGGGATCAATGCGAAAGTAGATATCTGCAAGCTTTTGTAAAATTGCCTGCATCTGAGAATTTGACTGATTGGCAATTTTACCTTCTAGCTCATAATTAGCAGCGGCTCGTGCTATGTTAATTAACTTGCGATCGCTCGTATTTTTTTTTACTGCGCTTCGGTACTACTTTCGCGCTTTCATCATTATTTAACTTCTGCACCCTTTCAGAGAACACTTTTACCTGCCTACTTATGCGGAGACTTATATTATAAAAAACTCGTCAAAAACTATATTTAGTTGTTGAGAAAACAATGATATTAGAATTTTATAGACTGCACTGAAACCATCAACCCTAGCCGATATTAATGTTATTGAATATCACCCCAGAAAAACATCTATCTTGAGAATGGTCATCAAGTTGATTAAATAAAATTTTGAGTAAATAAAATCTATCATGATTTTTGGGCAGTAAAATCAATTATGCTTAAACTTTTAAGTATTAAAATTGAAATTTGTATGAAAATAAGCCAAGACTCAGAATAGCTGATACTTGATGCTAGAGATTTACAGAAATTAAAGTTTTTTGATATTAATAATTACAATGAGTGACTTTTAACTACCTCAATATACAAGTTTCCTAGAATACATAGCTTGTTCTCAGCAGCCAAATCAAAATCACTGCTATGAAACTGCTGTTAATCTAGTCTATATCTTAACCTCACTCAATAGATTTAATTTTTAGAAATAATATTTTTCGCTATTTACTTAATATATTTTATACGATTGAAACCTAAATTTATCCGTATGTGTTAATCCCACCTTTATTTTTGCCATAATTATATGAACCATTTTTATAATACAAAAATTATCAAAAAGTGATTTTGCTAAAGTGCAAAGTTGTGCATCCCGACTTATACATCTGAGAATCTATAGGAATCTGTTTTGATTTCCGAATGTACTTGTGTAGGACGGGATTAGGGAGTAAGGAATAGGAGTAGAAAAGAAGCCTTGATTTTTTTCAAACATCAAAATATTAGTCCAATAGGTAAAAAAGTTAAATTTTGGTTAAAAATTACTGGAATTGAGTTTTTACATAGAATAAATATCTATTTGCTTGAGAAATGTTATACCTAAATGCTACCCAATTCCCAATCAATATAGGCATCCGGTTTGATTTCCAAATTTACTTGTGTTGACCTCAATCAGATATAACTCACTAAAATCCCAGGCAACATAACATCTGCTAGCAACTTTTATGTTATAAAACTCACATAAATTTTATTTTTAAAGGTAACTATTCTATGGAACTAGAAAAACTCGCATATTTTAAAGAATACGGTGAATTTATACTGCAAAAAATTAACTCTGTCCCGCAGTATCCTTCTCAACAAGAAGACTGGGTTCCCGCAAGTTTGGATGAATGTCTGGCGCGTTTGCGAGAAACTGCGGAAAAAACCATAGAACTCGCCACTTCACCAGTCAAAATTGGCGTAATGGGAGAATTTAGCAGTGGTAAAACTTTACTTTTGGGTAGTTTAATTGGCTATGCCGATGCTTTACCAGTCAACGAAAACCCAACTACGGGCAATGTTACAGCCATTCACCTCGTCGCACAAGATGAATTTGCCACAACCCAAGTCGGGAATTTTACGGTGGAGTATCTGTCTCACGAAGGGGTGAAAGAGTGTTTGCGGTTTATGTTAGCAGAAGCGAGTCGCCGTTGTGCCGCCGCCGGACTTGTACCTGTACAACTAGCGCAGTTGAATTCTGGTAAAGATATTCTGGCTTGGTGCGAGCAAGCATGGAACCAAAGTAATAATTTAGAGTTGCGCTATTTGCTGCGGGAGTTGGTGCTATTTGTGCGTGCTTATGCTTCTTATGGTGAGGCGATGTGTGGTGGACGCTATCAAATTGATCATGCCACAGCACGGGAAGGTTTACAGCTGCCAGAACAGCCAATGGCTATCCAAACTTTCCGGTTTACAGACTTACCGCCAGCACATATCCGTTTACCCAGTCCACCGCAGAAATTAGCATCAAAGTTATTACAAAATAGCTTTCCCTTAATTCGTCGGGTTGATATTGAAGTGAAAATTTCGCGGGAAATTTGGGATGTCACCGATGCTTCTGAATTTATTTTGTTAGATTTTCCAGGTTTGGGTGCGGCGAACTCCGGCGCGAGGGATACGTTTTTATCGCTGCGAGAGTTGGCGGAAGTCCAGACAATTTTAATCTTGCTCAATGGTAAATCGCCGGGGAGCGATCGCGCTCACAAAATTTTCACCATGATGCAGCAACAGCGTCCGGGACAAGACCTGAAAGATTTGATTTTGGTCGGTGTCGGTCGTTTTGACCAGCTACCCCTAGAAAGTGAAGGCGGCGAGAGAGAACTCGACCAATTTATCGCTGAGAACACCGCCAACACACCTTTATATGAGGATGCTGTTCTCAAAAAACTCAGAGTTCTGCAAACAACTATCGATGGCGCGAGTGCATTCACCACTCAAAAAGACCGCATTGTGTTGTTATCACCCTTGTTGGGACTAGCGGAATTAGCCAAACGTTCCAGTAGTGTCAAAGCTGGTTCGCCAGAATTTTTATCCAACTTAGATTATCCTAATTACCTGGAACCTTCAAAACGGTTACAGCAAAAATGGACTCGTCTTAGCGAAAGACTATTAGATTCAGATGCACGTAGTCAACTGGGGAGACAATTAGGTTACTTTGCTCAAGATGGCGGTATTGCCAAACTGCGAGAGTTAATTCAAAATCATGTTGCTATGCACGGACTCAAGCAACTGTATGAAGATACCCGTCGTGCGGCTGAAAGTCTCCGTCAACAACAAGAAAACCTAAAAAATCTCATCGCCGAAATTCACGAACAAGGTATACCAACTCTCGATAGTCCCACCTTAATTGATTTGCGGAATGCCATTGATAGTTTAGATAAAACCTACCGCAACTTCCAAAAAGAATTAGGCAAAGAACCACTCAAAGACCGTCGCGGAACTGTTGTGAGTGAAGTAGTTAAAGATGAACTCACCTTTAAAATTGTCAACTGGAACCAGTGGACTTTATTGTTTAACAAAGCCAACAATGGCGCTATTACTATCGCAGAAACTAAAGGTGCAGCTGGCAAGTTATTTGAAAGAGGAAATAGAACTAATAATACTTTGCCAACTAAGAGTGATGACTTCTATCCCACCTTTGAAAAAACTGTGCAAGAAGTCGAGATATTTGCCCGCGATCGCATTCGTCAAGCAGTGGTAGATTTATTAAATAAACTCTCCAATCAAGTAGCCGAAGCACGGGACTATCTTAAATCTCTTCTTTCCCCAGAAATGGAACAAGAAATCGAAATTGGTTTTGGTGGAGAAGAAGCCGACTTATTTTATAAATTACTGTTAGGATGCGACCCTAATCAATGGAAAGAAGCTATCCTCGCAGAACTGAATAGTAAAGACAAAGAAATTGCCCCCGAAGTAATATTTCCTCTTGCACGCCAAGACGAAAAACACAACATTGGTCAAATATTTGATTGGTCGCCAGAAAGAAATCAAAATTCACCTAGAGCCAGCCATCATCAAATGTTGGTATTACGTTTGCGTGATGAAATTACCGCCAGCGCCAGCTTACATTTAGTGCAGTATGTGAGTGAAGTTAATCAACAAGTCAACTCAGAAATAGAAGGCATTTTAGATCAAATTATTCCCACACTGCAAAATATTTCTAAAAAAGAAGCATTGCTGAGATATCTTGCGGCTGGCGACTCACCACCAAAACTTGCTATTCCCACTTGGCTAAATATTCTCGCAGAAATCGCTACCACTTCTGATTTAGATATTCCTGGTTACTAATACCAATTTAATGTAAAGCTGCACAAAATAAAACTCTAGATTCTTGGCGTTCTTGGCGCTCTTGGCGGTTCGTTTCTTAAGATTCTGTGCATCTTCGTCCAGATTGGTATAAGTAATTGATTACCTAGCTCATATCTTCTTTTCCTTTGTGTCCTTTGCGTTCTTTGCGGTTCGTTTAAAAAATATAGGTAGTTTGAAGTAGTTACAACATCTTAATTAATTTACCAAACACTAATACCTTTGCGCCTTTGCGCGAAATAAAAGAAAGGAACTAAAAAATGCCAGTAGAAATTCGCCTCCCTCCACGCTTTCAAGTCCAAGTTAACGACAACGAATATTTAGAACTTCCCACCATTCAACTAGTTGCTATTGGTAATAATGTACCCCACATTGCCCGGATAAACTTTTCCGTTAAAGGTACACCCAGGGAATTAACTACTCAAATTCAAAAAGCATATAAACCCTTTGATGCTGTCACTCCAAAAATTTCCCAAATCGGACAATTAGAACAATATCCTTGTAAATTAGAGAAACCTTTAACAGAACCAATCAACTGTACTTTACAAGTCATTGTTGAGTATTTTGATTCCGACTTTTCAGGGGAACCAGTATTATCTGAACCGCAACAAGTTCAGGCTGTTTGTTATTTATGGACACCATCTACTGCTGAAGCGCAAATTATGAATTCTGAGTCACTATCAAATTCACCGGAAGAACCTGTTAGCTATCAACCAGTCAAAAGATTTCCGGGATGGTTTGCTCTAGACTTTGGTACGTCGAATTCTACCGTGACTTTGTTCGATCCGATAGAAATTCCCATTGCCGAAATTTTACCACGAGAACAGGAATTAAGATTGCGCGATCGCCTCTGGCAATGGCTCAATTCTCCCGCTTCCGAAGCACTACCAGATATCAGCGAAGTTGAATGGCAAAAATTTATTATTGATATTAGTAAAAACTTAGAAATTGAACCCAACCGTTTAGGCGAAATATTTGAAAGTGATAACAGAGAAAGATTTTTAGAAGCAATTCGCCAAATCGAGTTATCTTTAGGCAATAGCGAAAAATTTCAACGCGCCGCTAGTAAAAAACTATATCAAATCTATCACGAAGTTTTTCGCGTCCCCACCTTAGAATCGCAAAATTTAATCCCCGTAGTTTTGGATATTGACCGCCGCGATAGCGAGATTCCCAGCGAGTTAGAAATTTCCAACTTAGAAGTATTAAAACTGAAAATGGGGCGAGAAGCAAGAGATAATCGAAAAAAAAGCGATCGCCCAAGGCACTAGCAGTTCTTTAAAAGAAATTATTAGCCGTTTTCATCATTCACCCAAGCGGTATTTTGGTCAAAATAAAACATTCCCCGTAATGTTAAATGATACCGAAATTAATATTAATGTGAACCAATTAATTCAAGCAGCTTGGGCGCATTTAATTGATTTAACTGAAGATTATCGCCAACGCGCTAGACGTAGATTTTCCGAAGGTGAACTGTTAACCGCCGTTGTTACCTATCCCACTGTTGCACCGCCAGTAGTTCGCAAAGAAGTTAAGCAATTAGTAGAACAATTAGGTATTGATGATGTGCAAACAGCTTATGATGAAGCTGTTTCCGTAGCGATATTTTTCTTATGGCGAGAATTTGGTGGTAATTTAAATATTGGCATTGAATCTTTTAAAACCCGTTGTCGCCGCGATGGGAATAAATGGTCACAAAATGTATTAGTTTTAGATATCGGTGGCGGCACAACAGACTTAGCATTAATTGAATTAACCTTAGAAGATAAAACCCCCTTCTTTGCCAATAATGAAGACCGAGGCTTAGGCGGCAGATATTATAAATTAACGCCAAAACTATTAGGTTCATCAGGACATTTACAACTCGGTGGCGAATTAATTACCTTGCGAGTATTTAGGTTATTAAAAGTTGCGATCGCAGATTTTCTCTTAACAGCAGTTACCCGTGGTGATATCGACAGTGAAAAACTCGAAGACTTAATTAGTTCCGAATTAAACGAGCGTTTTATCGACCAAGGTAAATTCAAAACAGGCAGCTTATTAAAATGCCTAGATAGAGAAAATCCCGAAGGTGATACAGCTTATAAAGATGCCTTAGATACAGCCGAAAAAGTCTTACCAACCCGTTGGCAACAAGCACCCCAACGCCTACAAACCTTCTACACACTTTGGGATCATGCAGAAGCAGCCAAACTCAAACTCGGACAAAAATTGCCAACCGATAATTCACTTTTAACTTTTACAATCTCTGAACAACAAATTGCCGAACTTCTCACCCAAAGCGCAATTAAATATCAAATTCATAACCTAGATAATATTTCCGTTACCCTAGATAATCAACAATTTGAACGTGTCGCCACCTCTGCAATAAAAGAAGCCATTGGTATTGCTAAAGGCTTAATGGAAAGCCGTCTACGTTCAGAAGATAACACCATCGATGCTTGGAACACCCACAAAGTTGACTGGTTAATTCTCTCAGGAAAAACTTGCAACCTCGACTTAGTACAACGCCATATTTACCAAGAATTTAGCAAATCACCCTACTTCGTTTGGAACCCAGAACGCATCACCTTTGTTTTAGAATTTACTAAACTCGCCACCTCAGCAGGTGCGTGTTACGCCGAAAAATTACGCCGACTCAGATTTGACCCCGAAGAATCGAAAGCACTCCTACAAAAAGGCGCGAATCAATTAGAAATAGACGTTAAAAATCTATTTTATTACCTACCTTGCAACTTCAAACGCAAAACCCAAAGTAACGAACTACTACCAATTTTCAAAGCAGGACAAGAACTTCATCAAATTGCACCTTGGGAAACAGTCGCCAAAGTGCGTACAGCTTGGCAAGGTATACAGTTAACTAATATTATTTATCGCCAAGATTACGAAGACGGGGACTTAAGACTATGGGGAAGCTTTGACGGTAAACATCTTATGGAAAAATTAGGGATGGAAGAAGCAGAGTTTCTCAAAAAAATTAAAGTGCAATTTGAAATTGACCAAACTCTACAATTTAGTGTTTTATTATGTCAAGGAAATCCTCATTATTTAATCGATGTTCCTGGTATTGATGTCGGTTCCGCAATATTAGCAGCTTCCGAAAACTCATTATTTGCCGACGGTAAACTTAAATGGAACATCGCCGTAGAACGACCAAATAAAGACTTAAATGATGGTGATATTGCAGTTAATGTCATCGAATCAGCAACAGTAGATCAACCCAATGCCTATCATTTAGTCTTTGAAATTGATTCAAATGATAACCAATCTCTGCACGAATTTCATTACCTCCGTGATGGTTTACCCCAACCAGGAAACGGATTAATTAGTAATGCCTTGCCACCCTTTCCTTACACTGGACAACACACATTTTACGTTTATCAGACCGACACTGAAACTAACAGAAAAAAATGGATACGTATCGGTTCACTCAGTAAACCATCCGTCACTACAGACTACCCTTGCCAATATCGCGTCACTCTCGACAACAAAGGCATCTTGCGGATGCACCCCGGCGAAGTTCCCTACTGGACATCCACAAGTCAAGAATGTTTAAAACAAGAAGGTTGTGTTTATCGCGCGGAATTAGAATTACAACCTAACGAAGTCGATAAAGAACGCGATCCCTTCTGTGGGATACATTAATAATTATTTGTTTCGCGCAAAGGCACAAAGTAAATAATTTTCTTCGCGTAACTCTGCGCTTAACTTTGCGTCCCTCTGCTTTTAAAATAGTGCCAACCCATACTCACCATGCAGCATCTACGTCAACTATTAGAAACAGAAAACTCCGAATTAGCCAGGTTATTGCGGTGTAGCCTGTATGGACTAGAAGCTGCATTAAACCGAGCCTATACAGAATTACCCGATGATCCTGGTGCTGAAATTTGTGCAGAATTGCTGCAAGAAATCCAAGATTTATTGCAACCTCCACCTCCAGAAATTGTAGTAAAACAAACCTTAATTATCGAAACTTCAAATGAGTTCAAACTAAACCATCTACGCGATACTTGGAATGCTGACGCAGAACTAAGTTTATATTTAGGTGATGCAACCTTACAAAGCCAAAGCGACGCTGATTTATGGCATGAAATTCACCGTAAACTGCTACGAATACCTGATGATTTAGCTGCGTTTTGGCAACAACGCACCTTAGATTTAGCTCAAGAAATCGGTTCAGTAGAAAATGATTCTAACTTCTACCAACTTCCCTTTATTAGAGATGAAATTATTTACCCTGGACTTAAAGGTAGTGTGAATGTTCAGGGGTTATGTTTATCTCAAACAGCACTTTTAAAATCAAAAATTTTCCCCATCAATGAATCAGAAGATTTACAATTACTCGCTGGCTTCTTAAATTTATATCTCAAATTTATAGAAATAGAACCAGATTTACATCATGCTTTAAAAAGTATTTTTAGCTTTGATATTATTTCTTTAAACTCTAAACCAGAACAGCAACAACAATATATAGAAGCTTTAACAGACCGCTTTCACCGCACCCAAAAAGCCGAAGAAAATAATGATATCTTAGCCATTGTACGTGCATGGATTGATATAGATGAAGCTATACATTCATTAGTATTTATTCCACCAGTTGAACGTTATTCATGGTGGGGAAAATTACAACAAGAATCACGGCGAAATTTAAAAAAGATTGCAGACAAAGCCAATAAATCAGGACACAATGTCAGAATTCGCCAACTCTCAGGACTCTATGCTGATATATGTGCTTTTTCTAAAGATGATTTACAGCTAAATTGTGGCGGTATTCCTGGAGAAGTTTTAACTTGTTTGCGAGTTTATGCACGCATTAATCAAGAAGAGTTTCCCGGACGGGTAATATTTCGTTCATTACGCTAGTGGTTATTAATTTATTGGGTGCATAAATCAAATATTAAGATTGTTAATCAAAATTACAGCGATTTTCACTTGGTTAGAAGACAAATTGATCCGCGTTTATCTGTGTTGCTAATTAGTGAAATGATTTTACCTCACGCAGAGACGCAGAGGCGCGGAGAATATGAGTTTGAGAGATTGTATTTTTTAGTTTTATTCTCCTATTCAGCAAGGCTATTTTTTCCTATACTTCACTGAATCGAGAACCGCTATATATAGTTGTATCGTTAATCATCGATGTTGTTAAACTCTATCTCATTTTAGGGAAACCTAACTTAGGTATAGATGGAACTTTATTCTTTCAACGAGTAGAAAAATGGTGAATCAACCACAACGCCCTTTAATATTAGATGGTAGTACTTACGCTTCAAATCCTGGAAATCTTAACGTTGATTATCTCTATTGGTTTCGTTCATTTCCTGGCAAACCAATTAAATTGATTCTACCCATAATTGGTCTGCTTGCTTTAGCTATTTTTATTGATTGGATTTTTGGTGCTGCGATTTTGGATGTCATACGTAAAGGTAAAAGTTTGGAACATTTACCATTCGCATTATTGGGAGTTGCTATATTCAATATTTTCTTTGGTGTTGGAATATGGTGGTTTCTAAAACCGTTGTCATTTCTTGTAGCCTACATCCGTGAATATTTCATTTATGGTTGTGTTAACCCAGGTATTGTAGTTTCATCAAAACCGTCTTTAGTTGCCGTATTCACTGATCTCAGAACAAATATAATGCCATATTATGCTATTAAAATTTTGCCTCAACCGCTTCGATGGATGAAGAATGGAGTTCCACCCGTGGGTACAAGATTGGCTACAGTGGCTCTATATGAAGGTAATATTAACAAAAGTCATTGGGATACTTTTCACCCAATAGTCATTGATTGCGTAACTGGCAATCAAGCTGATATACAAAGAGTTTTAGAAAGTATACCCGATTGGGAATGGGAACAGCTTGCGCTCGGTCTTGAATATATTAAAACCACTAAGCCAGGATTATATTTTCTACCTTCTCCAAATCCATTTGAATAGTTTAAGGATGACTTATTATTTAAATTTAAAGCAGTAGTCGCAACCACAACGGTTGATAGGGAACAGAACGAGACATAAAAACATTTATTCTGTACAACAAATATAAAGATATTTTAAGTCAAAGCACGATTTTTTACTTATGCTCAAAAGTCCCCTCCGCTATCCTGGAGGTAAATCCAAAGCGATAAAACAGATTATTGAATACTTACCCAATAATTTTTCCGAATTTCGAGAACCTTTTGTTGGCGGTGGTTCTGTATTCATTTATTTAAAGCAAAAACATCCTAAATTAAAAATTTGGATTAATGATTTAAACCCAGAACTATTCTTATTTTGGAAACTCGCTCAATCTGATATATCTGTGTTGGTTGAAGAAATACGCCAAATAAAAAATCAATATACGGATGGTAAGTTATTATTCACAGAATTAACTACAATTGACGTAAAAGAATTATCTCATTTAGAAAGAGCAATCCGGTTCTTTATTCTTAATAGAATTACTTTTTCTGGTACTATAGAATCAGGTGGTTTTTCTCAAGAAGCTTTTGAAAAAAGATTTACACATTCCTCAATAGAACGTTTAGAAAAACTAGAGTCTATTTTAACAGCAGATATCAAAATAACTAACTTGGATTATAGTTACCTTTTAAATGAAAAAGGTGAAAATGTATTTTTTATTTTTAGATCCGCCATATTTTAGTGCCACTAAATCTAGATTATACGGAAAATATGGAGACTTACATACATCTTTTGAACATCAAAGATTTGCTGAAGATTTAAAACAATACCATCATCGTTGGCTGATTACTTACGATAATTCTCTGCAAATTCGGGAAAATTTTCAATGGGCGAATATTTATGAATGGGAATTGCAATATGGGATGAATAATTACAAACAAAATAGTGCTGCGAAAGGGAAAGAATTATTCATTACTAACTATCAAATAGAGAAATTTCTATGAATAACTAACTTTGATAGCTGCTCATTTTCCGGTACGATATCTGCCATGTCCGCTTTTTAGCAAGCCTTGGCGATCGCATTTTCATCACTTACAACCCTAGCTATGACAAATTCCTCAGAAATTTCTACAAGCTGGTATATTCTGCTACAGCAATTAATAGACGGTCAATCTTTGACACGCCCCCAAGCTGCGGAATTGATGCAAGGGTGGCTGAGTGAAGCAGTTCCCCCAGAGTTATCAGGAGCAATTTTAACCGCCCTCAATTTTAAAGGTGTTTCCGCCGAAGAATTAACCGGTATGGCTGAAGTTCTACAATCTCAAAGCGTAGGAAGTACTAAACATCCTGCCCCACTCCCCACTCCCCATTCCCCACTCCCCATCATAGACACTTGCGGAACGGGCGGTGATGGTTCATCGACTTTCAACATTTCCACGGCGGTGGCTTTTGTGGTGGCGGCTTATGGTGTGCCTGTAGCCAAACATGGTAATCGTTCCGCATCTAGTTTGACTGGTAGCGCGGATGTTTTAGAAGCATTGGGTGTCAACTTAAGCGCCCCTAGTGAAAAAGTCCAAGCTGCATTACAAGAAGTCGGGATCACCTTTTTGTTTGCCCCTGGTTGGCATCCAGCTTTGAAATCAGTGGCTCAATTACGCCGCAATCTGAGGATTCGCACTGTTTTCAACTTACTGGGGCCGTTAGTTAATCCCTTGCGTCCGACTGGGCAAGTGGTAGGATTATTTACACCCAAACTTTTAGAAACTGTTGCTCAAGCATTACATAATCTGGGCAAACAAAAAGCGATCGTTTTACACGGGCGCGAAAGAATTGATGAAGCCAGCCTCGGAGATTTAACTGACATAGCGGTGTTATCTGAAGGCAAAGTGCAGTTAACCACTCTCAATCCTCAAGAAGTGGGTGTAACACCTGTGTCTATCAATGCACTCAAGGGTGGCGATGTCCAAGAAAATGCTGAAATTCTCAAGGCTGTGCTGCAAGGCAAAGGAACCACAGCTCAACAAGATGCTGTAGCGTTAAATGCTTCGTTAGCCCTACAAGTTGCAGGTGCGATCCCGTTGTTAGATCATGCTCAAGGCGTGAGTGTGGCTAAGGAAATTCTACAGAGCGGGAGTCCGTGGCAGAAGTTGGAGGATCTAGTTCAATTTCTATCGAATTAGCTTCGGAATGCGATTGGGGACGGAATTCTACAACATTGCGTTTGATGGTGACATCGTAGTTACCAAAAAAGTCATGTCCCAATAAGCCAGTTTCTAAATCTGTCCCAGCGATCGCCACTGGCACGCGATTCACCCTCACCCCGCTAATTGCCATCGAATCAACATAACCCACCGGAAATTCTACGGCTCTAGAACTAGCAGTATTCGCCTTAGCTTTGCCTACAGGTATAATACCTAACGCATTCGCCATTTCCTGAGTAATCACAGTGCCACTGGCTCCTGTATCTACAATCATGTCGAATTTCTGCTGACCATTAAAAGTGACTTCCACAATCGGCGTACCACCCACGCGGCGTTTAATCGGCGCAACAAACACATTTTTTTCCCGTGGCAAAATTTCTGTTGAGGAAAAAACACGTTGTTCTGGCTGTTGTCTGGTTGGGACAGTCGGTTGTGGCATAAATTTAGCCACAGTTTTTGGCTGAGGAACTGCCACTACTATGTTTTGATTTTCACCTGATGGCGGCGGCAAATTTGGATTTGCCTTTTGTCGCGCATACGTTATCTTACGCTGATATTCGACAATTTTGCCTTGAGCCGATACATAATCGGGACTTTGACGGCTAACTTTTTCCATAAGGGCGATCGCCTCTTGAAACTGATGTGCCACCAAATTCCAATCTTGAATCGATTGAGCCGATTGGCTGATAGCTACGGCTCCTGCGGCTTTGTCTAGTCCCAACTGAAAAGCATCGGGTTCAAGCGCCGACGGTGACAGTGCTTCGGATGGGCTGGTGACTGGGGCTGCTGATTCGACAGGGGGCTTTACTGATAAATTGTCAGTTACCACAGATTGTTGATTACTAACAGTCTCAGTAGTCTGTTGGTCTTCACTACAGGCAACGCCCAACACAGCTAAAGCACTTGCGAGAAAAATCGGGGCTGTACGAGATAAAAAAGACTGAAGCATAATTGATATCTATTTTACCTAGCCAAACAACTGCAAAACTACTCCTGCCACCGAATCACCCTGGGAAAATAATTCAGAATTATGAAGTATGAATTATGAAGTATGAAGTGTCAGACTTTGCATTTGATGATTTACACTTTTTTAGGATGAAGACGCAGCGTCGAAGTAAAAATCTCAGATTTCAGACTTAATACTTCAGACTTCTTACTTCAAACTTCATACTTACCCCATCCCTAATCTATCGCTTATGTCCCTGTCTGACGCAATACCCGCTTTACTTGTCTTGGCAGATGGCACTGCTTACCGTGGTTGGTCTTTCGGTGCGACGGGAACCACAATCGGGGAAGTGGTGTTTAACACTGGCATGACTGGCTATCAAGAAGTTTTGACTGACCCTAGTTACTGCGGTCAAATAGTAATTTTTACCTATCCTGAATTGGGGAACACAGGCGTTAATCCTGAAGATGAAGAATCATTGCGGCCGCAAGTGCAAGGTGCGATCGCTCGCAATATTTGTCATAAACCGAGTAACTGGCGATCGACCCAATCCTTACCCGACTACCTCAAACAAAACCAAATTCCCGGTATCTACGGCATTGATACCCGCGCCCTCACCCGCAAAATTCGGATGTTCGGCGCAATGAATGGTGGAATTTCTACAGAAATTTTGGATGAAGCCGAACTGCTAGAACAAGTCCAAGCATTTCCCAATATGGCTGGCTTGAATCTCGTCAAGGAAGTCACCACCTCCGAAGTTTATGAATGGTCAGAACCAACTATTCCCGAATGGGAATTCAATCCCGAAAGTACGGCAAATAGTCAAGAAACATTTACAGTTGTCGCCCTTGATTTTGGGGTAAAGCGCAATATCTTGCGGCGTTTGGCTAGTTATGGTTGTCGCGTGATTGTTGTCCCAGTCAATACACCCGCCGCAGAAATTCTCAGCTACAACCCAGATGGCATCTTTCTTTCCAATGGCCCTGGCGATCCCTCTGCGGTTACAGAAGGTATTGAAACTGTCAAAGCCCTCTTAGAAAGCCAAAAACCCATGTTTGGTATTTGTATGGGACACCAAATTTTAGGTCATGCCTTGGGTGCAGAAACATTTAAACTTAAATTTGGCCATAGGGGTCTAAATCAGCCTGCGGGTTTACAACGAAGGATCGAAATTACCAGCCAAAACCATAGTTTTGCCATTAACCCAGATAGTTTACCTCAAACATTGGTTGAGATCAGCCACCTGAACTTAAACGATCGCACTGTTGCTGGTGTCCGCCATAAATCTTTGCCCATCTTCTCGGTACAGTATCACCCCGAAGCCAGCCCCGGCCCCCATGATGCTGATTATCTATTTGAGCAATTTGTCCAAGCAATGCGATCATTACGCACAGTTTAATGGTGAGGTTAAGTAAAAATATAAAAAGTGCTAGATGGGATCTGTAAAAATTAAAAGTTAAAAGGCAAAAGTCAAAAAAATTTTTACTTTTTACTTTTTACTTTTTACTTTGCCTAAACTCTGCTATCTCAGCAGGTTGTAGACAACGTGCATAAAAACCATCTATACTTGAGCGTTCACTTTAATTATGAGGAGGGAATTATTGCTGAGCCACTTAATCTAACCGTAAGCCTGAGAGGCACTCGTGAAATCCGGGATAACTGTCAGCTATTCCGCCTCACAGGTTTGTTAGATGCCTTTTCTGAACCGACATTTCGCAAGGTACTAGGCGGCAAAATTGACGAGGGGCCAAAGCACATTATTCTGGATCTCTCTCAAATTGACTTTGTTGATAGCTCTGGCTTGGGAGCCTTGGTACAGCTAGCCAAGCAGGCTCAAAATGCTGAAGGCACCTTGCAAATTGTTACAAACGCCCGTGTCACCCAAACAGTCAAACTTGTTCGCCTAGAGAAGTTTCTCTCTCTGCAAACTACAGTGGACGCGGCTCTTGAAAATATCAAAGGGTCTTGATAGTTTGACTGGAGGTGAAATTCAGCTATCCGATAGTTTATCTGGATAGCTTAATTTTTATCAAAACTGGACGCTAACCTCTCTCCTTGTGAGAGAGGTATCAAAGCCAGCTATTTTGATTGAAATCTACAAAACTGACATATTTCACAAATCCTTTTATCGAAAACAGGGTGTAGGTTGTATTTGTTCAAAACCCTTACACCCTTACACCCCCACACCCCTAAACACAGCCTCAACCATTCCTCTTCTGAAGAAATTCCGATTCAAGTACAAAATCTCCCCTAAAAAGATAGAATTAATTGGGTAATCCTGATAGTATAGATTGTGCTACGTAAGATATTTAAAATATATTCAAGAAAAATTAATCGTATAAAAGTATTCTGTTAAGGAATGATAAATTTGTGGACTCCCAGGAGGAAGAACCAATAGATAGAATAGATAGACAAGATGAACCTCCTACATCTGATTTATCTTGGGTGCAAGCCTGTTTAGCCAGCACTGTACAACTACACCAAAAAATTTCCCCAAGCCAAGTGCAGCAAATTTCTCCGGCTGCTCTTGCTTATGTAGGAGATGCAATCTATGAGCTTTATGCTAGAATGTTCTATCTATTGCCATTACAACGGCTAGAAACTTATCACCGTTTGGTAGTGGCCCAGGTGAGAGCAGAAACACAAGCCCTACATTTGCGATCGCTGATTCCTCATCTGAGGGAAGCCGAACTAGAAATTGTCCGCAGAGGACGTAACGCCTCTACAGGACGGCCTAAACGCCTCGATCCCGAAATTTATCAACAAGCAACTAGCCTAGAAACTTTGATTGGCTACTTGTATCTTACCGATATCCCACGCTTAACCGAATTGTTGCAGAAACTTCATCTCGAACAAGAGTGAGACATTTCACCTGATCAGTGAAAAATTGGTGTGTTCGGTTCAGCACCTTTAAGCATTCAGGATGCCTACTTATAAGCTCATACATTGAAACTCATTATGACTAGCAAACCCAAAAAGATCCAGACATCTGGCGAACCCAATCGTGGGCGGACTGTGAAAATTAAAGGTAAGCGTTTTAGTGGTAATCCTATTCGGAAAGCCAAACCAGAAGAGCGTGACAATCACGCCACACCAAGCAATTCCTCTGCCAATCGTCAGTTTTCTTATCAGTCTCCTATTCTTAAAAAAACAGAAGATAACGAAAGTGATTTAATCTACGGTCGTCATCCAGTTTTGAGTGCGTTGGAAAGTCAACGGGAACTCAATCGTGTGTGGGTAACAGCGCGTTTACGCTACGATCCCCGATTTCATAATTTGCTACTACAAGCGAAAGACAATGGCACAGTTATCGATGAAGTAGAACCCAAGCGTCTTGACCAAATTACCGAAGGCGCTAATCACCAAGGAATAGCAGCCCAAATCGCCCCTTATTCCTACCTGGAATTACCAGATTTAGTGGCTCAAGCTAAATCTGCTGTCAATGATCCCGTGATTGTGGTCGCTGAAGGGATCACTGATCCACATAACTTGGGAGCAATTATCCGGACTGCGGAAGCAATTGGCGCTCAAGGCTTAGTCATTCCCCAAAGACGAGCCGTGGGGATCACCTCGACAGTCGTCAAAGTTGCAGCAGGCGCTTTAGAAAACTTTGCAGTATCAAGAGTAATTAACCTCAGCCGCGCTTTAGAAGAACTCAAAGAAGCGGGTTTTTGGATTTATGGTACCGCCGCTACAGGAAGCGAACCCATACACACAGTACGCTTTAGCGGGCCTATAGTTTTAGTCATCGGCTCTGAAGGCGAAGGCTTAAGCATGTTAACTCAACGTGCATGTGATGTTTTGGTGTCAATTCCCTTACAAGGAAAAACCCCCAGTCTAAATGCCTCTGTGGCTGCTGGGATGGCACTTTATGAGGTTTATCGCCAACGTTCTTTAAACACTTTGTATCTAAATAAGTTACCAAAACCTCTTTGAAAAAAAAAGAGCAAAAGAGTATAAAGAAATGTAAAGCAACCACAATCGCAACGTAGTATCTAACAACTACTACCAGATTGATCAATCAGCAACTACCATGAAAACCATCGGGTACGACATGAAAGAAGCTTTAATCAACACATTTAATAGCCTCGGATTAGCGTGGTGGGTGGAAATAGTAACACAAAACCCCCGTTGCACTTACTACTTTGGGCCATTTCTTACTTCTGCTGATGCAAAATTAGCCTTAAAAGGCTATGTGGAAGATTTAGAACTGGAAGGGGCGCAAGGAATACAAGTGAATGTCAAACGCTGTAAACCAGATAATTTGACAATTGCCGATGACCTGGGGGAACGGATTGACCGCAAAGTAAAGCCTGCCTTTAGCGGTCAGATGTAATTTAGGCAATCATTAAAGGTCTGAAGTATGAAGTATGAAGTATGAAATTACCTTACCTATGAAGTGATGGGGTTGGTAACAAAACAGTCTTCGCTTCATCCTTCATTCATTAACTAGAAATTATTGGCTAGGTATGACTTGGGGATGCGCTTCTAACCAGTGGTCAATATCGCTCAGTACTTGATGGGGAATTTCCCACGGGAAAAGATGTGCCGTATTGGGGTAACATTGCCACCGACTATTTTTGAGGTGTCTGGCAGTTTCTAAACTAGAGTCGGCTGTGATATGGCGGTCTTGAGCGCCTGCTAGTACTAGGCTAGGACAATGAATCTGCTCTAGTTCTGCTAGACGATTGTATCGAGAGTGCAAGGCATTGGATAAAGCACGAGTCGCAGCTGCGGAGGTTTGTAAATAAGCTGGTACTGCTGCTTGGGCAATGTATTTATAGGCAGTGGCGTTATGTTGTTGAATCAGGTAACGAAACAGCGATCGCTTACCAAATGTATCAATATTCCATTGCCAACTAGGTTTAATTAAATTTAATAAACCAGCAATGCCTGTGTATAAGTTATCCTGCCAAGTAATCGGGGGATGACTACCATAAGGTCTAGCGGCTGTGGCTACCAAAATTAGCCCCGTGACACGCTGTGGCATTCTGAAAGCTAATTCCATTGCCAAAATCCCACCTAGTGACCAACCCAATATCAGGCATTTTTCAATGGCAAAGCGGTCTAAAAGAGCTTCTAAGTCTGTTAAATGGTCTGTCATAGCAAAATTACCTTGATAGCGGCTTTTGCCATAACCACGCAAATCTGGAGCGAAAGTTTGAAAGCGTTGAGATAAGTGATTAGTAAATACAGAAAGACTACGACCAGAACCAGGATGACCATGTATCGCTAAAATTGGAAATCCTTGACCTTGAACGTAGGTGTTAAGGCTAACAGTACCCACAGTTGGAACCATGTAATTTGAGATTGATTATAAGAATTCAGAAGTCAGAATCCAGAATGATTAATATATGTTGAAGGAATCTGAATGCGGCTAAAAGTCTATTCTGGGGGTAAACTGATTTTGCCGTTATTATAGTTCTCCCACAATTCAAATCCCATTTTGAACCTTTGTTTAGACGTATCCATATATGCTTTAACTTCAGACTGCAACAACTTTTTCATCACAGGTTGCTTTGATAAATTTAACAATTTCTTTAATTCATCTTCTGAAAAATCAGCTTCCAATCTTGCTGCATAGGCATCTTTGAAGTGTCTCCAACCAATTTCTCGTGCAAACATCTTCCTAAACCTTGCATAGAGCTTAAAATCGTCGCCCTTACCTATTAACGTGCCAATCAAGTGGTCGAAATACATATCGTATCTTTGTGCAATTCCGATCTCTAGTAGTACCTCAGTTGCTAATTTATACTTGGAGGTTGCTTTGGGAGGTGTTTTTGATTGGTATTCAACTAAAGGGAGTTGTTGAGAATTCGCTACATATACCGTGAAGAAGGTAAAGCAGACGATAAGCAACAATCCGAGAAACTTGGAAAATTGTAACTTTACTTTGAACATGGGAATTGAAGTACCTGAAATTCGATACAAAATTACGCCAAAAGTCTAATCCAGACTGCGGCTCAATTATCCTGTTATCTTATGTTTTCTGTAAATGAACTTGACCACTTGTGCTTGCCTAATTTTGACTAAAAACTGACAATTTTAATGGATGTAAGCTAATCGTCATTGAAATTGCATTATGTTTAATGGTAAATAAAGCTCCAAACCCTCTTCCTTGCACCCTGCCCGCTTGCGGCCTCAATGTGCAGAATAAATGTTTAACAGCTTATCGGTTTGGCATAACTATTTATTGTACTGTCGGACTTCAGACTTCAATTGACGTGAAAACTAAAGTTAAAACTAGCCCAATGATTGACATTTAATTGATATAAATCGTTAGCTGCAACATTCATTTCGGCTGTTGTAATGCTGGCGTTATGTAAATCTTGTAAGACAGCTTGGGCGATTTCCCAAGGATTGACTAATGCACCGATTGGTTGTTGGTCGCCTGTGGGATATTTAGCAGTTTCTAAAGCTTTGAGGGTGGTAGTGAAGGGCGCGAGACTCAAAATTAATTGGTGTTCGCATTCATAAGCAGGCCCCGAAATCGCCCATCCAGATGTTGCTGTATTGTTTGGTAGAGTTATGGTTTCGCCAGCCGGGATGATTACTTGTTGGAGTACAGGTTTTGTTTCGGAAGTGTTTGGTTCTTCAGCAGTTTGCCAAGGGTAAAAAGCGATCGCAGTTCTATGGTTTTTCAAACCTAACAGCATTAAATATACCGTGCGATCGCCTTTATTTTGGATGCGGTATTGAATGCGACTACCAATCGGCACAATGGGAGTGCTGAGTACTTTTTTGGGTAATGTTTTTGTGTCAAGAGTGCGTAAGGTTTCTCTTTGTAGAATGACCTTTGGCGATATACCATTCACTATCTCTAAACTACCTTTGATTGGTAGGCGAGAAGAACCTTCATTTTCGGTGAGTCGCCATAACTTTGCTGCTAGTAAATGTGGCAATTTTGTAGCTAACCTTGTGACTGCTACCTTCACAGCTTCCCCAACTTCCCCTGCGCCATTGGCAATTAATTGTCCAGTCGGAGCGAACAAACCATAACGGCTAGGAGTTTGCGAAAGTTTACCAAAGATATAATCGGCTGGTTGTTCTCCAGTGACCACACTAACCATAGATGCCATTGCGGCAAAGGCGCTAGTAGCATCAACTCTTTCAATTCTTTCCAATCCAGAATCTAAAGCGATATTTAAACTAATATTTTGTGGTAAAACCCTAACTGCTTCTTGAATCAGTTGCCCGACTTGCAGAGGCGTTGCTAATTCTAAACCAGAAATTTGAGCTTTGGCCGTTAACCCTGTACGTGATCGCAATATTAGCTGTTCTCCATTTGCAGCAGTCAAGCGAGAATAGACACCATAGTTTTCTAATACTTGTGGTGGGAGTCCTCCTAGCCAAATATGGGCGGTTTTTCCATTTTCTTCTATAGCCAGAATTGCTCCCTCAGCACCAAGATTTTGATCTAACAGCAAACTTTCGCTAGTTAAGGCTTTTTTGCCATTGATTAAACTCGGATGCTGTTTACTACCCCATTTAGACATTGCACAATCTGCATGAGCAAGGCTAAATTGCAGTGTAGTAGCGGGAGTGGTTTCCCAGAGGTACTGAGTTAAAGCATAAGTAAATAAGCCAGCACTAAACCCCGAAAATAGTCCTTCCTGGGCGACTTGTTTGGGATCAGCCGTGGCAGATAAAATCACCGCATTAGTCAGTGAAGCTTTAGTTTTGAGTTGTTCAAGAAATTCAATTTCTGCGGTGGCTAACTTGGTGGCTAACTCTTGACGGGCGCGAATTCGCCAACTGGTGGGTTGAATTGTACTAGGCAGCTCATAACTAGTATCTAAGACTGCTGTGACCTTTTCTGTAGGGAGCGATCGCAGCAATAATAAAAGAGTCTCTTCTAAAAGATAAGTGGCTATTTTTTCATCTTGAATTTCTAAATTCTCGTTTGTTGGCACCAAAGCATTTTGTAGCGTGTCCTCAGACTCATTTAATTTGATGCGAGTGCCATAGCCGCTAAAGTGAAAAACAACTACATCATCAGATTTGACTTGTTTACCAAGATGATCTAAACAAGCCGCTTCAATAAATTCTCGACTAGCTTGTTCATCAGTTAACGTCAAAATATTGGCAGGTAAAAAACCAAACCGATGAATCAACAGTTCCTTTTGCAATTCCACATCGGTGAGACAGCCACTCAGCGAAGGACTTTTGCGGTATTGATTAATGCCGACTAATAAAGCTAGTTTTCGGGGTGTGGGTTGTGCCAAAGCTTGGTAGTGCTGACTCCAAGTAAACAATTCCGCTTCCGTGACACCCAACACCGCCAGTATTGAGCCAATCCGTTTTAAAAAAAGTCCGACGCTGCATAAAGTTAGCTATCAGTCCTCAGCCTGTCAGCTAACAGCTTATAAGGCTGAAGTCGTGACTGTAAAGTTTTTACTATTTATATGTTGAGAATTTTAGGACTTATAGCAATTCGATGAGCAGCTATCCCTAATAAATCTTGTAGAGACGTTGTATGCAACGTCTCTACTCCTCATCTGTTGATTAAGTCAAAGCCGGAACAGGAACTCGCATCGCCCGCGCCAACTCGGCTGCAACTTCTGGACGGGAGAATTCTGGAGGGGGTAATTCACCACGACGCAGCATTTCTCTGACTTTTGTACCTGAGAGGTGAATACGTTCTTCTGGTTTGCTGGGACTAGTTTTAGTCGTCGCCATTTGCTTGGTACGTGTGCAGTAGAAGGCGTGTTCAAACTTCATCGGTACAATTCCGATTTCACTTGGCTCAAATTCATCAAAGATGTATTGAGCGTCATAAGTGCCGTAGTAATTGCCAACGCCAGCATGATCCCGCCCGACAATAAAGTGAGTACAGCCGTAGTTTTTGCGAACTAAAGCATGGAAGATAGCCTCACGGGGGCCAGCGTAACGCATTGCGGCTGGGTTAATTGCTAAAACTACGCGATCGTGGGGATAATAATGCTCCAGCAAAATTTCATAGCAGCGCATCCGCACATCAGCAGCAATATCATCATCTTTAGTTGCGCCTACCAATGGGTGCAAAAATAGAGCGTCTACAGTTTCCAAGGCGCACTTTTGGATATATTCATGAGCGCGGTGGATGGGGTTGCGAGTTTGGAAACCTACAACAGTTTTCCAACCATTTTCCCGAAACATTTGTCGTGAAGCAGAGGGGTCAATTTGATAAGTGGGAAACTGAGGATGGGGATCTCGTTGCAACAGCCAGATATCACCAGCAAGATGTACAGCACCTTGGTTATAAACTACCTGCACACCAGGATGATTTGCGTCATCTGTGCGGTAGACATTGACAGCTTCGCGGATTTTGTCGTAAGTATATTTTTGTGTGAGTTGTAAAACCCCAATAAACCGACCTGCGGGGTTATCTAAGCGAATTAAATCACCTTCTTTTAGGGGAGAAGCAACTTCTTCTGCTACCGAAAGTGTAATTGGAATTGACCATACCAGACCGTTAGCCAGACGCATTTCAGTGACAACGCGATCATAGTCTGACTGATTCATAAAACCAGTGAGTGGACTAAAAGCACCGATCGCAATCATTTCTAAATCAGAAACCGCACGTTCGTCTAGTTGCACACGAGGTAAAAAGTCTGCCTTAGACAGAAATTCCTCTCTTTGTTCTGGTGTGGCGATGCGATTAACTAACTCTCCACCATGTGGCGCAATAGCATCTTGATGGTAACTCAACTTAATCCCCTCTTAGCGATAACTGTAATTGTTGCAAACTATGTACTAACTAACTTATCAAATGCTGGTGCAGAGAGTAAAAATACTTCTGTAAAATTGGTCAGCAGAACTGAAAATTAAATAGATAAGTTAAAGCTAGTACGCCACCCGATTAATTTTGATAGGTTGCGGTTGTTAAAATCCCTGAGTTTTTGAAAAATTTGGGGATCTATGACCTCGATAAGTTATACCATTTTGGATTTTAGATTTTGCGAAAAGTTGCGTGGGCGGGTTTCCCACGCCAGTCGCTACAACGGAGGGAACCTCCGCAACGCGCTGGCTCGACTTAAGCAAACTTTTCAAGACAGATTTTGGATTGGTAAGCTTTTGAGCCATCCATCTGTCGCAATCATTTTTCAATTTGGTATTAGAGCTAGATTGAATCGAATCAGAATCCTAGCTGCTTCTTGTCAACACACTTTTACATTGTGAATGGCAAAAAATGACATTTTTTTGCCATAAAATTAGAAATATCCAAAAAAATAGGAAAGCTATATCCATGAAAAGCATTAATATATCTCTTCCTGATGCGATGCGAACTTACATAGAGGAACAGGTAGCTGCTGGGAGTTACAGTAGCGTTAGTGAGTATTTTCGTGAGTTAGTACGCCAAGACCAAAAGCGTCAAGCTGCTGAACGGTTGGAAAAGATGCTTTTAGAAGGTTTAAACTCTGGCAATGCAACTGAGATGACTGCTGAAGATTGGGAAGACATTCGCCAAGCCGTGCGGGAAAGAATCGCCAAGCATAAACGGTCAAACTAAAGTTGATGAACAAAGTCCGTAAAAGACCGCAAGTCATTCACGATTTGCTAGAAATAGCAACTTATATTGCAGAAGATAACTTAGAAGCTTCAGATCGATTTCTCGCAGCGGCGGAAAAAACCTTTCAACAACTGGGAAAAATGCCAGAAATGGGAAAATCTTGCCACTTCTCTCATCCCAAGTTAGCTGGGATTCGACAGCAAGCAATCAAAGGATTTCAAAAATATTTTATTTTTTATCTTTCTACTGACTCTGGTGTAGAGATTATTCGAGTCATTTACGGTGGGCGAGATATTGAAGCTATCTTGTATGAAGATTTAGAAGAGAATAACGCAGAATAGCCCCTCTCATGACAGATTGGGAAAAATAAATTTATGTTGGGAACGCACGGAAACCCAAAATTAGGGCGTGTTTTAATCAAGTATGTTTGACCCTCTCAAGTACGCTGATGAACTTATTGACTCAAAACAAGAAAATGAGTTATTGAAGTGGCTGCGTCAACTTAATGATGAGGAAAAATTTACCTTTGTTTGGCGCGTATTAAACGTCAATCCTTGGCAGGGATGTAAGTTAGTCAAGCGATCGCAACTTAAACCTATTTTTTTAGAAGTGATTCTTGCAAATGGTTTAGTTTACGGTGACGCAAGTACAGTGTCATGGTACATGAAAGCTGTTCTGCCCGGTTTAGGCTACAAGCGAGTACTTGAGATGATCAAAGCTCATATAGATATTGCGCCATTGTGTGTGTATAAAACTCTATACTGGCTGCCTTGGTTATACCGTAACCAATCAAAAAAACTCAAAAATGAGATACGGATACTTATTGAAGAGTTCAATCAAAAGTATCCTAATTATCAACCACGTAGAAGCACAGGCACTCATGCTTAACAGCTAAATACTGCCGATGAGTAGAGACGTTGAATTTTAATGTCTCTACCCAAGTATTTAACTAAACTGCTCAATAATTCCGCCGCCTAACACCTTCTCACCGTCATACCAGACTGCTGCTTGTCCTGGGGTAATGCTGAACTGGGGTTCATCAAATACCAAGCGGACGCGGGAATTTTCCAGAGGAATTACCGTCACTGGTACAGGCTGAGAACGATAGCGGACTTGGACTTCAGCTTGAATTGGTGTGGAGGGTTCAACGATGGAAACCCAGTTTACTCGCCCGACTGTACATTCTGGCTGAGTGACCTTGGTGCGATCGCCTACCACAACCCGATTATTCACAGCATCCAATTCCACCACATATAATGGTTCAGCCGCCGCAATGCCTAAACCTTTGCGCTGACCAATGGTGTAATGATGGACACCATCATGTTGTCCCAAAACTTTACCTGTGGTATCCACAATATCGCCTGTTTTGGGTGCAAGATATTTATCTAGAAATGCCCGCATCGAACCATTGCTTTCGACTAAGCACAAATCTTGGCTTTCAGGTTTGTCGGCAGTTTTCAAATTATATTCAGCTGCAATCCGGCGCGTATCTGTTTTTTCTAATTCACCCAGAGGAAATACGGAAGCCGCGAGTAAATCTTGAGACAAATCATACAAAAAGTAAGACTGGTCTTTGTTGCGGTCAACTGCTCTTAATAATTGATAACGCCCAGTTGCATCGTCATAATTAATACGGGCATAATGACCAGTAGCAATGCGATCGCATCCCAATTGTTCACGGGCATATTCCACCATCGGGCCAAACTTCACCGTTTTATTGCACTGCGAACAAGGTAACGGCGTAATTCCCGCACTATAACCAGACACTAAATAATCAACAATATTGCTCTGAAAGACATCCCGAATATCAACAACTTGATGGGGAATACCAAGTTGTTCGCAAATATCAGCCGCATCGATCATTCCTTCAGAGCAACATTGCCCTTTGCCTTTCATTAGCCAAAGGGTCAAACCAATCACTTCATAGCCCTGATTATGTAAGATAGCAGCAGCGACAGAACTGTCAACGCCACCGGAAAGACCAACGACAACTTTTTTCATATCTTTAATGTTTTTAGACTAGCAGCTGCTAACGACAGAGATTAAAACTGTCTCCATTAAATTCTGATGGGCTGTAATATCCCAGACTAGCGGATCTAAATACCCTGACTGAGCGATCGGCTTTTTTAAAGACAGCTGCGCGACTGCTCAATTGTAGCATATATATCTCAAACCCTTACTAATCAAGCACTTGGGTGACTAAGTAAATAATTTGTCCCCGAAATTGCTAGTCATAAATTGTGGCTATACATTACCGTGGATTACTAATTAAAATTGTATCCACCAATTTTTAGTTCGAGGAGCCACAAGACAGCCTTCACTTACATTATCAGCCACATTCTTAACAGGTAAGCCAAGTTGTAGACTCACTTGTTTATCATAGATGGCATTTTGATAATTTTTCGCCTTTTTGATAGCATCTAAATTCAAACCTGTAGCACCACGGAAGTCTACTTTATCAAGATTAGTCTTGGCGTTAAATATTGCATTATCAAGTTTTGCTTCACGAAGACAAGCCTTTTGTAAATCAGCATTATTCAAGTTGGCAAATTGCAGGTTTGCTCCTTTAAAATTAACAGTATCTAAATTAGCAGTTTCAAAAACTGTACTCCAAAGATTCGCTCCTGATAAATAAGCTCTAAAAAGCATAGCTCCCTGAAAATCAGATTGTTGTAATCTGGCTCTGCCAGGTAAGTTAAGCCCATTTAAAACCGCTCCTTGAGCCTGGACTCTAGACAAATCTTCGTCATGATCATGTAAATATTCAAGAGCTTCTTTTCTACCACGATTTACCGTAATTATTTTTTTTGTCTGAGTTATTATTTAACGCAATAACATCCCAATTTTCAAAGAGATGCTTTCTCTGTCTATCTGCTGCACTCCAGTAAAAATTTATGGCTGCAAATATGATGGCGATGAAACCACAAGCTTGAATTATTTGAATAAGATATTTCAAGTAATAAATCAAGTGGGATTGACTTTTTACTTCGCAGTAAAGGTCAAACATACGCCGATAATCTTCTAATGACCAATTAGAATTCTTGGCCTTATTAATTAATAAATACTCCTTTTCTAATAAATTTTTGGTTTTGTAAATTTCCGAAAAATCAGACAATAAATTAGGTAATTCTTTTGCTGTGCTTACTTCTTGTTTTGGGTGATTTTCTAAGTTACTTATGTGTGTCATATTGGTTTTATAATTAATTGTTGTTTATGAATAGACAAAAACCTTTAGATAACTGTGAAAAACGGAGTTTTATCCTATCTAAATTGATTTTGTTGTTAATGTAGCAATAACTTGTGAGGAAGTTGTGAACAAATGAGGGTATATATCTTGTCTGTCTCTCACGGGAGACAAACAAGAATGATTAACCGCAGATGTGGACGCATAAGTGTCTCACCGCAGGCTAAGTGGGTCAATTTGTACATCAACAGGCTAGTAAACCAGATGTAAAAGTTCATCTGGCTATTTATATGAAAAAATCAACGTAACTGCGTGCAAAGGCAGTGGACGCAAAATATACTTAATGTATCCATTGCCACCTGTGCCTGCGGATTTTATGCTTAGACTATATGGTTTGAAAAATTTTGTTACTACTATGTCCATAAAGTTATCAGGTCAGTTTAGTGCATTGCCAATAATGCCCTTATTTTTGGGAAGTTCCTTGGCGATAATTTCCCAGATTTATCCAGCCCAAGCACAAATCAACAATCATCATCTGTTGCTGTCACAACAAACAGTCATTGAAACCCTACCGCCACCGCCAGATACTTCAGTTAACCCAGATAATCAACAAACTTTGCCCGAATTACAACCAGGGCAAATTGAGCAATATGATCCTACTCCTTTTCCTTACCCATCTACAGATAATCAGTCTCAACCAAATCCTGTATTGATTCAACCGAGTCAGCCAAATCAATATAGCCAAAACTTTGAACGCTACTTTGTCTATGTTGACAGTGATAATTATCAAACTCTACAACGAGTCCGACAAATTGAACCAGGGGCTTACATTCGCCAATATCAAGGACGTTCTATTATCCAGTCAGGAGTGTTTAGCAGGCAATCTAATGCTGAGGATCGGGTGAGACAACTAGAATATGCTGGCATTCGTAGTGCAAGAGTTGTCAGCTTTTCTAACGGGCAGGAAATACAAACTTTTAGCAGTAGTAGTAATAGTAGTAGCAATTCTCAAAATAGAAGTAATAGGTATTATGTTGTGATTCCTGGGAGAACCCAAGACTTGCCTGTAATTGCTAATACAATCATCCGTAAAAGTGGCTATTCTAGCTTAGTGCAAGAAAGACAAAAACCCTTTGGCCCCCATGTAGCTGTAGGGCCATTTGTGGAACGGGGTGATGCAGACAGATGGAATAAATATGTCCGGGATTTAGGGTTTGGTGATGCCAGGGTTTATTACGCTAGGTAAGTGCTGAGTGTCGAGTTCTGAGTTAAAAGTAAAGAGTGAAAAGTTGATGCAAATTTTCTAACTTTTAACTCAACTCCTATCAGCAACTAAATTTAGAAATTTATAATAATGCAAAACCCGTCTCCCATTCAAATCAAACACTCGCCAAACAGACAAGAATATATTGCAAAAGTTGTAGTCACGGCCGTGCAGATGCGTGATATTGAAGAACGAATTTTTGCCACAGGGATGCCTGTAGCCGCTTTGATGGAAAAGGTTGCAGGACTGATTGCCCTTCGCGTTCAACAGTTATTTCCCTTGTCTAGCAACTCATACCGTGTAGGTATTTTAGTTGGCCCTGGTCATAATGGTGGAGATGCTTTGGTTGTAGCCCGTGAGTTACACTTTCGTGGGTATGAGGTTTGGATATATTCGCCTTTTTCTCAGTTAAAAGAATTAACCGCACAGCATTTAGAATATGCCCAAAGTTTGGGTATTTCTTGTGATGGAAACATTGAGCAATTACGGAATTGTGATTTTTTAATTGATGGTTTGTTTGGATTTGGGTTAGAAAGACAGCTTACTGATGCGATCGCGTCTACAATTAATCAATTCAATGAATGGCAACAACCGATTATTAGTATTGATATCCCTTCTGGCTTGCATACCGATACCGGGGAAGTTTTAGGGACGGCAATTCGCGCTACTTACACATTATGCTTAGGCTTGTGGAAGTTGGGCTTATTGCAGGATCATGCTTTAGAGTATGTCGGCAAAGCAGAGTTAATTGATTTTGATATTACGTTGGCAGATATAGAATCGGTATTGGGAAATACACCCAGAATTAGACGGATTACTAGAAAAACAGCACTTTCTACTTTACCTCTGCCGCGTCCAGCAGTAACTCACAAGTATAAAGAAGGACATCTACTATTAATTTGCGGTTCGCGGCGTTATGCTGGCGGGGCAATTTTAACAGCCTTGGGGGCGCGGGCTAGTGGTGTGGGAATGCTTTCTGTGGCGGTTCCTGAATCATTAAAATATCTTTTGGTGTCACATTTACCCGAAGCATTGATTATTGGTTGCCCAGAAACTGAGACCGGGGCAATTTTAGAATTAACGTTACCAGAGAATACTGATTTAAGTGCTTTTAGTGCGATCGCCTGTGGCCCTGGTTTAACCCGCGAAGCTACTCCCATTGTGCAGCAAGTTATCGAAAGCGATCGCACCTTGGTTCTGGATGCCGATGGTTTAAATATTTTGGCACAGCTAGAAACCATTCCCACTTTACAAAAACGGCAAGCTACAACCGTACTCACTCCCCACACAGGTGAATTTCACAGGTTATTTCCCACAGTATCAGATGCCAAACACGACAGAATCACAGCAGTCAGAGAAGCCGCAGCCGAAAGTGGCGCAGTGGTATTGTTAAAAGGTGCTAGGACTGCCATTGCCAATTCTCAAGGTATTGTCTGGATTAATCCCGAAAGTACCCCAGCCTTAGCCCGTGGTGGTAGCGGTGACGTGTTAACTGGCTTACTGGGTGGTTTATTAGCACAAGCAACTAAAAAACAAATTCCTGTAGAAGATATTGTCGCTACTGCTGCTTGGTGGCATTCCCAAGCCGGAATTTTAGCAGCCCAAGAACGCACAGAACTAGGTGTAGATGCCTCTACATTGACGCAATATTTAATGCCAGTACTCAGCACCCATGAGACCTAAAAAGTGTGGAAGTATAAAATATCATCCATATAACTCCTGGCTTGAAAGTGCTAAGTGCTGAGTAAAAATACTAGTAACACTTTCATACTTGGTTATGAAATAAGTTTCATTGAGACTGCCTCCTGCCATCTGCCCCCTGCCTCCTACTAATCGGGCATTGCTACTTTCGTATGGTCGGGGTTCACTGCTTCAGTTTCGGGCGAAATGATAGTATTAATAGAGTTTCGATATCAAACGTAAAATAAAAGCAAATCTTTTAGTAGATTTATTTCATCTACGTTTTTGTGTTTTTGAGTGAATTTTCATTTCCTACCCATCTCCTACTAAAAAAGCTGGGTTAGGTTAAATTCTTATAATCAATACCAAAGCTATATTTCCCATCCCCCTTGATTTAGTTCCATAACCGCCATGCTAAAACTCCTGTTGGGCGATCCCAACGCTCGTAAGCTGAAAAAATACCAACCTTACATCACGGAAATTAATCTCTTAGAGGAAGAAATTAAAGCTCTCTCTGATGAGGAATTAAAAGGTAAAACCGGAGAATTCAAACAGCGTCTTGCTAAGGGTGAAACTCTGGATGATATTTTGCCAGAAGCATTTGCCGTGGTTAGAGAAGCAGGACGGCGAGTCTTAGGGTTGCGACACTTTGATGTCCAGATGTTAGGTGGTATCATCCTGCACACTGGACAAATTGCGGAAATGAAAACCGGGGAAGGCAAAACCCTGGTAGCAACCTTGCCTAGTTATTTAAATGCTCTCACTGGTAAGGGTGTCCATGTCGTTACTGTCAACGATTACCTCGCTCGCCGGGACGCGGAGTGGATGGGACAGGTGCATCGCTTCCTCGGCTTGAGTGTGGGACTAATTCAAGCGACCATGAACCCCAGCGAGCGCCAGAAAAACTACGAATGTGATATTACTTACGTTACCAATAGTGAAGTCGGCTTTGACTACCTGCGCGATAACATGGCCACTTCAATGGCTGATGTGGTGCAACGTCCGTTTAACTATTGTGTTATCGACGAAGTAGACTCAATTTTAATTGATGAAGCCCGGACACCACTGATTATTTCTGGTCAGGTAGAAAGACCAACAGAAAAATATTTACAAGCGGCGGAAATCGCCCTGACGCTGAGAAAAGATGACCATTACGAGGTAGATGAAAAAGCTCGTAACGTGTTGTTGACTGATGAAGGCTTTGCGGAAGCAGAAGAGCTTTTAGGTGTCACAGATTTATTTGACCCGGAAGATCCTTGGGCGCACTTTGTATTTAATGCAATTAAAGCCAAAGAATTATTCTTAAAGGATGTCAATTACATCGTTCGGAATGGTGAGGTCGTCATTGTAGACGAATTTACCGGACGGGTATTACCGGGACGGCGTTGGAGTGATGGTCTACACCAAGCCATTGAAGCCAAAGAACACGTAGAAATTCAGCCGGAAACTCAAACTCTAGCCACAATTACTTATCAAAACTTGTTCTTGCTGTATCCCAAATTAGGCGGGATGACCGGAACGGCTAAGACTGAAGAAGCTGAGTTTGAAAAAATTTACAAACTAGAAGTCAGTATCATTCCGACTAACCGCATCAGAAAACGGCAAGATTTGTCAGATTTGGTGTTTAAGACAGAGGCGGGTAAATGGACAGCGATCGCTAGAGAATGTGCCGAAATGCACGAACTTGGTCGCCCTGTACTCGTAGGAACCACTAGTGTAGAAAAATCAGAATATCTCAGCCAATTGTTGAAACAAGCTGGTATTCCCCACGAATTGCTCAATGCCCGCCCCGAAAACGTGGAACGGGAAGCGGAAATTGTCGCTCAGGCAGGACGTAGAGGCGCTCTTACCATTGCGACCAACATGGCGGGTCGAGGTACAGACATCATCCTCGGCGGTAACTCCGAATACATGGCGCGGTTGAAATTGCGGGAATATTTTATGCCACGCATCGTCCAACCAGAAGACGAAGATGTGTTTGGTGTACAAAGGGCAAGCGGTAGTATGCCTACAGGACACGGTGGTGGCCAAGGTTTTACACCTGGGAAAAAAGTCAAAACTTGGAAAGCTTCACCAGAAATTTTCCCCACCCAACTTTCTAAAGAAACCGAAAAATTGCTGAAAGAAGCAGTTGATTTTGCAGTGCGGGAATATGGCGATCGCAGTTTACCAGAACTCGAAGCCGAAGATAAGGTGGCAGTGGCAGCAGAAAAAGCACCCACATCAGACCCAGTAATTCAGAAATTGCGGGAAGCTTACAACCGCATCAAACATGAGTATGAACAGTTCACCGACAGCGAACACAAAAACGTTGTCGAAATTGGTGGTCTGCACGTAATTGGTACAGAACGTCACGAGTCACGCCGCATTGACAACCAGTTGCGGGGACGCGCTGGTAGACAAGGCGACCCTGGTTCCACAAGATTCTTCCTCAGTTTAGAGGATAACTTGTTGCGGATCTTTGGTGGCGATCGCGTTGCTGGCTTAATGAACGCCTTCCAAGTCGAAGAAGATATGCCCATCGAGTCGGGAATGCTGACTCGCAGCTTAGAAGGCGCACAGAAAAAAGTCGAAACCTACTACTACGATATCCGTAAACAAGTATTTGAGTACGACGAGGTAATGAACAACCAACGTCGCGCCATCTATGCTGAACGTCGTCGGGTTTTAGAAGGGCAAGACTTAAAAGAACAAGTCATTAAATACGCTGAAAAAACGATGGACGACATCGTTGACTATTACATCAACCCAGATTTACCCTCAGAAGAATGGGAATTAGAAAAACTGGTTGATAAAGTCAAAGAATTCGTCTACTTGCTATCAGATATGCAGGCAAGTCAACTAGAGGATATGTCTGTCAGTGAGATTAAAGCATTTCTCCACGAACAAGTGCGAATTGCCTACGACATGAAAGAAGCGCAAATTGACCAAGTTCAACCAGGACTGATGCGCCAAGCCGAACGCTTCTTTATCTTGCAGCGTATTGATACCTTGTGGCGCGAACACCTGCAACAAATGGATGCTTTACGCGAGTCTGTAGGTTTGCGTGGTTATGGTCAAAAAGACCCGCTAATTGAATACAAGAGCGAAGGTTATGAACTATTCCTTGATATGATGGTCAACATCCGCCGAGATGTAGTTTACTCCTTGTTCATGTTCCAACCGCAACCGCAACCAATGGTGCAAACATCATCTGAAATGGTGTGATAGAGAAATAAAGATTAATATCGCGCAACGGCGCAAAGACGCTCAAAGAGTTTTTGAGCGTCTTTGCGTTTCAATTTTAGTAGGGTATGTTGTTGCGTAGCGCAACACCACCCCACCATCTTAAATTTTTTTAAAATAGTTAATTCTGTAACCTGCAATATGAGTTACGATTGCTATTTTAATCATTTGATATGAAAAGAATAGAAGTCGAACAAAGAAGCATTTTGATTGGTTTAGCAGGTAGTCACGGTTATGGGTTAAATCGCCCTGACTCCGATTTTGATTTCCGGGGTGTGTTTATTGCGCCTAAAAGATATTATTTGGGATTTGATAATATCGAACAAAAAGATGCTGGTTGGGATGAACCGGGGATATTTCCATTTATTGATGGAAATAAAGATACAGTTATTTATGAATTAAGAAAAATCCTGCAATTATTAGCAGGGGCAAATCCTAATGTTTTGGAATTGCTGTGGTTACATAAATATCCGGTGTTAACAGAAGTTGGTCAATATTTAATCAAACACAGAAATTTATTTTTAACGAAGAAAGTTAGGCATACTTATACAGGTTATGCTTTTGCTCAAATAAAAAAAATGGAAACCCATCGCAAATGGTTATTAAATCCACCACAAAAAAAGCCACTACCTGCTGATTATGGGATAGAAAATGAAGAACCCCTCACTAAAGATGAGTTAAATGCTTTTTTGGAGTATCTTTACTTATTAATTAGAGGGCGAATTGAGTTTTTAGAAGAAGCCGAGCAATTATATCAATTATTAACAGCCGATATTGATTTTAAAGGCGTACTCAAACAATATGCTTTACCCAATGAAGCTTTAGAATATACCGAAAATTTAACTTATGGTCGGAAAGATTTTATTAGACTGCTGCAAAAAAGTCAAAGTTATCAAATTGCTGTGCGAGAATGGAAAGCATATTTATCTTGGCAAGAAAATCGCAATCCAGCGAGAGCCGAAATGGAAAAAAAAGTCTGGATTTGATCTGAAACATGGAATGCACTGCATTAGATTACTTCGCAGTGGCTTAGAAATATTGCAGCGAGGAGAATTAATTGTTGATAGAAGAATGGCTGGAGATGTTGATGATTTAAAAGCTATTCTCAAAGGCGAATACAGTTATGAACAGGTGATGCAAATGGCAGAAAATTTAGTAGCGCAAATGGATGCTGTGTATGATAAATCAACTCTACCTGCTAAACCTGATTTGGAAACAATTAATCAACTATGTATAGACTTAGTGGAAATGCAAGGATGGAGTTAGTTATACCAATAGCTAATTCTAAATTACGCAAGTCTGACAATATCTAGTTTTGTGAATTTGAGTATGATACTGACATAAATGCAATAAAAATAATAGCCTGTATTGCATGATCCAAATTGGTTTGAAGATTTTTAAAACTTTATATAAAAGGGCAATTTAAACACAATAACATAAAATCAACACAATAATTAAAAATATTTATACTGATTCTTTATGTAATCTTTAGAGAAGGGCTTAAGTAAATGTACTATGATGATTTTGTGTACATCAGTAGTGTTACTACAGTCTTCTGGTCAATATAAAATCATCGAAAATATTTATTCCTCTGTCATTTTCAGAATAAATAATTCCAAGCCAAATACTAGATTTTGCATTATTAATCGAAAGTTTGATGCTTGATTTTTTGATATTGATTAGCGTTTGTCAGTAATATTTGGAAATTCAAGCTTTATAAACTTTTGATATATTGCCTTTTCTAGCAGTAGCTAAAGAGGAATATGTCGATTTTTCATGCTTTTAATTAGCAAATAAACAAATTTTCCCAGCTAGAACATCATATTTCACGTAAGTCTCAATTTAATTTTCAACCCCAGGTAAAGAATAGATTCCAATATTGCATTCGGAAATTTTGGTCTAATTAAGGCAAAAATACATCAATAAATTATGCAACAAGTAACCACAACAACATTACAAGAACAAGTTGCAAATATTGCTCTTGAGTCGGAACTATTCAGCATTTCTATACAGTCAGAGCAAAAGTTTTACTGTCAGCAATTCCTAGAAGCAAGAAAACTTGACTACACAATGGCAAATCATCCATCGCGTGCTTATTGGGTGATTGATTCTATTGAAGTTAATGAAAGTGAACAGGACACACACTACTTATTTGTTTCTGAAGGCGAAGTTACTCTCAAAAGCTGTAATGGAGAGTTTTTTTTGCAGAAAAATACCTTTGCCGCAGTTCCAGGAAACTTTTCTTTAAATGGTTCAGGAAAAGTATTAGTTGCAACAAGACTGAATTACACTGGACTTTTCACCATTGGCGGGCCAATTGAACCATTAGGAAGATTAAATTATATTGATGGTTGCTCTTCAACAGTACTGATTAATCCTTTAAGACGTGGTGAACCTTGTTTGAATTTCCTCTATGTTCCTCCTGGTGTGTCGCAAACTCCCCATACTCATCCTTCATTACGAATTGGACTTGTAGCTGAGGGTAATGGCACTTGTCAGGTAGATGAAGGAACTTTCAAAATGGAGCCAGGAACAGTATTCTGTTTGCCCGAAAACAAGTTACATAGCTTCTCGGCAATTGATGATTCCTTAAGAATTATTATTTATCATCCAGATTCTGATGTTGGCCCGACAGATGATTCTCATACAATGTTAAATAACACTTTTGTGGGAAAAACTTCCGCGAAAGTTATAGATGCAATTAGAACGAAATAACAACTGAATCAGGACTGCCTTTTGATTGGATTAATGTCAAGGCAGTCTTATTTTCCAATTTATGCACAGTCAAACTAATATATTTCTGCTCTAGGAGTGCTGATGATTTTATTAACAAGCGATACTGAAACAAAGCCGACACAGGCGATGCGACAGGCGATCGCTAATGCAGAGGTCGGAGACGAGCAGAAAGGGGAAGATCCGACTGTTAATTTATTACTAGAACGAGTTGCAGATTTACTCGGCAAAGAAGCGGCTCTTTTTTTTCGCCTGTGGAACCATTTGCAACTTTGTCGCCATTAAAACTCACACTCGCCCTGCGGATTTGGTGCTAGTAGAACAAATGACACACATTATTCGCGCCGAATCGGGGGGGGCAGCCATGACTTCTGGTGTATTGATGGAAGCAATTGCCAGCGAGAAGGGAATTTTTACAGTCGATGCTGTGGCGCAAGCATTGGCAAGAGTAGCAACTGCACCTTACCTTTACTCAGCAAATCCCCGCTTATTGTGTGTTGAGCAAACCCACAATTTTGGCGGTGGTTCAGTTTGGCAATTAGATGAACTACGTGCAGTGTGCGATTTTTCCAGGCAAAAAGGTTTAGCGACTCACATGGATGGAGCAAGATTATTAAATGCTGTGATTGCATCGCAAACTCCAGCCAAAGATTTTGCCGCCTGTGTTGATTCTGTGTGGATTGATTTTACTAAAGGACTGGGCGCACCCATCGGTGCAGTTTTGGCAGGTACCAAAGAATTTATCGCCCAAGCACGCCGATATAAACATATTTTTGGTGGCGCAATGCGTCAAGCTGGGATTGTGGCCGCAGGTTGTCTGTATGCACTAGACCATCATATTGAACGTTTACAAGAAGACCACGATAATGCAACTCACTTGGCTAAAAAACTGAGTGAAATTAATGGAATTACAGTCCAAAATTCCCAACCAGAGACAAATATTGTTTTCTTTGATGTATCTGGACTTGGAATTGACAAAGCTCAATTTTTGGCTTTATTACAAGAGCATGGTGTCAAAATGGGAGCTGTTGGTAATTCGATTCGAGCCGTCACACATTTAGATGTTTCGCGGGCTGATATTGATGTTGCGATTAATGCTATTTACGAGATTGCAAAATCTTCTGAAAAAGTCAAAAACTAGAGAAATTCTTGCTTTCTGTCCTCTGCTGACTTGAAAGTGCTGAGTAAAAATGCTAGTCCCACTTTCATGCTTGGCTATGAAACTTGTTTCATCGGGACTATCTTGATGATCAGTCTTTTACCGGACACGATATTACCCCTTGGGACTCTAAAAATGCTGCTACTTGCAAGATTAACGCTTCATGATAAGGTGCGGCGATAATCTGCACACCTAAAGGTAAAGCATCTGGATGGTGAATTGGCACTGATAAAACAGGTAAGCCAATAAAAGATAAGGGTTGGGTAAATAATCCTAAATGTGGACGCACTAAGATTTCCTCACCATTTAAATTCATTGTCTGCTGACCGATGAATGGTGCAGAAATGGGTGTGGTGGGAGCAAGAATGATATCGACATTTTGAAAAACTGTGCGGACTTGATCGCGGTACCAACGGCGAAATCGTTGGGCTTGTATGTACCAACTACTGGGAATTAACGCCCCAGCCAAAAAGCGATCGCGAGTTGCGGGATCAAAATCTTGGGGGCGCGATCGCAATTTATCTAAATGCAGATTTGCACCTTCGCTGGCGGAAATTACAAAAGCTGCTGCACGCGCACGTTTAGCTTCGGGGATAGTGACAGATTTAGTTACTCCCAAAGCCTCTGCAACTTTGTGAACTGCGGCTAAAGCTTCTGGGGTTGCACCTTGAATAAAATAATCATCGGCTATGGCAATTCCCAGATGAGAAATATCTTGATGGAGTTGGGGTAAACACAACTCTGGCGGACGTTGGCTACAAATCGGATCACGTTCATCTTCTCCTTGCAGCACATCAAAAATCGCCGCCGTATCCCTTACAGAACGGGCAAAACTGCCAATATGGTCAAAACTACTCGAAAATAAAGCAACACCTGCACGGGATAACCTGCCATAAGTTGGTTTAAAACCAAACACACCACATAATGCTGCTGGTACACGAATGGAACCGTTGGTATCAGAACCGAGGCTAAAGGGAACTAAGCCAGCCGCCACCGCCGCCGCCGAACCACCAGAGGAACCACCTGCGATGCGTTGTAAATCATGAGGGTTATGAGTAGCACCATAATGAAAGTTTTCTGTGACAAATCCATAGGCGTACTCATCCATATTTAAAGCGCCAACCAGCACAGCACCAGCTTGTTTCAACTTGGCGACTGCGGTTGCATCTTGGGTAGCTGGGAGATTTTTGGCATTAATTTTTGCACCAGCTAAGGTAGTCACACCAGCAATATCAAACAGATTTTTCACAGCAAAAGGTACACCAGCCAGTAACCCTGGATGATTACCTTGGGCGATTTCTTGATCAATTTTGGCTGCATCTGCTAAAGCTGTTTCTGTAGTGACAGTGGTAAAACTGTTAATTTTGTGGTCTATGGTGGCAATTTTTGTGAGTGCAGCTTGAGTAACTGCGATCGCACTCACTTGACCACTGCATACAGCAGCCGCTATTGATAAGGCATCAGCTAAATCTAAATTCATCACTTAGGCAACGGTGCGTTTAGCTTTTTGAGTCACAGCAGTTCGCATAGTTTTGATGAGTTGCAATAAGACAATGGTAAAACCTAAATCTAAAAAGCAAGATAATAACAGCCACACAGGCAGAAATTTATCTTCAGGATGTTTATAAGCTTCAAAAACAACGCGATTGACTGCCCTTGAGCCTATCATAAAACTATAAAGGGGAGCTATTAACGATCGCACTTGTTCACCTGCACTAGTTAAATCGCCACCTTCTGGTTTAAATTTGTCCGCAAAGGTGGATAAAGTATTCGCTATACCCCAAAGGCTGTATATAGGAATCAAAAATCTAGCGATCGCACCCCCTGGGGTAATCGGATATTCTTGAAAGAGATTTTTTAAATCTGTATGGATACGATGTAGCCAAATCAAAAAAATAATAATTGAAGCGACGCTCGTCAGCAACGCAACTATTGATACTACTCCATCTAAACTCGCCAATATTTGATAAACTGGCTGCGCGATGACAGCTAACAACGAGAACAACGTCGAAACAATCCCAACTCCCACCACTACCCACAGCACCCGCACCAAAAATTTGCCGATAGCCGCAGACTTCAAAGAACCAGCAGCATTGAAATTCGTCATGGCATTTTTCCAATGGCATTATCGGCTAATATCTTAATCTTGATAGTTATCATCAAAACTCAGTGCATTTACGTGAGGCATCAAGAAGAGGATGATTAACTATGGTTCAAATACTGGCGCGGCTTCAACTTCTGCGGGTAGAGAAAAAGAATTGACTAGTTGAGCGATCGCTTGAATCCTGGCAAAATTTGCTACCACTCCCTCATAATATTCATCATTGATTGGCAAATCTAATAGTAAAGCAGCTTGCTCAACATATTTATTGAAATCTAATTCTTGATTTTGCATATTTTTGAGCAACTTTCCCATTCTAAAATCTTCAAAAGGCAAGTATACAGAATACAGAAGTCAGAGGTTATTTATCAAAGTAAAAGTTCTTGTAGGGTATGTTAGGCGGAGATTGTGAGCTAATTAATCACAACAAATATTATACGAGCGCCTAATATACCCTACCTTAGATTTACTTTATCAATCGTCTCTCAGCAGCGATCGCAATTTAATGGCTCATAGTTCTAGACTATGAGCATCTCTGTTTAGCAAAAGCTTGATTTACTAATCATTCTGTCTTCTGACTTCTGATACCCATTTAATGTGAAGTTGCACATATTTCGATCCCCCTAAATCCCCCTTTTTAAGGGGGACTTTGATATATGTTTTTCCGGTTCCCCCCTTTTGAAGGGGGGCTAGGGGGGATCTGATTCTATGCAGCTTCATAAAAAAATTAGTATGACTCCTGAATTCTTCCCTAAAAAGTAAACGTACTCCGCAGAACACCTACCGTTGTAGTTTCATTTCTGCTATCACCTTCAGGGTTAAACAATACAAAAGCACCGGGAGTAATGCTGATATTATCTGTAAGCTTAAAGCGATAATACGCCTCTAAATGGTAAGGAGTAGCACGGTTTACCCCATCTGGAGCTAGTTGTGCCTCACCATTAGCATCCGAGCGAAACAACGGTTGTCCAAAAATAATCCCTGCATTATTCCCTGATTTAAACAAATCATTAAAGTGCAGCCCTACCATCCAGCTAGTAAAGGTAGTGGAAGCATTAACATCACCACCAGAAGAAGCATCCACAAACATTGCAGCACCGTAACCAGACAAAGCAACCTTGGGAGAAAAGCGCCAAGTTACCGTACCACCAACAGAATTAAGTGTGACAGGTGTTCCTAAATCAACGCCAGCTAATGCGCCAATATCATCACGAACTAATCCCGTACCTAAGATATTAATTTCGTGATAACTGTGGGCATAGTTTAAACCCACATCTATGGAACTAGTAGGTTTGAAGGTTAATTGAGTGCTAATCACATTACTACCACCAAATACACCCGCACCCAAAGGCGTATTAGAAACTCCAGGAACAATATCACCTGCTTCTTGTGGTATGTTGGCGTTGACGCTGCCGTATAAAGCTCTGAAATCTAATTGGGGAGAAATACTAAAAATAAATCCCGCCGCCGATGCTAAACCAGTTCCCGAAGTCCCTCCAGAGACTCGCGCCACAGGATTTAAACCTGCAAACCGCGAAATCGACTCATTTCCTTCACCATAAAAAGGTGTGATAGCAGGAAAAGCATCTGTTGCTTCCGCCGCAGTTCCCGCAAACAAAGTTAATTTATCCGCGACTGGAAAAACATACAGTAACTTATATAGTTGTATACTGTTAGCTGACAGATCTGATAACGTTTTTACGTCCAAACCAGGAAACAGCGGTTCAAAACTTGTTCTCGCACTACTAGCAGTCAGTAAATCCGAAGCTAATCCTAAACCTTGTTGCAAGCTACCACTTCCATCTATACCACCCAAAAAGTTATAAGCTTGTAAACCCGTGATTAGTAAATCTTTCCCGGTAAAGCTAGTGTTGAGATTTAATCGGACTCTGTTCACCAAGATAATATTAGGATCACCCTGATTAGGTGCGCCACCTGTCGCACCAATACCTGCAACAATTACCTCGCCATTGAGTTTAGTAGTAGTAGAAAATTGATTGGCTTCTAGTTCGGCGGTGCGTGCTTCTAGTGCATCCACTCGTCCCCGGAGAGTTGCGAGTTCTGCTGAAAAATCTTCTTGTAATTTTTGTAAGGTTGCTAAATCTTCTTTTTTAACTAAATCAGAAGTGGCTGTAGCGATGAGTTCGTTAACTCTTTCTAAACAAGCATTTAAGCCTGCTGCAAACTCATAACGAGTCATAGCACGATTGCCACGATAAGTACCATTGGGATAACCAGCAATACAACCATAGCGTTCAACCAAAGATTGTAAGGCTTGAAAAGCCCAATCAGTTGGTTGCACATCAGATAATTGTGATACAGATGTTACTTGGGCGCTTTCGTTATTGTCTGATGTCTGTGACTCATAAGACTGCGAGGAATCTTGTACCTCTGGCTCACCTTTGATAGCTGGTGATTCTGGTTGGCTACCATCGGCTAGAATCAACTTAGTTTCATGAGCAGCAACTTGGCTGTTGATAATTGCTGATTTTTGAGGAACATTTACCAAGGAATTATTATCTATTTGTACGGAGGTTGCTAGTGCTTGTATGGGTAACAATCCGTTAATTAAACATAAAAAACTAGCTCCACTAGCAGAAGCTAGGAGATACTTAGCCATGACAACTCCTCACAGATATAGAATATTAAAAAAAATTTATCTACGATATTTGACAGTTATGAACCATCGCCAAGTGGATTGCGCTAAACCATCTTGCTTCTCATAGGTAATTACCGCAGATCATAAAATCTAGTAAATACTATTTGGATAAAAAAAATATCATTAGCAATGATTGATAGTTCTAATTGTTTTGATAAACTTATTTTAATCATTTAAAAAAATCTATAGTAATCATAGATAATCCCTGGAAATTAAGATTCCCGACTTCTTAAAGAAGTCGGAGATCGGAACCTAGCAATTTTGATAAATCCAAAATATTCAACAATGTAATTTTAGAAATCCTTATACTAGTGAGGTATGAGCAAGAGTCATTAACCGCAGATAAACGCACCGAAAAGTTGTGTGGGCGGCTCTGCCGACTTGAGCAAACTTTTCAAGACAGACGAACGCAGATGTAGAGTCTTTAGCGGCTTGTCAGAGGCTACGCAGATGTAAACAGACAGATAAACTTATACCTCTGTAGACTAGAGAAGGATATACAAATTTTAATTATTGGTAAAAAATGAAAAATTGCTCTTATAAATTGTAGAGAGAAATTGCAAAATTCATTTTATGATTGACCACAGCGAAAGTATATTTCGGAGTATTGGTGAAGTTGACCTATATTACCAAAGCTGGCAACCAACAAGTAATATCAAAGCTGTATTAGTGATTGTGCATGGTTTGGGAGGTCATAGTAGCAAATACAATAACATAGTTCAGCATTTTATCCCTAAACAATATGCTGTTTATAGCTTTGACTTGCGTGGTCACGGACGTTCTCCAGGTCAAAGAGGATATATTAATTCTTGGGCAGAATTCCGCGAAGATTTGCGAACTTTTTTAGAATTAATTCAATCTCAACACCCAAAATTACCAATTTTTCTATTAGGACATAGTTTGGGTTCAATTATTGTTTTAGATTATGTTTTGCGTTATCCCCAAGCTGCGGCTGTTCTGCAAGGTGTAATTCTTCTTGCGCCAAGCTTAGGAAAAGTTGGTGTATCACAGATTAAGCTATTACTGGGACAATTGCTATCACGGGTATGGCCAAGGTTTACTTTAAATACTGGCCTTGATTTATCTGCTGGTGCAAGAGATGAAAAAGTTTTAGCTATCTATGCTCAAGATACTTTACGACATACTTTAGGAACGGCTCGTTTAGCAACAGAGTTTTTGAACACTGTTAATTGGATTAATCATCATACTAACGAATGGAAATTACCATTATTAATTCTTCACGGTGGCGCGGACAGAATTACATTACCAGAAGGAAGTCAGATTTTTTATGAGCAACTAACTACTTGTCAAGATAAGACTATAATTGTCTATCCAGACGCATATCATGAACTACAAGATGACCTCAATTATCAAGAAGTTTTAGCTGATTTAGAAAGTTGGTTGGAAGGCCATTTGCTATCTAATTAAGAATATAGCAATCTTAAATGATTGATAAACATCTTTTCCCTTGTCTACCCTGTTATCCTTGTCTCTGTTGTTCACATATCAAATATGAGTCCTAGATTATTTAGATATTTTTACTAATTTCTCGATAATTTGCTTGATAATTCACCAGTGTTTCTTTAGCTTGTTGCGACACAAATGTATTAGCAGGAATTACCTTTAAAATATTAATTGCCTGTTGCCATTTAGATTTTGCTTGTCGGCGGACTGAACGAGAATGAGGTGAACTTTGAATCAAAAAGTTGGCTTCGATGGCTAATTTATGGGCTGTTGCTAAATTATCTAGGGCTTGTTTTTCAGTAGTTACTTTTTGACTGATTGCTTGATGATTTAAGCGATAACGCACTAATTTATCTTTCACTTTAATAAAAACTGATGTCTTTTGAGGGATATTTTCTAGTAATCTGATTGCTTCTAGCCATTTAGATTCGGCTTGTTGCCAAACAACTAAAGGGTGGGGAGGTGATTGTACTAATCCAGAGGCTTCTAAACCTAGATTTTGCGCGGCTTTTAAATTAGCGATCGCAGTTTCTTCTTGATTAAATTTAGTGCGAACTTGTTCTAGTTTGGGAAGTTCTATTTTAATTATCCAACTTCCAAAACCCAAAGCTAATAAGCTCACCACAACTATTCCACCATAATGAGTTAAGTGTTGTTGTTTAAACTTTTTTAGCGGTTTGAACTCAAATAATTTCCATTGTTCAGCTTTGGGTTTAGGTAATTTTTTTTTCTGATTTAATTCTCAAAGTACTAATCTGCAAAATTAAAGCATCGATTTTACTTTGATAAAATTCACAATCATTAATAATGTCAGTTAATTCTTGTAATCTGCCATCACCAGATATAATTAACTCTTGATCATCGTCTAACCACTCTAGAGCAAAGCCGGATTTCCCACAAAAAGCTGAAACTCCCAGTAAAATACTCAATAAGTTATGGCTTTGCTTAATATTGTCAAAAATAAATTCTAATCTTTCCTTAATTTTTAAAGAGTCTTCTTGAGCTTGAATAATCTGCTGAATTTGCTGTTGTAAGATTTTTGGTTTATCTAAAACTAGTTGGATTTTTAAAACTTCTTCTACAGATTGAAATGTGGCAGGAATACTATCGTGACTAGCATCAATATTAAGTTGCTGGACTAATTGGATATCACTTAAAATATCTGCCGCGATCGCTTGGATTAAATCACCCCAATCAATCCATACTTCGATTTTGGACTGAATTTGCTTGAGGGAAATATCTACTGGTAATTGCCCAAATTTAGCTGTCAGCAAACCAGGATAATCATATTTATAAATGTAGACTGTGTAATCTTCATCTATAACTGGCTTTGGGACTAAATCTAAACTAGCAACTGTCGTTATCGGTGTTTTCTCTAACTGGCTAGACTTGATTTTTTCTTGAATATTGCGGAGTTGTTCTTGAGCATGATTAATCATGACAATTTGTTGCATGATGTCATGAGCATGTCCAATATTTAGCCTCAGACTATGAACAATTTTTGGTAGTTCATTTACCAGAGTTTCTAAATCAGCCATAAATATCCCTTGGGGATTTGCCGAAAGTTGATGTGAAACAATTAAAATGACTATGCAGCAAGGTGGTAGCTTGAAAACAAGCTTCGTCTTAGTTGGTGGTAGATTCAGCGTCCTGATAGATAGCAAATCTGAGGCGCTATTGATTCATACTTCCCGAAACTACTGCGAAAGTAACAAACTCAATTGAAAAATTTTCGATAGACGCACAATTTCTAAATAAAGTCAAGTAATCTTAGATTTGAGATTGACTGCGCCACACCTCTCAAGTCGCCCACACAGCTTTTCCGCAAGGGGATTGAACCAAAAATTTAAAATTTCAAATTCGGAGGGTCAAAAATGAATGAAACTGATTTAGCGTTTACTCCGGCGGTGGAGTTGGCGCGATTAATCCGCCATCGGGAGGTGTCGCCACTGGAGTTGGTGGAAATATATTTACAAAGAATTGAGCGGTTGAACCCCCAATTGGGAAGTTATTTTACGGTGACGGCAGAACTCGCGATCGCTGATGCCCAAGCAAAAACTGAAATGCTGGCAACAGCCGCTGAACTGCCGCCTTTTTTTGGTGTACCAATTTCGATTAAAGACCTCAACACGGTGGCTGGTGTGCCTTGTACCTACGGCAATCCGGCGTTATTAAACAACATTCCTAATTATGATGATGGAGTGGTAACGCGGATTAAACAGGCAGGGTTCATTATTCTGGGTAAAACTGCCACCTCGGAAATCGGTTCCTTTCCTTACACCGAACCCACAGGTTTTCCCCCGTCCAGAAATCCTTGGAATTTAGAATATACTTCCGGCGGTTCTAGTGGTGGTGCAGCCGCCGCCGTCGCCGCCGGATTATGTGCGATCGCTCAAGGTTCTGATGGTGGTGGTTCGATTCGTGGCCCGGCGGCTTGTTGTGGTTTGGTGGGGATTAAACCATCACGCGGCAGAGTCACCAAAGCCCCGGTAGGCGATCGCTTGGGGGGAATTGCTGTTAATGGCCCCATTGCCCGGACTGTGGCAGATGCCGCCGCAATGTTAGATGCTATTTCTGGTTACTTCACGGGTGATCCTTACTGGCTACCTGATCCTGAACCTTCTTTTCTCGCCTCTACCCAAGCCAAAGTTTCGGGCTTACGCATTGCCTTCTCGACGCAAATCCTACCTTTGGGAACGGCTGACGCGAACTGCCAGCAAGGTGTGTGGCAAACAGTCCAGTTATTAGAACAATTGGGTAACACTGTTACAGAAGCCTGCCCAGATTTTAGTGGCTTAGTCGAACCATTCCAAATGGTTTGGCAAGCGGGAGTCGCCGCTTCTGGATTGCCCGTGGAAGCTTTACAGCCTGTGAACCGTTGGCTATTGGCGCGTACTGGTTCTGTGGCTGAATATCTCCGGGCTTTATCCCAATTACAAATCGTCTCCCGGCAAATTGTGGCATTTTTCGAGAATTTTGATGTGTTGGTATTGCCTGTGTATTTACATTCACCCATTCGTGTCGGGGAATGGGCGGCGTTGAGTCCTGAAGAGACATTTCAGAATATTATGCGTTGGGTTGCCCCTTGTCCCCCTGCTAACGCCACCGGACAACCAGCGATCGCATTACCTGTGGGTTTTGATAGTCATGGTCTACCTATGAGTGTGCAACTGGTGGGTAAACCTGCGGCGGAAGCTACTTTAATTAGTCTCGCTGCCCAAATTGAAGCCGCAAAACCTTGGATTCAGCATCGTCCAGCCTTGTAAAACGTTAAGTTATTTTACGATTACACAGCACGGAGTCTTAAAATCACTACCCAAGGGCGTAAATAATTGATGCCAAAGCCAAAAATTGGCTGATTATGAATGAGCGAAATCAGCTTACTATCCTGAATCCAGAGAAATTAAGCGCGATCGCTACTCAGGAAAACATACCTGGGAAAATGGGCGAAATTAGGCAGCAAAGAAACATCTACACAGATTTTTCTCTAGCCCAATAATTTAATTGTTGCGCTCACAACAGGGGTTTTTACTAAGTATTTATTCCTACTTTTAGGGTTGTTTTGAGTGCAACACACCCCTAAAAAACACAAAAAATCCTGAAATCCATATAAATTAACGGTTTCATCTATCCACTTCAGGCTACTACACCTTAGAATGATTCATTGAAAAGTCGAGCCGAAGGGATGTGTAGCGATTTTGAGTAAAAATACTCCCGAAACACGACTTTTGTAGTTCCGCAAACAGAGGTTTTAGTAAAGATGCTACACAGTGCATCTGAAAGAAATCTCAATTAAACCTGAAGGAGTTTATATGAACAAGGGCGAATTGGTTGATGCAGTCGCAGAAAAAGCCAGTGTTACCAAAAAACAAGCAGATGCAGTCTTAACTGCTGCTTTGGAAACCATTATTGAAGCGGTTTCTTCTGGCGATAAAGTGACACTGGTAGGTTTTGGTTCCTTTGAATCACGGGAACGCAAAGCCCGTGAAGGTCGTAACCCCAAAACAAACGAAAAAATGGAAATTCCTGCCACTAAAGTACCTGCTTTCTCTGCTGGTAAACTCTTTAGAGAAAGAGTTGCACCCCCAAAATCTTAGGTTTAGTTTGGGGAATTTTGATTTTGATGCAGCAACCAGCACACGGGGGAAATTTAGCCTGGGCAGCAGCACTGGCTGGCTGTCCCCGTGATGCTATTCTTGATTTTTCTGCGAGCATCAGTCCATTAGGGCCGCCGGATAGTGCGATCGCTGCGATTCAATCTCAAATTGGTAGTCTGAGGCACTATCCCGAACCAGAATATAGTGAACTGAGACTTGCTCTCAGTCACTTCCATCAATTACCGCCAGAGTGGATTTTGCCGGGTAACGGTTCCGCAGAATTATTAACTTTGGTAGGTAGAGAATTAGCAGAACTATCTGCAACAATCTTGTTAACTCCAGCCTTTGGTGATTACTACCGCACCTTGACGGCTTACAACGCTAAAGTTCTGGAGTTCCCGATCAATTTGGGACAGGGAGACAAGGAGACAAGGAGACAAAGTGAAGTTTTTCTTCCCCACACCCCTCAACCCCTGCCCCCTCGCTCACTCACCAAACAACAGGGGTTATTGTTAAACAATCCCCACAACCCTACAGGTAAAATGTTTTCGCGGTCGGAAATTTTACCACTGTTAGAAGAGTTTGCCTTAGTGGTAGTGGATGAAGCGTTTATGGATTTTGTGCCACCAGAAGCAGAACAAAGCCTGATTTCCGTGGTGCAGGAACATAAAAATTTAGTTGTGTTGCGATCGCTGACCAAATTTTACAGTCTGCCGGGGCTAAGACTGGGATATGCGATCGCCCACCCGGATCGTTTGTCACGGTGGCAGACGTGGCGCGATCCCTGGCCTGTTAACAATCTCGCTGCGGCCGCCGCCATTGCGGTCATCGGCGACCAAAATTTTCAACAGCAAACTTGGCAATGGCTACCACCTACCCGAAACCAACTGTTTCAAGGTTTAGCCGCCATTGCAGGACTGCAACCTCACACCAGTGCTGCCAACTTTTTATTAGTGACATCACAAAAATCGAGTTTGCAGTTACAGCAACAATTACTCCAAGATCATCAGATTTTAATTCGAGATTGCCTGAGCTTTAAAGAATTAGGCGATCGCTTCTTCCGTGTCGCTGTGCGTTCTGTGTCCGATAACCAACGTTTATTAACAGCCCTGCAAGCATTACTGAACAATTAGTAAGTAATTCGTCACCTAACAATTGTAGAGACGAAATGATTAGCGTCTCTACAATTAACTTAGGACTTACGCAGTGATACGAAAAACCAAAGGTTTTGGGAAGGGTGAAAAGGTTTAGGGGTGTAGGGTGTATTTATTCAAAACCCTTACACCGTTCGGCTGACGCTCACGGCGAAGCCTATACCCTTACACCCCCACACCCTGTCTTAACAGACAATCTTTGTACGTAAGTCCTGCAAATGACAAATGACCATTGACTAACAACTAATGACCATTGATTATGATGTCGTGATTATTGGCGGTAGCCTCGCCGGACGCTATGCGGCTTTAGCTGCAACCAAATGGCACGCTAAAGTTGCCCTAGTAGAACCACATATAAATTACGGATTTATTTATCATCACTCCCTCAGCGAAATTGCCAACCGCTTAGAGTCTCTCAATCAAGCCGATGGTTTTGGTATTCGTACCAATCATGCGGACATCGCCGAAAAATGCCATATATCCCTCGCTTGGCAAGAGGCAATGCTATATGCTGACACAGTAGCAGCCAATATCCAAGAACTCAATTCTCCAGCCACATTAGCTGCACAAGGCGTTGATGTGATTTTTGGCAAAGGTGAATTTCAACCTTCGCCACATTTGGCATTTGCTGTTTATCAAAATGATGAAAAATCAACCCAATCTGCACCTCAGCAAATTCTCCGCTTGTTAAGGGGACGCACTTATTTATTAGCCAGTGGTTCCCGTCCCAAAATTCCTAATATTGAAGGTTTACAAAATACTGGTTACATTACCTTAAATAATATTTGGCAATCTCTCAAAAAAAGAACATTACCTCAAAATTGGGTAATTCTTGGTGGCGTACCTCAAAGTATTGAAATCGCCCAAACTTTAGCCCGGTTGGGTTGTACTGTCACATTAGTCATTAAACATCCTCATATTCTGCCAAATACTGACCCAGAAATTGCTCAACTGCTGCAAGCACAATTAGAAGTTGATGGTGTACATATTTTGACGCAAACAGCCGTCACCCAAGTTAGACAAATTGATGATAAAAAATGGGTACAAGCCGGAGATAAAGCAATTGAAACTGATGAAATTTTAGTAGCCACAGCACAACAACCAAATTTTGCATCTTTCAATTTAGCAGCCGTCGGCGTGAAATGGTATCAGCATCGTTTAGTAGTCAACAATAAACTGCAAACTACCAACAAACGTATTTACGCTTGTGGTGATGTCATTGGTGGTTATGACTTGATCAACGTTGCTCATTATGAAGCGAGAATCGCCACCAACAATGCCCTATTTTTCCCTAGATTAGAGGTGAATTATCAACACATACCTTGGGGAATATTTACTCAGCCAATGTTAGCGCAAGTTGGTTTAACCCAAATTCAAGTTATCAGGCAATTTCGCCCCGATGAATTTTTAATTTTACGGCAATATTTTAAATCTTTAGCAGCAGCCCAAATTAACAGCGAAATCACAGGTATTTGTCAATTAATTGTCTTACGTAACGGCGAAATTTTAGGTGCAACTATCTTAGGTCAAAGCGCCGGAGAGTTAATTAATATAATTGCATTAGCTATCAACCAAAAAATTAAAGTCAAAGATTTAGCTAACTTAGCGCCCATCTATCCCAATTTTTCCGAAATTCTCACCCAAACTGCCCAAGAATATCAGCAAAGATTAAATAACCATCCAGATGTGCAAGATAGATTAGAAGGCTTCTTCCATTTCCGCCGCAATTGGAATTTGTAATCAGAGGCAGGAGGCGCTCCGGCTTTGCCGGAGAAGTCAAAAGTAAAAAACCAAAAGTCAAAAGTATTCTTCATTTTTGCCTTTTTACGTTAGTCCGCGCAGGCGGACTTCGTTTTTATAGCCGCGAATTCCATTCGTCGGGGCTAGGTGCTACTCCCCACTTCCTACCTAACGCTTATATTCGGCTGCGTGGTGTTCGCACAGCCAGAGGTAATGTCCTTCTGGTGTTAATACTTTCTTGAGTCCGCCCCAATGTTGTTGGGGGTCTTTTTCTTCTAAGAGTTGGCGTAAAGCACGCAACGCTGCACCGTCGGCACGTTCGGGATCTAAATCTTCACCTCTGGCAATTTTGTCTGCTAATTCTAAATCTGCGGCATCTTGAATTTCTGGTAATTTCTCGGCTAGTTCTTTAAATAATTCCAAATTATTCTTATAAATTGCTTCGTATTCTTTGGGATCTACCACACCCAGCCAAGGGCCAATTATGGGTGCGGCAAATCTTAAAACTTTGAATAATTTACCAATATAAGGTGCAGTTGCTCTCAGCCATTTGGCAGGTTCATCGATTTCATATAAACCGCCTGTTTGGAGAGGATGCCAACAGCCAGGGGCTTGGCAATAAAGTTGTAAATCTATTTTTTGTCCGGCTATGGCTTTTTGCCAAGATTTACCACCACGGGGACGCAGCACAAAAATATTTGGGCAATGAGAATCGATTTTGGCTTGTTCGCGGCGGAAGAAATTAGTAAATTCTCTTTGAGAAAGTTCGCGCAGATTTTTGATTTCATTGAGAATAGTTGCTTGTTTATCAACAACTTTTGTTTCTAATTCATCAATGCGTTCTAATACTGCATTTTGTGTATGGAAATTTAAACCATACAAAAGTTCGGCAACAGATACATCTTCTATGGCTTCTGGACATTCAATGGTTGCTTTCTTTTTTTCCCAACGTTTGGATAATTGGTGATAGTCAAATTCGTGGGTGCATGGTTCGCCATGATGACCAAGACAGGGGATAGTGCGTTGAATATTTAAGCCGGGAAACCTGGAGAGAGTTACTTCAATGCCATCGCGTAATAGGACGAAGAAATTCAAAGGGTTAGCACCGCGTACTGTTAGTTTAATATAGCGATCGCCCTTCACCGCTTCCACCAAAGCTAAATGTTCTTGTTCATAAGCCAACAATGCCCCGTTTCGCCAATGGGTGTTAGTTGTAAAGCGGTGTTGACGGGCAATAAACCAAGTCGGAATCCCCGCCGGAATAGTATTGAGTTTGAATTTCATGGAAATTTCATGGCAATTTGCTTTAGCTTTGATTTGTTGCCATTGCTGTTCATAATTCGGCGGGTCGAGGGGCAAACGTTCAACAATTAAACTAATATCTCGGTTTTCTAAAGTGCGGTAGGAAAGGTCAAACCGTTCCATCAGCCGGAGAAAATGGTCACGCATTGATGGGGCTAAGTCTTGCCAGAGTTTATCCATTTCCTGGCGGGTGAAAATGCCAAACTTATTAATTACTTCTTCGCTTTCCAGAACTTTGCTGATGTATTGAGTCACCCACTGCGGTTTGAGGATGACTGTATCATTGAGTTCTTCATTGTCTTGGAAATAGAGAATTTCGCCTAATTCATGCAGCCATCGCGCCAAAACTTCTTGACTAATGTCCGCAACTCCAGACTCAGCCATGATTTTCCCCAACTGCTGCGGCGTGATGTATTTTTCTGGACGGGAACGAATAGCGTTAGCAGCATTGAGCCAAGTGGTAGGCCAGATTTCACCCATTAAGGGCAGTTGAGCAGCAGTTTCGGCAATTGCTTGGCGGAGTTCTTCAATACCCAGGCTGATTTTAGAACTAATTTTGCAGTGTTCGACAATTTGGGGGTATTTGTCGCGTAACTCTTTGAGGGGAAGGTCTGCGTCGCGTTCATCGATGTGGGTGGCGACAAGTAAAATGGGTGATTCCGGCGCTAAGGCTTTGATGGTATCTAGCCAATAGTAGAGTTTACCTTGCTCAAATCCCAGTCGCGCATTCCAGGCGAGGAGGAAAAGGGAACGGTTGGTGAGGAAGAATTGATGAGTAGCGTGATAGATTTCCTGTCCACCAAAGTCCCAGGTGTTCAGCTGCATGGTGACATCTGGTTTGGCGGGGTGGGTTAAGGCGAGGGATTTTATTTCAATGCCGTGGGTGGTTGATTCTTGGGTGTCGAATTCTTCACCGCGTAATGCTCTTAATAAGGATGTTTTACCTACACCGCCTTCACCGACTACTAGAAGTTTAGAAACCCACTGGCGTTGACTATCTTCTAATTTTTCTTGCAGATACGCCAAAATTGCGTGGGTTCCTTGCCCGATAATTTCGGGGGGTGGCGAGGTTAAGGGGTTGTTATAGAGATATAACAATATTAAGTTGGAGAGTTGACAGATTTCTGGCGGTAGGCTGCTGAGTTGATTGTGATCAAGGTATAACCGCGTCAAATTGGAGAGTCGACAGATTTCTGGCGGTAGGCTGCTGAGTTGATTGTGATCAAGGTATAACCGCGTCAAGTTGGAGAGTTGGCTGATTTCTGGCGGCAGGCTGCTGAGTTGGTTTGCATGAAGGTATAGCCGCCTTAAGTTGGAGAGTTGGCGGATTTCTGGTGGCAGGCTGCTGAGTTGATTTTCATTAAGGTATAGTGCTGTCAAGTTGTAGAGTTGGCTGATTTCTGGTGGCAGGCTACTGAGTTGATTATTAGAGAGGTCTAGCTCACTTAAGTTGGAAAGTTGGCTAATTTCTGGTGGCAGGCTGCTGAGTTGATTTTCATTAAGGTATAGTGCTGTCAAGTTGGAGAGTTGACCGATTTCTGGTGGCAGGCTACTGAGTTGATTATTAGAGAGGTCTAGCTCACTTAAGTTGTAGAGTTGGCTGATTTCTGGTGGTAGGCTGCTGAGTTGCTTATTGGAAAGGTCTAGCTCTGTTACCTTTTCCTTGTCAGCTTGTTCAATAATTTGCAACAGTTCTTCGTTTGTCACCTGCAAACCTCACCAACCCTGTAGCGATATTTACCAGAATAGTTTAGCAGTGTGGGAAGTGAAGAATAGGGAGGCGTGTTTAAGTTAATCTAGAATCTCGATGAGTATTCAAGACTTGTTAACCGAGTTCAAAGACTCATTCACGAGTATTTAAGACTAATTAAAGAAATTCCGAGGCTCATTCACGAGTATTTAAGACTCATTAAAGGAGTTCCAATGCTCATTAATGAAGTTCAAACACTCCATTAAAGAAGTTCCGAGCCTCATTCATGAAGTTCCGAGTCTCATTAAAGGAGTTCCAAGGCTCATTAATGAAGTTCAAACACTCATTAAAGGAGTTCTGAGCCTCATTAATGAAGCTCGAATCTTCATTCACTATTTCCTCAAGCTAGATAATCAAAGAAATAAACCTAATACCAATTTTTGATCAAGCTGTATGGAACTCCTCAGAAAAATTACTCCTCTTCATAACGCGGCTTTTTCCCATCCAGTACCGCACTCACAGTCATATCTCCCATAACATTAATCGCTGTGCGACAACGGTCTAAAAACCAGTCAACAGTCACCAACAAGGCGATATACTCTGTCGGCAAGCGCACGGAAGTAAATACCAAAGTCATTGTCACTAACCCCGCATTCGGAATACCAGCCGCCCCCACCGATGCAAAAATCGATGTCAGCACTACAATTAACTGCTGTCCCAAATTTAAATGCTGTCCAATAACTTGGGAAATATATAACGCAGACATTGCTTCATAAAGGGCAGTCCCATCATTATTAAAATTTGCCCCGACTAACGCCCCCAAAGATGCGGAAGATTCCCTTAAACCAACTTTGGTTTGCAAAACCTCCCAGGTAATAGGCATTGTTACGGTAGAAGAAGAAGTCGAGAACGCTGTAATAAAAGCATCTGAACCGCCAGCCAAAAATCGCCACGGGTTTACCCAAGAATTAAACTTAACCCTGGTGAGATAGTAACAAGCTTGCAACACCAAGGCGACCAACACCGCCACAATAAAAGCTGCTAAAGAAATAAATGGGGCAAAACCTTTTTCTGCCACGGTTTTAGCCACAATACCAAACACCGCAAAGGGAACTAAAGCAATTACCCAGTTGAGGATACGAATTACCGCCTCAAACAAAATTCCAATGACATCTTCAATTGGTTGATATCCTGTTTTTCCTTGGGCGATTTGTTCTGATTTTAAGCCCCGCAGCACAATACCAAAACAGAGGGCAACCACAATTAACTGAATGACATTATTACTCACCAACGGCGCAAGCACGGCTTCTGGTACAGCGTCTTTAATTAACCCCCAAGGATCAAGGTTGGCGTTAGCAATGGTTGTCTGTGGTTTGGGTAAACTTCCCCAAGTTCCTGGACGCAGGACGTTAGCCACCAACAGCCCAACTAAAATCGCTACAGTGGTATTAGTAAAAAGTAATAACGCTAACCGTCGTCCGGCGGTACCGGGGATAGTCGCTGTCATAAAAGTATGCAGCACTGCTACCAAAATCAGTGGTGTAGCTAAAGCGCGGAGTGCTTTAAGTACCAGTTCTGCCGGAATTGCCAAATTAGTGATTAAAGCCGCATTGCTAGGGCTAGGGTTCCCCGCACCTAAAGCAATTCCCAAAATCACTGCCAGCACTAAGGCAATTACAATTTGTAACGTCAGAGGAATACGCCGCCACCAAGGACGGGAAGCATTATCGGGCGGATGTTGACTCTCTGTTTGACTCATTGTTACAGCTAAATAACGGAACAAAGGTAACTATTACAACAACAACTGCGGAAGTGGAATTTACTTAAACAGGATAATCTAATCAATCTAGGGAGTAGAGATTAGGGACAAGGGAGACAAGGGAGACAAGGGGGACAAGGGGAATGGAATCTTTAACTCAGGACTCGTCACTCAACACTCAGCACTTTTAATAATTGAGCATTAACTATTAAGTAGAACAATACAAATAAACCGAATTATGTAAAGAAAAATCAATTTCCTAGAAAACCTCTTCCCTCCTGCCTCCTGCGTTTTAACTCCTACCTTCTTTAACACTGACCGACTTAAATAAATATTATGTCTTTCGTACCTTTACATATTCATAGTGACTATAGTTTGCTGGATGGGGCGAGTCAGTTACCAGATTTGATTGACCGTGCCATAGAATTGGGGATAAAGGCGATCGCAGTTACAGATCATGGTGTCATGTATGGTGCTGTGGAATTGCTGAAAATTTGCCGTAGCAAAAATGTTAAGCCAATAATTGGCAACGAAATGTATATTATTAACGGCGATATTGAAAAACAAGAACGTCGCCCCCGTTATCATCAAGTTGTTTTGGCCAAAAATAATCAAGGATATAAACATTTAGTTAAATTAACCACACTTTCTCACCTCAAAGGTGTACAAGGTAAAGGTATTTTTTCTCGTCCCTGTATTAATAAAGAATTACTCAAACAATATCATGAAGGTTTGATTGTCACTAGCGCATGTTTAGGTGGCGAAATTCCTCAAGCAATTCTCAGTAATAGACCAGATGCAGCCCGTAAAGTTGCTCAATGGTATAAAGATGTATTTGGCGATGATTTTTATTTAGAAATTCAAGACCACGGCTCCCCAGAAGACCGCATTGTTAATGTGGAAATTGTCAAAATTGCGCGGGAATTAGGCATTAAATTTGTCGCTACGAACGACTCGCATTTTATTTCTTGTTTTGATGTCGAAGCCCACGACGCTTTACTTTGTATTCAAACAGGTAAGCTAATTATTGAAGATAACCGGATGCGTTATAGCGGCACAGAATATCTCAAATCTGCTGATGAAATGAGAATGCTATTCCGCGACCATTTACCCGAAGATGTGATTGAGGAAGCAATAGCAACCACAGAAGAAGTTGCTGAAAAAGTCGAGCCTTACAATATTATGGGAGAGCCTCGCATCCCCAATTATCCCATTCCTTCTGGTCACACTGCTGATACTTACGTTGAAGAAGTTGCTTGGCAAGGTTTATTAGATAGATTAAATCGAAAATCCCGCGCTGAAGTCGAGCCAGTCTATAAAGAAAGATTGGAATATGAACTCAAAATGCTCCAGCAAATGGGTTTTTCTACCTACTTTTTAGTTGTGTGGGACTACATCAAATTTGCTAGAGATAACAATATTCCTGTTGGCCCAGGTAGAGGATCGGCGGCGGGGTCTTTAGTAGCTTATACAATGGGTATTACTAACATTGACCCCGTACATCATGGCTTATTATTTGAGCGTTTCTTAAATCCAGAACGGAAATCAATGCCTGATATTGATACCGATTTCTGCATTGAACAACGGGATCAAGTTATTGATTATGTTACTCAAAAATACGGTACAGATAGAGTTGCTCAAATTATTACCTTTAACCGATTAACTTCTAAAGCTGTATTAAAAGATGTCGCCAGAGTGTTGAATATTCCTTATGGGGAAGCTGACAAAATGGCGAAGTTAATTCCTGTAGTGCGGGGTAAGCCTACTAAACTCAAGGTGATGATTTCTAATGAAACTCCCGAACCAGAGTTTAAAGAAAAATATGATAATGACCCAAAGGTGCGCCATTGGGTTGATATGGCGATGCGAATTGAAGGAACTAACAAAACCTTTGGTGTTCATGCGGCTGGGGTAGTAATTTCTGCCGATCCTCTTGATGAAATTGTGCCTCTACAAAGAAATAATGACGGGTCAGTAATTACCCAATATTTCATGGAAGATTTGGAATCAATGGGTTTGTTGAAAATGGACTTCTTGGGTTTAAGAAACCTAACAATGATTCAAAAAACCATTGATTTAATTGAGCAGCATAAAGGTTATAGGGTTGACCCTTACGAAATCACTAATCAAGAGAGAAAGGCGCAAAAGATTTTAGCTAAGGGTGAACATAAAACTCTCCCTAAAGATGTGCAGAAAACTTATGAACTTTTAGAATCTGGCGAATTAGAAGGAATATTCCAATTAGAATCATCGGGAATGAAGCAGATAGTCCGTGATTTGAAGCCTTCTAATATTGAAGATATTTCTTCTATCTTGGCATTATACAGACCAGGCCCTTTAGATGCGGGGTTGATTCCTAAGTTTATTAACCGCAAACATGGACGCGAAAATATTGACTATGAAAGCCAAATTTTAGAACCAATTTTAAATGAAACCTACGGCATTATGGTCTATCAAGAGCAAATCATGAAAATTGCTCAAGATATGGCTGGTTATTCTCTAGGACAAGCTGACTTGCTACGCCGCGCGATGGGGAAAAAGAAAGTTTCCGAAATGCAGAAGCAGCAGGAAAAATTTATTGATGGTTCGACGAAAAACGGTGTGAAAAAGCAAGTAGCAGAAAAGCTATTTGATGATATGTTGAAGTTTGCTGAATATTGCCTCAGCTATGACACCCAAGTATTAACAGTAGAATATGGCTTTGTCCCTATCGGCGAAATTGTCGAAAAACAACTGGAATGTAGCGTGTTTAGCGTTGACAGCCACGGTTATGTCTATACGCAAGCGATCGCCCAATGGCATAATCGAGGACAACAAGAATTATTCGAGTATTCTTTAGAAGATGGTTCTGTAATTCGCGCCACAAAAGACCATAAATTTATGACTACCGATGGTCAAATGTTACCCATTGATGAAATATTTGAGGGCGAACTAGATTTACTACAAGTTAAAGCTTTACCAGTTTGACATGCTCCCCACCCTTAAAGGGTGGGGATTTTAGGTTTAAATAGCAATAGCAAACCTAATGGCTGATGCCCCAACCATACTAATATTTTTAACTATGTTACTTGAAGCGACGAGCGCCGTTGCTGCGGTTTTGCTTATGTCTTGCAACTGCTTTCCGCTTTTGTTTTTCTAGCGGTGTCTCAAAGTGACGCTTCTTTCTCATGTCTTGGAAAATTCCAGCTTTAGAAACTTCCCGTTTAAATCTTCGCAAAGCTGAATCAATACCCTCATTCTCCCCCAAGACTACTTGCGTCATTCTCATTCCTCCTTATTTGGATGAATAGCAAAATCTAGAGAAAAAATAAAATACTCCAGCAGAATTGAGCCTTTGGCTTTATCTGCTGGAGACTCTAGATGCTAAATTTTTATTTCAAAAGTTTAGTAGCGACCACCACGACCGCCGCCACCGCCGCGGTTGTTACCCCAGCCACCACCGCCACCACGGGAGGGACTTCTTTCTTCACGAGGTTTAGCTTTGTTAACTCTCAAGTCACGACCCATCCATTCAGCACCATCTAGTGCTTCAATGGCTGCGGTTTCTTGTGACTCATTTTCCATTTCCACAAAGGCAAAACCGCGAGGACGGCCAGTTTCGCGGTCAGTTGGTAACTGAACGCGACTTACTTTTCCGTATTCGCTAAATGCTAATCTCAAGTCTTCCTCAGTGACTTGATAGGAAAGGTTTCCGATGTAAATTGACATATAATGTCTCCGAATTCAGGGAGTGTAGAGAGTTAAATTCGGAGAGACGCTTTTTAAAAATCAAAACGAGTTACTCAACCGAAAATAATCCTTATATGCCAAAGTATAGCACAAGCTCCCAATAATCAAAGTTATCAACTATTCAAAAAACTTTGTATTCTGTAACTCTTACAGAATAATTTTTGGGTATTTGTACCTAAGAAATGCCTGGAAATATGTTTATAGACATTAATTAGATTAACTATCAAATATAATTATAAATTATACTGTTAATTCAGACAAACTAACTTTAGCTATATACATATATAGTTCTACACTTTCTTAATTCTGTCGAACTCAGATAATATCCTTTGCGCTTCCTGACATAAAAGTTGATGAGAGTTACTGTTGCTGGCAAGTAAGCCTCCCCATTGATTAATATCGCCAGTGTGATATTGTAAAGGACTGCCATCAAAGTGAGTAAAGTTACCGCCTGCTTCAGTTAAAATTAGCTCTGGTGCGGCGATATCCCAATCTTTAGGTGCAGATTTACCAGAAAGAGAAATATAGATGTCTGCATTTTGTTCTAAAATGGTAGCAATTTTACAACCCACACTACCTACAGCTTTTTGATTTTGACAAGGCAAATTTTGTAATAAATACTCTAGTCTTTCATGGCGATGAGAACGACTGACAACTAAGGTTAAATCTTCCACAGGTTTTGTTGGTGAAAGTTTTACAGCTACAGTTGCGGTTGGAGTTTCTTTGAAAGTTCCGCCGTCTTTGATGGCGTAGTAGATAGTTTCGGCTTCTGGTACAGCGACAACAGATAAAATCGGTCGATGTTCTTGAATTAACGCAATGTGAATGGCATAATCTCCAGTTTTATTAATAAAATCTCTAGTGCCGTCTAAAGGGTCAATTAGCCATACTAACTGAGAGTTTTGTAGCTGGAGTTGTGATTTATAGGTTTCTTCACTAATGTAAGCAAAATCTTGCTCACCAAAAGCAGCTTGTAATCTCTGCACAATATATTGACTAACGGTAACATCTGCAATTGTCACAGGTTCACTTTGTTTGTACTGCACCTGTAAATCAGGGTCTTTAACTGTGCCATGATAATAGGAGTGGAGAATATCTGCCGCTTTCCAGCCTACATCACGAGCGATCGCTAATATATCTTCTAAATCTTTCATTGTCTCACCTCCATCCAGCGACGTGTACCAAAAAAATTTACAGGAATTAGCGGCGATAGATGCGGCTTTTGCTAAAGCATCGGGGAAATTTTCACTTAATATATAGTGGCAGAAAGCGCCGTGAAAAATATCACCAGCCCCCAGGGTATCAACTGCGGTAATTCGCGGTACGGTTATAGTAGCACTTTGATTCTGACTTAGATATGTAATTGGTTGATCACCGTGGGTAATGGCAATGTGGGGAATGCCAAAACTGTTGAGATAATCAACAACCTGTTGTTTTGTCTCACGGCCAGGAGGATAAAAATTTGCCGAACAAACGGCATAATCAACAAAGGGTAAGATTTCCTCAAAGCCGTGTTTCCAGCTACCGCCATCAATCACTACTGGGATATTATTAGCTTTCGCAGTTTGAGCGATCGCTTTTCCTACTTCTATCTGGTGTCCATCAATTAATACAATATTGATATCTGACAAGATATTATCTGGGATAGATGCGTTGCTGGCTTGAGTCTTCACAGCATTAATCGAAATGATTGCCCGTTCGCCTGTGGCTTGGGTGACAATAATTGAAGAGACTGGTGGTGGTGTGGGTTTGTTGGGGTCGAGGTCGGCGATCGCTACTCTATAATTTTCTAAGTCACTATAAATTAGCTGCGTCATTGGATGAGAACCAACCACACCCAAGATATTTGCATAATTTCCTAAATGAGCAAAAGTGACCGCTGCATTCGTAGCCGGGCCGCCTGCTGCTACAGTATAGTCAGCAGCCACCAACTTTTGATTATTTTGCGGAGCAGCATCAGCCAGATAAATCAAGTCTAAAGTGACTAAACCGACAAATAATCCGCGATGTGATTTTAGATTTGTCACTAGATATAGCAGTCCTATTTGATACAGAAATAAAATAGACAAGGAGGACACGGAAGACCAGGGAGATAGATATTTGTAAATTATTGAGGATTGCTAAAGTATTAATTCTGTATTTAATAACGAATGACAAATGACAAACTCCAACCAGGAACACTTTACGTTGTTGGCACACCCATTGGCAACTTAGAAGATATTACCTTTCGGGCGGTGCGAATTTTGCAGACGGTAGATTTAATTGCGGCGGAAGACACGCGCCACACAGGGAAATTACTCCAACATTTTCAAGTTAAAACACCCCAAATCAGTTATCACGAACATAATCGTAATAGTCGGATACCAGAGATTTTAGAGCATTTAAATGATGGTAAAGCGATCGCCTTAGTTAGTGATGCAGGTATGCCAGGAATTTCTGATCCTGGCTATGAATTAATTAAAGCTTGTATTGATGCAGGAATTAAAGTAGTACCAATTCCTGGTGCAAGTGCAGCCATTACCGCTTTAAGTGCTGCGGGTTTACCGACAGATAAATTTGCGTTTGAAGGTTTTTTACCACCAAAAACCCAACAACGACGAGAATATTTAGAAACCTTGCAAACAGAATCGCGCACCTTAATTTTCTACGAATCACCCCATCGTTTAACAGATACTTTGCAAGACTTAGCCGAAGTTTTTGGGGACGAACGCCAAATTGTGCTGGCGCGGGAATTAACTAAATTGTACGAAGAATTTTGGCGCGGTACAATCGCGGGTGCGATCGCCCATTACCAGCAACGAGAACCCCAAGGTGAATACACTTTACTTGTTGCGGGGACTCCAGCCACTCAGCTTTTATTAAATGAGACACAACTCAAAGCCGAACTACAACAGTTAATGAGTCAAGGAATATCCCGTTCTCAAGCCAGTCGTCAACTAGCCAAATTCACCCCACTTTCCCGCCGCGAAGTCTATCAACTAGCCTTGTCTATTGTTGCGAATGCTGAGTAGTTATCTGCTTTGATTTTTGAGATTATCTGTGTAGGGAGTGGGGAGACAAGGAAGACAGGAGAGAATATATCAATAATTAGCCTGCTTTCCCAGGCTTTGTTTGTATAGCCCCAGTCTGGAAGTTTAAGAGGTTTATTATAAAGTCAAATATAATGATATTCTACGTATATTTGCTATACCTCACATAAATTTTAGATAATTTTTTACATGAATCTATAGTTTTTCATTAATAGACCAAATATAATAAAGCCACACAAACTTTAGATTTAGCCAAGACGAATCCAATAATTATGGGTAGGCTTTTTATCAAACTGATAGGCTTAATTTTATTCTTTTTAGGTTTATATTTTTTCGGTCAAAACATCATATTTGTTAGTAGATACTATTCATTTTTCTATCGGGGTGTCCCTGCTACTGGTTCAGTTCTAGCAATCATGGCTGGCATCTTTTCACTAGTTTTCTTTCCTAGACAAACGGGTAATTTTGGTTGGATATTACTGGGGCTGGGAATAGTGCTAGTTTTTTTAAGTGGTGGAGTTATTTTAAGACCGACTAGTTTATGGAGTTTTTGTGTGGCGTTTACTGCATTAGCTACCGGATATAAATTATTAAGTCAAGGCAGAATTAACTTTTAAGCAGTATTAATGATGACATTTACGCAACACAGCGTCTATTTAGAATCTACATCAATCACTAACTTTTGTAACTAAGTCATATAATACTAATTTGTCATTATAAATAGTATTTCTGTTGCTGTACGCAGTGCGCTTACCAAAACTACTATGTTTGAACGTAAGCTGGCGGTGTTTGGCTAAGTCGGAGGCTACTATTACAATGGGAATTATCCATAACGAGGAAACAGAATGACCCAAGTGGTTCTAGGCGAAAACGAAGGAATAGATTCAGCATTACGTCGATTTAAGCGTCAAGTATCCAAGGCTGGTATACTTGCCGACGTAAAATATCATCGGCACTTTGAAACACCATTAGAAAAGCGCAAACGTAAAGCTGTAGCAGCAAGACGCAAGCGCCGTTTTAAATAAATATGGATGGTTTGGTACTGGCTTTGCTTCAAGAAATCAATCTCAGTTAGCAACAGCACTTTGCCAGAGTACTCAGATGAGATTTAGCAAGATTTACCCATGCCTGACTAGGGCTTGGGTATATTGCTTTGTATGAGGGTGTAAGAGTGTGAGGGTGTAAGGGGGGACAAGGTAGAGAGGGGAGACAGGGGAGACAAGGAAGGAAATAAATAACAAATGACAAATGACAAATGACTACTCATTATTCGCCACGTTACGACTGTTACAACGATTCATAGCTTTTTCAACTCCTTGTTTTAGGCTCATTTCTACGCACTCGATGACAAATTCAAGTACAGCAGACATCAATTTAGTTTCGGTGGTAGAAAATTTTCCTAGTACGTGAGAGACTGTTTCGGAGTTATCGGTGTTAGCTGCATCTTTTGGTTTGCCGATACCGATGCGTAAACGTGGAAAGTTTTGGGTGCTAAGATGAGCGATCGCACTTTTCATTCCATTATGCCCACCCGCAGAACCAGAAAGACGCAGGCGGGTTTTTCCCAGGGGTAAATCCATATCATCATAAATGATTAATACAGATTCTGGCGGCAATTTATACCAACTTGTAACAGCTTGGATTGATTGTCCTGAGCGATTCATGTAAGTCAATGGCTTCAGCAAGCGGATTTTGCTTCCAGCAAATGCCATTCCTTCGCCATACTCCCCTTGAAACTTGCGATTTTCCGCTAAAGAAATTTGCCAAGCACGAGCAAGCGCATCAACAGCAGCAAAGCCAATATTATGGCGTGTTTGTTCATATTTCGGCTCTGGATTCCCCAACCCCACAATTAGTTGGGGAATTACCAAAGCTGGTGGTGTTACAGCTTCTGTCATTTCACTTACAATCAATCGATTCGCAGAACTATGTTAAGAGATTAGAGGCTAGAGATTAGAGACTATTTTTCTTAAGGGACTAGAAGCTAGTTTTTTACTCAGCACTCAGCACTTGATTAGCTATTTTGAGAAGAATTAACTGTATCATGCTGTGGTTGAGCAGCTTCTATTTGTTTGGGTTCGATTTCAGCAGTAGTTTTCACAGCTTGTTCGATTTGTTCTGCTTCGCGTTTAAATTCGTTTTGAAATTCATTAGAAGCTTCTTGGAAACCGCGAATTGCTTTCCCGACACTGCGGCCAATCTCTGGGAGTTTCTTCGGGCCAAAGATTAACAGTGCCACTATCATAATTACAGCCATTTCTGGCAGACCAATACCAAATATATTCACGCGATCGCTCCTACCTATAAGTATACAGACAAACAAAATTAGGAGAGTGGGAAGTTAAAATCAAAACTTTCCCTATCAATTACTATGGTGACTTGTTTCAGACTCACCTTTCAAGTCTATAACTTACAAAAAAACCCGGACGAGCCGGGTGTAAGTTCGCTGAATACGCAAGCTTGATTGCGCTGTTAAATTAGCCGCCTAAGCTGCGCCAATCAACCAACACATCCTGAATTGCGATGGATTTATTGTAAAGTTGCAGAATTATCAGCAAAAACACGAAAAACAGCCCCATAAATACAGCCATTACAGGGGTAGTTCCCCAGCCGGGAGCCACTTTACCATACTCAGAATTTAAAGGTCTCAGGATATCTCCCAACCTAGTCCGTTGTGCCATAGTTCACCTAAGATTAGTTGCCAAAGCTTTTTTTAATCTTCTGTAATATTCTATAAGAATAGCACTCATAATCAATCTATATTTTATGGAACCCGCAATAGTTCTTAGCATTTCTGTAGGCGCGATACTTGTAGCCGTTACTGCGTATGGAATTTATACCTCGTTTGGCCCACCAAGCAAGGAGTTAGCAGATCCCTTCGATGATCACGAAGATTAGAAGGCAGGAGGCAGATGGCAGGGGGCAGGAGGCAGGAGATAGAAGGCATTGGTTCGGCTACGCTCACCAAGCGAGGGCAGAAGTCTGTCTAGCTATCTCCTTCTCCTATCTATGAGCAAGTAGTCAGATATGTTAGGACAATTTGAAAGCTTTAATGCCAGTAATAGTAAGACTTTTGCTCCTGCCTTCTGCCTTCTGCCTCCTGCTATAAAAAGTTACTCTGGCTGTTGTATCAGTTTGACGGTGGTAATTTTCCAAGGCTGTATGATAAGTAACTGCTGATTGCTATAAAATTCAGTGATATCTTGGTGTCGTTCTAATAAATCTACTGTTTCTCCCAAACTTAGCCCTAAATCACTCTGTAAATACAACTCAGCTATTTCTCCTTGAGATTCGTAGCATCGCAAAATCAACTCCTGGGGATTATCTTCTGCTGGCTTTAAGGCCATTAAGATTAAATTTTGAGAAGTTAGATTTAAGAAACTCTTTCGGTCGGGAGTGCTAAGTGCTGAGTTCTGAGTCACCGAAGTTTGCTCAACGGGGGGAACCCCCGCACGCAACTTCTCGCTGAGTGCTGAGTGCTGAGTGCAAAAAACTTGTAAGGGAATGTTGAGTTCGTAGCCGCGTTGTACTGTCTGGGCTGATTGCCAAGTACCTGCGTGGGGATACAAGGCGTAGGTAAATTGGTGAAAGCCTCGGTCAGCTTCTGGGTCTGGCCAGTTAGGGCTGCGTAATAAAGATAGGCGTAGTTGATTTGGTTGGGCATCGTAGCCATATTTACAATCATTGAGCAAACTAACACCGTAAATACCGAGTTCTGATTCTCCGGTTAAATCAGCCCAACGCAAGGCGGAACTTCCCATTTGGCTTTTTCTGCGGGGGTTTGGGGTTTGGTGGGGCGACGAATAGCACCGCAAGGTATTTCATAGGTAGCGAAGTCTGCTTCGACATTTAAGGGAAATGCAGCTTTGACGAAGACTTGATTTTCGTGCCAATTAACTGTGGTGACAATTTTTAAGATGGGTGAACCTGCTTGTAAAATGTAATCTTGACAAAATTCCGATTCGCCTAATTGACGCACGACGCGCAAACGATGTTGTATCGGCCCTTGTTCTAATATCTGAATTGATTTGAGGCTGGTGGCTGGTAAGGGATGTTCTGCATAATTGGGGTCAATATTCCAAGCATCCCAATATTGACCGCTATCTTTAAAGGCTTGTAATTGATTTCCTGCACCGCTTAAGACTTCGCGTTGATGAGTTTTATCAAAAACGCTATATAAGTCACCTGTATCTGGGTCAATAAATATCCGTAAGAATTGATTTTCGAGGACAAACTCAGGGATAAGAGATGATGAGTTACTGGGAATTTGGGATGTGGGAACTAGCCAAAATAGACGATAACCAACAGGTGGGATATCAGCTGCTAAAAATAGTAATGTTGCTGGTTGGGTGAATTGCGAAATGAGTTGGTTTCCAGCGACATCGTAGATTTGCCATTCTGGGTGAGTTGGGGGTAAGCTAACGGCAACTACTTCAGAACGCTGCCAGTTGAGCGCATTAAATACAAATATTGGTAAACTATTTGGTTCTGGTGGTTCGGGTAGGGTAAAGTGAGATGCGATCGCCTGCATCGACTCTGCTAATATTCTTGTCCCCACTTGTTCCACTTGCTGCCACTCTGGCAAAGCATCAGTATAAACTTGGGTAATGGAAGAACCAGGTAAAATATCGTGAAATTGGTTAAATAAAACTTGCTTCCAAGCATTTTCTATTTCTGCTTTGGGATATTTCGCGCCACAGGTAATACTTGCTAAAGTCGCAAACAGTTCTGCTTGATAAAGTAAATTTTCACCCCGTCGATTCCACCGCTTTTGATCAGCGTGAGTAGTATAACAGCCGCGATGAAATTCTAGATAAAGTTCGTCATCCCAGGTGGGGAAGTCTGCTTGGCTAATTTCTTGTAAATACTTTTCGGCGGTTGTAAATTCTAATTCTGGAAATACCGGCGAATGTTGCCAGCGTTGGGCAATTTCCAACATATCACGGGTAGGGCCGCCGCCGTGGTCGCCCACACCAGGAAGCCAGAGTGACTCTGTTAAATTGGTTTGGTCTTGCCATTCCAGGGTATAGGCTGCCATTTTAACGGGGTCAATACCTTCACCGATGGGTGCAGACATCAAACTAAATACTTGACTACCGTCTGGCGATCGCCACCAAAAAAGCTCCATAATCAAATTTAGTAGTATCATTCCATCGCAATTTTTGAGTGACAAAATATTCCACACCTGCATTCACAAAAAACTGCGGTAAAGTTGCACAAAAACCAAAGCTATCAGGAACCCAAACTATCGGCGAAATCTTACCGAATTGTTCTTGATAATATCGCTGACCATACAATAACTGACGAACTATCGATTCACCACTAATCAAATTTAATTCTGGTTCCACCCAAGTCGCGCCAATAATTTCCCACTTTCCAACCGCCACAGCTTCTTGAATAGCTGCAAATAAATCTGGTCGATGTTCTTCCACCCAAGCATAAAGGGCGGGCGTGGAATGACAGAAAATTAATTCAGGAAAATCTTTTTGTAATTTCAGAACCGACTCAAAAGTATTTTGGGTGGCGTTCCAAGTTTCGCTGACAGGCCATAGCCATGCTAAATCTAAATGGGCGTGACCGAGTAGATTAATTTTGAATTTTGAACCGCCGATGGACGCGGATGGACGCAGATGAAGCAGAATTTGACGAACTCTCTCTGCGTCCTCTGCGTCTTTGCGGTTCGTTCTTTCTATCTCCACCGCCAACTCATCCAACTTTTCCGGCGCAAACCTTTCCAAATACAACTGCGTCACCGCCAACTCATCAGCCACAAAACCGGGGTCAGGATGATTGTAATCTGTAGACTCGTAGATTAGGTGCGATCGCATCAAAGCCCCCTGATCATGTCCCGGACTAACCAAGCGCAAAGCTACAATAAACTCATCCCCAGCAGACACACTTTGACTCAGCAAGACTCTGGGGTAAAAATCAAACAAATCTCCGGCTTGGACTAATTCTCCATTGACATAAACCTCCGCCGCATCAGCCCACCAAATCAAAGCCAAGCGCAAAGATAACCCCGTTAAAGGATAACCCTGTAAATCTTGGGGAACCAATAGTTTCTGTACCAGCCATAAAACTTGTTTCCCGCCTTTCCAAGCGATATGTCCTTTAGCATTTAACTCTACAGGTTGCCAATCAGACAAATTAGATGTAACAACATCCGTAATACTCCGGTCACATTCTTGGTATAGCCAAGTAGACTGAAGATTGACTTGACAAAAAGAGCGCAATTGCTCAATAGTCTTGGAGATTAAATTTGTCTGAGATTGAGATACAGGAGGGGTCATATTTTCGCTAAGATGATGGCACTTACAACGATTTACTGTTTGTCGTTATCTATTTTTTGGTGGGAGTCTCACAACTAAACAAAACTTGAACTCATAAATTACTACCATGTCATCTGGTTCTTCTGGGCGTTATCAAAGCAGACTCTTTAACTTTGTCCACCAGCAATCTCGGCGGTTGACACAACGATGTGAACAAACCTTCAGACAAGTGCAAGTTGCTACTAAGTGGGGTGTAGAAGCATTACTGTACCCGTTGTATCTGGTGTTGCAGTCAGCCGAGTCAAAGGTGAAAACGCTGTATAGCAAAGAACCACAATCTAGGCTCAAGTTAGCACCAAATGATTGCGATCGCCACGAAACTCCCCCAACTGCGGATACGCCTATTCAGGTTGTCTTAGAAGCAGTCCAAAAGCTTCCATCTGAGGAAACATCTGTCAAAACATCACCAAGTTTTCACATCATAGGCGCTTGGTGGCAGAAACTGTTTCAACATAGTAAAACAAATAACCTTGCTCTCACCCAATCCTTAACGATTTCAGACAATTCCTCTAGCCATCTCACCCCATCTCAACAAAAAGATGTGCTTCAGCGTTATTTACCCAAAGTCCAAGGAATCGCCACAACACTAGAACAGCGTAAGTTAGTGTTAGTGTCTACAAATAATGAAATTCTCGATATTTTAACACCGCAACAACAAACCAAAATCTTAGACAAAATTATTAGTGAAGTTGCCCGTTACTGGCATTATCAACAATTAGCATTACCAGCACATCAGACAGATTTATTACCAGAAATTCATCGTATTTTAGCCAAGCTAACTGGTGAAACTCCCGCTAAATTACCTGCATTAACAGCAGTTATATCACCTGAAATCCTCAATACTAGCAAAATCATCGATATTCTGGATAAAGTCATAGCTAAATTAGAAAAAAATACTGTAGTACCAGTACAACAAAATAGCCAAGAACTCATCCAAGTTACTCGCACAAAATTCAATATATTTCTCTACGGTCAAGATGAGTTTGCTGCACCAGGAAATGTCACCGTTTCATCTGACACCTTGGAACCACAAACACTGAATGTTCAAGCTTTAATTGAAGCTGCCATCAATTATTTTTTTGGTGTTGGTAAAGATAAAAAACTTGATGCTGCCAATTCTAATAGGCAATCGTTACCTGCAAAAAAAATACCAATTTCGTTCTAGAAAACGTAAGCTATTAAATCAAAACACAGCCGCAGAGCCTTGGTTAAAATGGGGCGATTTATTTGGTAATTCTGAATTAGTTAATAACCAACAAAATACGCCGTCAATTAATTCTGGTTTGTCAGTTACACCAGTTGCACAATCAAAACCTGGACTCAAGAAAACTAATAAAAAATTATCAAAAAAACTAGCTAATCTCCCAGCGCATGAAAGTGATGTAGGAGACATTATCCCCAAGCCAAACCACAATCATCAAGTCGAAATTCAGCCAGATTGGATAGAAGTTAAAGCTAATTCCATAGAATATGAGCAGCACTTACTAGAGAAAATTTTAAAATTGCTCGATCGCACTATGCTGTGGTTAGAAGAAATATTGGTAAAAGGTGTTAATTTATTACAAAGGCTATGGCGACGTAAATAGTCACTCAGCAAGCAGGATAAAACGTAACCAATAACCATTAACTATCGTGAAAGTTCTTGTTTACTGTAAATACTTTAATTTCAAAAATCTCTTAGATAAACCAAAAATTGAAACCTTTGTAGTGAATTTGCCGCAAATTCCCAAAGTTGGTGAAACTATTGTAGTGGAGAGAATTTCAGCACAAAAACAATTTGTAATTATTTTTGAGTATATTGTGACAGCCGTACAGTTAAATGCTTCTAAAGAATCTACAGATACAGCAGATGCCCAGGTAAATGCTTGTTTAAATCATTGCTGGGAAGGAACATCAAATTTTAAAATTACTAACTTTTTAGAAAAATGATATTTATCACACAGAATTCATTTTTTTGACCAATGATAGTGAAGAGGTATGGGTGTTTAGGTGTTCAAAACCCTTATACACCATACCCCTACAGTGAATTCAAAATTCAAAAGATGTTAATTTTGACTTTTAACTTTTGACTTTTAACTTGATTTCACCCTTAAACCCATTCTCAAAAAATAAATTTGTGCATAAGTCTTGCGAGTAATCTCAAGGAGTCACGCTGATTTGAGTTCCATTCGATTTAGTGGCTGTAGTTGCGCCGACTGCCATGACTGGAGACCATTCGCTAACGCGATTATGATCTAAAACTGCTCGTACTCGATAACCAAGCTGAATTTTGTGCATTAATAAGATTAGTTCACGGTTGAGTAATCCCTGTGATTTTTGGTTTTCGTTAGATGCAGCTTGGATACGAAAACAGCGATCGCTTTGACGTTGCAATTTTGGCGATTTGCTTCTACAAGCACTTTTTGTAGTTCATATTCCTGTGCTTCGGGATAAGTTTCCCAGCACATTTGCCAGTAAGTTGACCAGCGAATTAACTCTTGTGGTAATTCCTCAACTTCATCCGACAATGTAGAAACAAGTCCGGTAATAGGAGGTTGTATCACCTGGGGCTGATTAGAGGATATGTCTGTTTGTGCAGCTATGGATGAACTGTCATCAAAACTTAGTATCAGTCCAAATATCAAAGTGAACAGCAGAATCAATCTTAGGCATTTTAACCGCATTGCTGGCAAGATGTTCAGATTCATAATTATGCAAAATTGATTACCACTCCACACGTGAAATCAGGCTGCCGTTATCGGCATAAATCACTCTAGAACGGATATAGGTTCTAGAAGGTAGTGTAGAATTGAAAACTGCGCTTCTTTGCCCAACGGCTGATTTATTGCCAATAACTGAACGGAATATAACAGAGTTTGGCCCTAGTCCGACAAAATCACCTATGCTGGTTTCTGGGCCATTAGCAGCACCATTAACAACCTGACGGCCACCATGAACCAAAGCGCGAGGCCCATAACCAACGAAATCACCAACAGTCAAGCTAGTGGTTTCTAAAGCGTGAAAGACAACATCGTTGGCCATACCAGCAATTTGTCCAACATTAAAAGGCTCACCCTCATCAGCACGCAGAGAAATTCTATTGCCTGTTTTGAAGTTGATACCTAATAAAGAATCTTCTAAAACAATATTGCCGATGATGCGGTTACGAAAATTCGGATCGCGAGTCGAAACTCCACCTAACTGTGGCAGACCTCCAGAGTTAAATGAGGTAGCTGGGGCGTAATTTATACCTGTTACGTTTGTCAAATCTGCTCTAGCTAAGTTGGTGTAACCTTCAGCAAATGCTTCATTAACTTCAATAATGCCTTCCATTAATGCAACGTCGGCTTGTGTCAGGCTTGCTACTTTCCCCAAAGCGCCGCTAGTAGCTTCTAGGTTAGTAGTAACGTTTTTCCCAGGCAAAACAACTTTACCAGCAGGTAAGGTGACACCAGGGCCGACCCGTGCTAGAAAGTTAACCACTGTGTTTCTTTCTACAGTTGCACCATCGATTTCACAGTTGAAGGCGAGAAATGTCTCTGGAACAGTGTTGCTAAATTGAGTATTGCTAACTGGGTCAGTAAAAGGCCCGGTTGAGCCTTGAGTACCGATTTTGGCTGCACCTTTGATAGTGGCCATGTGAGCCATAATTACGCGCGGCCCTATATCCACTCCCGTTCCCGAAGCTGTAATATTCACTTGGTCTTGAACGTTGGAATCTGCTGCAATACTAATAGGTGCATTAGTCGCGTTTAACTTAGCAAATGGAGCGATGTAAACTTTTTCGCCCAAGGTAATATTTGTAGGATTGGTAACTGTTGCAGTTGGGTCAATAAAACTAGCTGATGTTGAAGGTGCTGTACTAGGACATACAGGTAGGTTAGCTACTGTTGGATTACAAGTCCCGCCAGAAGCAAATGCGGGTTGTGGATGTATCTGGATACCTATGACAAAAGCTAGGACAATTGCATTTAAGGCGCGAAAAATTGCGCGAGGTTTGAACATAGAAAGCTCCTCACGGTTTGGGGATATTTGGCTACAAAAAATTTGCGTTGATGATTTATACCATTTCTCGTAAAAACTGATACGCATAAATGACCGGACAAAACGCAAATCTATGCGCCTTGACTCCATTTTTGTATCGTTTGGAAAAATGGCATTGAAGATATAGTGAGGCTGTGTCTGGCGATAAGACCAAGAGCGTCTAAGCAGTCTCAGAAATTACCAAAAATTAGACTGCAAAAGCCTCTATTTTTGACTTTTTAAGGGAAATACACAGGGTTAACCACCCCAAAAACCCGCCAAGCCGTAGACTATTTGCAGAATCAGCGATAATAAAGGGCCTAATAGTGGAACATCAATTATTGTGGTTGCTCCTGCAACAGCATCATCATATACTGTCTGCCAAGCGTCTGGGCCGCTAGCAGATTGTCCATAAACTTTTGTGCTAACGGCCAAAGTGAAGCCGAGCGCAGCTAAACAAGTTAGTAGTGTGCGACGTTTAAACATTATTTTTTGATACCTAATAGTTCGCCACGTTTGTTTGGCAAAGTAAACCGAAAAGTTATAGGAAAGGCTTAAACCTTTCGGTTTACTTCACCTAATAACCGCCATATTTAAGTTAATGAAGTACTATTTGCTACAAGCGGCTGATAACATTTCATTGTATTATTATTTGCTGCTTTATACTAGAGGTTTTTCTATTGTGAAAAATTATGTTGTAGATAAAAATTTTAGTAAACTTCCAAGTTTCTTAACAAAAATTATCTATATTAAGGAGGATGTTTCTTTGTTTTTGATTGCAAGTATCAACCTTTAAAAGCTGTAAAAGCTAGTGTGTTCACCAAAATATATGGTTGAGAAAGTAACGCAAAATTTTTATTCCCTTTGGTTCTTGATAATTCGATGGCAGTAGAGCTATCATTCGCTGTTGCAAAATTTCTAGAGCAGTTTCTACTTCTTGTCGAGTAGTTTTCGCATTTGGAGAAAAATGTAACGGTTCACCAAAGCGAATAATTAACTCTTTTCTTAAATAGAGATCATGCGTCCCAATTAAAGCCACTGGGATTATTGGTACACCAGCACGTAAAGCATATATCACTGTTCCTCGCTTCAGAGGAAGATGCAATTTACCCTCAGTGCTTCCTAGTCTTCCTTCAGGAAATAGAATCATACCGTCCCCGTGGGCTAAAATTCCCAGAACAATGCGGTCTATTTGGCGTAATGTCTGTATATCGCCACCAGTAGGCACATTTTGGGCAATGGCGGCGGCGAGTTCGGCTAAATCTTGTCTTCCGGCTTTGGCTGCTTCCATGACAGCCACTTCTTCTTTCCACAACCGCGCTAAAGGAATGACACCGCCAGCAAAATTTAAAATGAAGCGTTTCCAAAACTTGTTATAAAGGGTACGAGCATCCCCCAAAATATAGTAATAAGGTTGGCTGGGAAGTTCTGCCAATAATAACAAGGGGTCGATGTGATGGAGATGGTTAGCTGCGAGAATGGCTGGTGTCTGCGGTAAGTTTTCGAGATTTTCTACCCGGACGCGGAATAAAGTATGAATGAGCGATCGCAAAACAAACCTGCGTACACTACCATTAATCTGATGTTCTGTCTGTCCTTGGTTAATGGCTTCTAGGCGATTTAGTGCCTGTTCGATTGTATAACGCACCGCGCGATCGCTTGCTGCTGCTACTCCTTCTTTTACCCGCTTAATACTAGCAGCATCTAAAGATGGCAAACTATCTTGTTGATGGTTGGCGGAATTGTTAATCACACCCTCGCTGAGTTCATGTACTCATCATAGATATTCGTCTATTGTCTATTTTGCTGTAGTTAGACTCAGAGCGATCGCTTGTCTCTACTTTTGTTATTTTAACTACAGGAAATCGTAGACGCGTAAGCTGCTTCCCGCAGGGTACAACAGAGACACAGAGAAGCCAGTGCGTTGGGCGGCTTTGCCGACTTGTAGACGCGCTTTGCGCGGCTTCTCGCAGAGTAGCATCTGGCGCATCACGGAGAAATGAGAGTTTGAGATGTGTTCTGCACAAGTCCTATGAAATTTTCTCGATTTATTTATTATTTCTTCTATCTAAAATCTGAGTAGATTTCGCTTCGCCATATACCATTTCTCTAGCCCAATGTTCGCAGTTATAATTTAATAAGTTCCAAAGAGGATCTTGTGAATTAAGTATTTTTTCTCGTGATGCTTGAATACGCATTTCCGTTTGAAGGTCTGAAGCGTTTTGAGGATTTTCTTGTTCAGGACGTTCTTTAAATAACCATTCTGGTGAATAGTGGGCAAAATGAATATATCCAATTCCCACACTTACAATTTTACCTTCTGGTTTTACTGTTTTACCAGTAAAAAAGTGTGCAACTCTGTAACCATTAGCAGTAGCCCTGACAATACCATAATGCTCATAATCCCTATCATTTTCATCTTTACAAGGGTATATAACTAAATCATTAGGACGTATTATATTACCTTTGTTATCACAAATATCAGGCTCTCTATCTAGAAGTATTATTAGCTGTGACAATCTGGCTATTTGAGTATCTATGATTTCAAGCAAAGGGGCTGTCCATTTTGGATTGTAATTATTTATATTATTTTGAATTTCTTGGTATTTATTAATTACATGATTCTGATGGTTGTGTAATTGCTGAACTGCTTGGAAATGTACAGCAGTGTGAACATTGTTAAAGTTAAAATTCAATTCTATATCTAGAATATCAGCAATAGTTTGACAAGTTTTAATAATGTTCTGGTCTTTTGTATGGTTACATATTTGAGTAATTGCATTCTTGACTGTGTGATGTTCGTATAAACGATCCTGCAAGTCAGCAAACAAACGGAGAATTTTAGAAGGATTTGAACTTATTGGAATTGACATCAGACTTTGAGTTTGTCGCTTGTGTTTTATTTTCCGTTGTCTCATTGAGCTTTTTTTTCTATATGACGTTCAAATGCTTCCAACGCTATTTTTGATGATGAGAGTCCAGTTTGCGATGCAATAATTTCACTGGTATGCTTACTAGACATATAGATTTTTTCCTCTTAAAAATATCCTGAATTTATACGACTAATATTTTTGCCACTTTCTAAAAAGTAGTTTATTTGGCAACAGAAGCCAACCGTGTGATCACTTATATACTCTCCTATAATGTAAACACAAGATAAAAATTTGTATCCCGCTTAGAACTAAAGTTGTATACTTTCTGTAACAGTTGCGTAAGTCCTGGTTATAATATTATTTCTCTTGGAGCGATCGCCTTTACTAACCAATCCTAAAATGTTATTATATTTGCCCACATTATCTATGTTTACAAATTATTTTCAATCCATTTTCTAAAATTACGCATAGCTTGACTTCTGCCGCTAGTCAAACACTGCTGAACATACTCATTAACTAATTCAATAATCGGTATATTAAAAAAGTTAGGACTAGATTGAGATTGAATATATTTACCATCTTGGAGTACAAAAATTTCTAAACCTTGTTTTGTATATCGCCAAAGTTCAGGAACTCCTAAAATTTCATAGTTATTAAATCGAGTCCGGGATGTGATATCAACTTCAATTGCTAAATCTGGTGGTGGGTCTATATTTAAATCAATTCTATTTTTACCAATCACAGCAGCATGATTTTGAATGTAAAAGGATGTATCTGGTTCTACTGCTTGCCGCATTCGCTCATTTTTCAATGTTGAAGAGCCAAATGGTTCAAAATCAATTTGAAGTTTTTCTAATAAAATCTTGACTAAATCACCAATTAACTCTTTATCTTTTTCATGCTCAGGTAGAGGAACCATAATTTCTAACCAACCATTACTATAAGAGATACGCGCGGCACGTTTATCTCCCATTTCTTCTAAAATATTTTCTAGTTGCTGCCAACTAATATCTTTCAGCAACATTTGGTGTCCCGGTTTGACGATAATTTGTTGCAGTTTTAAAAGCATATCGCCTCTGACTTGGGTTTAGTTTTCATTATAAGGAATGACAGTGCGATCGCACTTCAAACACACTGTATTTCTTTGTTCGAGACTGAGTATTACTCAGTTTTTGAAAATTTCTTGTCATAGATACTGAAGAGGAATGGAATCAAGCCTTACTCCTGTACTCCTCATCAATATATAAGCTGCATTTATAAAAGTGTTAAGAAAGCCTTTCATCAGACTTCTTTACAAACCGTTACAAATTCTCTAAGATAAAACCATCATAAGTAATTATTCCTGCGTAAACAACGCAAAAGCAATCATAAAGACATGACAGCAACCTTACAACAGCGCAAAAGCGCCAACGTCTGGGAGCAGTTCTGCAACTGGATCACCAGCACCAACAACCGCCTATATATTGGTTGGTTCGGCGTACTAATGATCCCCACCTTGCTAGCTGCAACCACCTGCTTCGTAATCGCCTTCATCGCCGCACCTCCAGTAGACATCGATGGTATCCGTGAGCCTGTTGCAGGTTCCTTACTCTACGGAAACAACATCATCTCCGGTGCAGTTGTTCCTTCCTCCAACGCAATTGGATTACACTTCTACCCAATTTGGGAAGCAGCATCTCTTGATGAGTGGTTGTACAACGGTGGCCCATACCAATTGGTAATATTCCACTTCCTGATTGGCGTATTCTGCTACTTAGGACGTGAGTGGGAATTATCCTACCGCTTGGGAATGCGTCCTTGGATCTGCCTAGCATTCTCCGCTCCCGTAGCGGCTGCTACCGCAGTATTCTTGATTTACCCCATCGGACAAGGTTCCTTCTCTGATGGTATGCCTTTAGGTATCTCTGGTACCTTCAACTTCATGATCGTGTTCCAAGCAGAACACAACATCCTGATGCACCCCTTCCACATGCTTGGTGTGGCTGGTGTATTCGGTGGTAGCTTGTTCTCTGCAATGCACGGTTCCTTGGTAACTTCCTCCTTAGTTCGTGAAACAACCGAGAACGAATCCCAAAACTACGGTTACAAGTTCGGTCAAGAAGAAGAAACCTACAACATCGTTGCAGCACACGGTTACTTCGGTCGCTTAATCTTCCAATACGCGTCCTTCAACAACAGCCGTTCCTTGCACTTCTTCCTAGCTGCATGGCCTGTAATCGGAATCTGGTTCACAGCGTTGGGCGTAAGCACAATGGCGTTCAACCTCAACGGTTTCAACTTCAACCAATCAGTGATTGACTCTCAAGGTCGCGTCATCAACACTTGGGCTGACATCATCAACCGCGCTAACTTGGGTATGGAAGTCATGCACGAGCGCAATGCTCACAACTTCCCCTTAGATTTGGCTGCTGGTGAAGTTGCTCCTGTTGCAATCTCTGCTCCTGCTATCAATGGCTAATTTGCTCAGATAGAAGTAAGCAATAATTAATTAATCAAAGGCGCTCTCCTGATGGGGAGCGCCTTTTTAATATGATGCGATCGCACTTCAACTACATCATCATTAAAGGCGATCTCACTCCAACATACTCACCGCACTAGCCAATCTATCGTGTGTGCTTCGGTAATATCTGGAACTTCTAGACGCTGCTTTAATTTATGCAGCACCTTTTCGGGAAGTTTAGCATGATTAGGGCGATCGCAATTTCTCCCTAACAATTCATCCCAAGGTGCTTCTAAATAAACAATGCGAATGTTGGCTTGATAATTAGTAAATAAACGAGTTAACATCCCTCGTAATTGCCGACTAATGTTAGTTGCATTCCAAACAAAACATTGTCCATCGCGCATATATTCTTTGGCTATGGTTTTGGCTGCATTTATGACTGCACCTTGGTCGTCTTCTGGGCTGATATTCATTTGCTTTCGCAGTGCGTCTAACGAAATTACCCGCCAGTCACTCAGATTGGCTTTTATCCAAGTATCTTTCCCTGCACCCGGTAAACCAGACATCATCACTACCCCAAAGCGCGTATCATCATAAGCTGCATAGTCTGGGTTGCCATTTTCTTTTTGAAAATACACAAACCGACTGTAGACTGAGGGAAATGCACGCGGTTGGTCAAAACATTGGTTTTCTTGGCAAAATTCGCGGAAAAACTCAATGCGCTCTAACAATTGGGCTTGGTCGTTGCAGTAACGTCCGCGCACATCTGCTTCGGCGAGTAAACCCAGCATATCGCAACGAATGATTTGACTGGCTTTAATTACCGCCCGTTCGGGGTTTAGTTTATCCCAAAACCACAAAGGTAAACTGCCATATTTCACCAAAGCCACAACCGCTTCTCGTTCTGCAAATGGTACGTTTAAATCCCAGAGAATTTCCTGTGCCATTTTCGCCCCTTGCAGGACATGACCTTTAGAAGAAACCGCGCCATCTGTTGCTATTTGAGTGGCGGCTGGTTTGGCGACATCATGTAATAAAGCTGCGGCGAATAATACGGAACGTTCTTTAGGTGGTAATGTTCGCCATTGGGGTAAAGCTACTAATGCCTCACATACAAGTTTGGTGTGAATGAGAACATTCCCCTCAGCATGATAACGTGGGTCTTGGGGACAATCAGCAAGCGATCGCAACCAATCAAATTTTGCTTCTAACGCTGACCAGTTAATTGTCCAGTCGTCTTCATTAGGACAATTAGGAAACGTCCAATCTTGAATCATAATTAAATACCTGTAAAAATTAGTAGGCTTTAGATCCCCGACTTCTTGAAGAAGTCGGGGATCTTGTTAGCTAAACAAATCTGCATCAGGATGCAGTTGATTTGGAATTATTGGGCGGTTTAGCCAATGTCCATCGGACTGCTGAATGGTGGTTAAAAAGCTGGAACGCACATATTTATAACGGGCTGTCACCGTTGCTTGTGGCTCGACTTTAATGTATAAACCTTCCATCAAAGCACTTTGGTCAGTTTGTTTGAGGGAACGTTCGACATCTAAGCCTTGTTCTAGACAAATTTGTTGGAAACGCTGCAAATGTGCGGGGGTTTGATAATGGGACTTTTGCAGCAGTGCGATGAGTTGTTGATAAGATTTCAGTTCACCAGCAAACAACACAGGTACAGAAACCAAAGGTAAATCTGCAAGTAACTGCTGGCGGTTTTTGGTGCTGAGAAAAACTTGCTGTTCTAAATCCAGCACATCGTATTCTAGGAAGTAATGGGGTAAAGCATCATAAAAAACGGTGTGCTTGGCATAAAGCCATTCACCAAATAAAATGAACCGACTCCCCAACACTTGCCAAAATGCGGTGGCGTGAGTATGCGCCCACTGTTTAAATAAGTTAAAATGCTTTTCTCTCGCACCACCTGTTAAATAATGTCCACGGCTTTGCAATTTGAGTTGTCTGTCGTAGGTAAAGCTAATAGCGGCGTTTGCGCCATCAACTTTTTCTTCCACGACTACATACTGATTTTTAATTGCACTAAAGGGAACGCTGTCTAAATCTTCATCCCCAGGCTGCAACCGCGAACCCTCGATGTGATGGGTACGCGGATATTTATAAATTTTTTCCATGACTTTTTACCTTGGTGACTGCAATCAAATAACTGCGTGGCGAATTTTCTCGAATAAGTAGATGATTTCTACCATTCGCCAGTGAAATGAATTTGATTGAGACTGAAGGACTACATAAGCTTTTACCGTAGTTTTCCAAGGAATGTATTTTAATAATTACATACTTCACAAGCAGCCGCAGCGTTTTCGGAAATAAAGCGTGGTTGATAGTTTAGCCCTTCTCCGTGTCGCCGAGGGGTTGGAGTGAAGTCAAAAAACACTTGTTGAATTGACGGTGATTTAAGGTTGATTGTTGTTTGAACCAGAGTTAGAAGCGTTACTAAATAACCAAGCTAAAAGGTTAGCAACTGTGGCTGCACCAGCAGAGAACAAAGCAATAATGGCATCACGCGGTAAAACGCCATCTAACCAACTACCTTGGATTTTAGATACGGGAAAATCTTGGTCTAGTCCGATTTGAATTTTTGTAGTTCTGCCAGAAAAGCGGGCTTCTATGCCTTTGTTGGGGATAATTTGCAGATGGCGAATAAGTTGAATGTTTAGCGGTTTATTTGGGTTTTCGCCCATGAGGAATTGATTTTGTTTAATTTCTTGTTCTTGTCCTGCCATGCGGATTTTGCCTTCTACAATGGCGGAAATATATAAATCTTCTCGGCTATCATTGGCGTTTCTATCTACATATAAAAATTTGACATCTTTGGTATCTAGCTTTCCTCTAAACCATTGGGGAATGTTATCTTTAGGAGATTTGTTTAATGTGATATGAATACTAGTATTGTTTTGGATTTGTAACAGGAATTCTTTGTTATTGGGATTGACGATAAATTCTAGTGGTGCTTGCTCATCAAATTCATTTGGTAGTTTTATTCCTGGTAACTTATAACCTTCCAAGATAACTTTTAGGGGTTCTTCGCCTAAATATAACTCTAGTGTATTTGGATTGCTGTTGGGATTAGGTTGTAAATCAAAGGCTAATTGCTGACGCTGAAAATCATAATTCAGCTCATTGATTTTTGTCCCTGGTTCTAGGCGCAGTTTAGTCAGTTCAATTGTGCTGGTTGCTTTGGGATTTACTGGTGTGATTATCCATCGACTGTCGCTGTCTTTAAGTTGGATTTTTACAGAATCTAAGTTATTAATTGCTGGTAAATTTTGACTTTGAAAGCTGCCTGTAAAAGTTAGAGTTTGGATACCTTCATTTTCTAATTCTTTAATGTTACGAATATTTTGAATAAAAACTTTTGGTTGTTGTCCATTATAGGTAAAGTTTATTTCTTGAGCAATGAGATTACCTTCAAATATGTGATTTCCTGGGAGAATTGCGGCTGAAGTGATGATACTGCAAACTAAAAAAACTAAAAGGACAATAAAAAATCTTTTGTGCTTATCTAGATATTTTTTTATAAATTGAAAATATTGGTTAATTTTAGTAACACATAGCTGAATAAATCGTACTAATTTCGACAGGTTTAAATTCTGAATTTTACTAATGATGGAAAGGAGCAATTTTAAAGGTTTGCGTTTGGCTTTCTGCCTATGTGCCATGATTTATTTTAACCAATTGGGGTTATGTTCAAAATCTATTTGTCTTTCGAGGCGTTCGCTTGGTTGATTTCTTTGTTCAATAAAAGCCTTATAGTCTACTTGATAGCGTCCGGCTGGGGCGTTGCGTCCATCCCAGGTAAAGATAGTTTCTCCATTTTTGGGGTTTAATTTGGGAGCAGTATAGATTGGTTTCTGATTTGAGGAAAGAATTTTAAAGCTGGTGAATTTGACCCGGCTTTCAGAATAAAAGGTAAATTCATACTTACCAGAAGATTGCCCTAGAATCACAGGAACATAAACGTTTTGCGAACCAAGTAGATAGGATGCCAAAGCGCGGAGGCTGTTTGCAGGGATTTTTGCTTGTGTGAGGACGTAAGTATTCCAGCTAAAGCGGAAACGTGAATTATTGTTAGACAATAACAAATCATCTAATTGGTAGCGATAATCATCACCGAAAGATTGAACTATTACCTGGGGATTTGTACCGCCACGAATTTGAGGAACTTGTAATGTCAGGGTTTTGCCGTAACTGGCAATGTTGCGAGTGACAATGGAAATTAAAGTTAAGCTATTACCACTTATTAATTCTTCTTTGATACCTTCGCAACGGTTGGGTGATTTGCGACGAATATAGTCGGTAGAACGAGGATTCCCTTCTGGACAATAAGCAACAGCCGGAAGATGGCTAATAGTAAAGATTAATAGGCTGGTAAAAATAATTTTATAATTCATTGCTTGTTTAAAGTAATGTTCCAGGTGGACAGTTGCTTTTTTACCTCAGATATGGGAAAAGCAAAATTTCGCGTTTCATTTTTTTTTTCTAATGGAATAAGCTATACCTAAAACTCGATTTTGTGAGTCAAGTACAGGACTACCAGAGTAACCGGGTTGGAGTATGGCTTCAGATATTTCTAATTGCTGATTGTTATAGTTACTGATTTTTCCTAATTCTGTAGACCAAGATTTATCTTCATCTCGTTTAGCAGCATGACCAATAATTTTAATGGGAACTCTATGATTGATGGCAGTTGCAGAGATAGGTAAAGGTTGGATATCTTCTGGCAGCTTATCGGTAATTTCCAAAATAGCTAAATCTAGTTTTTCACCTATGGAAGTTGCTTTGAATAATTTGGCGTTGCGCCGCATTCGCACGCGGTTTTCTGGTGGTGAACTGAAAAATTCTACTTGAATATTTTTGCCTTGTTCATTGCGATCAAAAATAACATGGCTATTGGTGAGAATTAATGTGCGCTTGCCTTCTCGTTGAATGACTATGCCTGTACCAATCTCTCTTCCCTGGCGATCCCTGTTAAAAAACTCGGCAGTGATGAGAACCACAGAACGTTTAATAGATACAGTTGGGTCATTCTTAGGCAACCATTGGCGATCATCTTCTACACTGGCTAGTTTATTCTGTTGTTCTGTCCATAATCGCCGTGCTTCTCTATTGTTGTTGCTGGCATAGATATAATCAGGGTCAATTGCTTCGGCTTTGTCGAAATGTTCTATGGCTTCTTTGAGTTTCCCTTGCTCTTGGAATGTTAAACCTAAATTATTATTAGCACGAGTATGGGCAGTGCTAGGAGTTGCAGTAGTGTCTTCTGGTAATGTTAGAGCTTTTTGGTAGGCGGCGACGGCGGCATCTAATTTTTTTTTGGTCACTCAGGGCATTGCCGAGATTGTTGTAAGCATTAGCATCGTTAGGGTTGAGTTGAATCGCTTTTTGGTAGGCGGCAACTGCTTCCTCTAATTTCTTCTGCTCTCTCAGGGCAATGCCAAGATTGATGTAAGCAGTGGCATCGTTAGAGTTGAGTTGAATCGCTTTTTGGTAGGCGGCAACTGCTTCCTCTAATTTCTTTTGCTCACTCAGGGCAATGCCGAGATTGTAGTAAGCATTGGCATTGTTAGGGTTGAGTTGAATCGCTTTTTGGTAGGCGGCAACTGCTTCCTCTAATTTATTTTGGTCACTCAGGGCAACGCCGAGATTGTAGTAAGCATTGGCATAGTTAGGGTTGAGTTGAATCGCTTTTTGGTAGGCGGCGACGGCTGCATCTAATTTCTGCTGGTTATACAGTGCATTGCCGAGACCGAAGTAAGCATTGGCATTGTTAGAGTTGAGTTGAATGGATTTTTCGTAAGCAGTGATCGCTTCCTCTAATTTCTTTTGCTCTCTCAAGCATTGCCGAGATTGTAGTAAGCATCAGCATCGTTAGGGTTGAGTTGAATGGCTTTTTCGTAGGCGGCGACGGCGGCTTCTAATTTGTTTTGTCCTTGCAGGGTAAGGGTAGTACCTAAACGTAGGTAAGCATTGGCAAAGTTAGGGTTGAGTTGAATGGCTTTTTCGTAGGCGGCGATGGCGGCATCTAATTTGTTTTGGTTTCTCAGGGCAACGCGAGATTGTAGTAAGCATTGGCATATTTAGGATTGAGTTGAATCGCTTTTTTGTAGGCGGCGACGGCGGCATCTAATTTCTTTTGTCTGTTAAAGACATAACCAAGAAGATTGTGTGTTTTTTCCTCTCTTACGTTGAGTTGAACAGATTTTTGACAAGCTGCTATTGCTGCATCTAGTTTATTCTGATCATCTAGGACATCACATAGCTTGTAGTAAGCGGCGGCGTTACTTGGTTCAATTTGAATAATCTGGCGATATGCTGCCTCTGATTCTGCGTATTTACCTGCTTGTTGGGCGGCGTTGCCTTGTTCAAATAACTGTTCAATACTGATTTGAGCAACTACAAACTGGGGTGTGCTGGTTAAAGATAAGATTAAAAATAAATTAGTAATTAGGCGATCGCGCATAAGAAAGCCCATGCTTTCTTATATTTTACTAGTACTTACGTTAAATTCGCCATGCAGCAGGTAAGCATTTGATACTGGTAAATCAGTCTTACAGAGAAAAAAGATGTGCGATCGCACTGATCCCCCTAAATCCCCCTTAAAAAGGGGGACTTTAAGAATTTTTACCCCCTTTTTAAGGGGGTCGCCGTAGGCGGGGGGATCGGAATTTTGAATTGACCAAAGTTGATCGCAATTATAGATTTTGTGTACGCATTTGTTATTTTTGCGTACACATTTGTTATTTCGGTGTATGCAATTGTTATTGTTGCGATCGCATTTGTTATTTTTGTGTATGCAATTATAGATTTTGTGTACGCATTTGTTATTTCAGAGTACGCATTTGTTATTTTTGTGTATGCAATTATAGATTTTGCGATCGCATTTGTTATTTCAGCATACGCAATTGTTATTTTTGCGATGACGTTTGCTGTTTATACTTATGCCAAAATTATAAATCGGCATCAAAAATGGGTAAAAACACAGGTTTTATAAACATTTCATAAAACTTTTAAATAAATAAATCCACAAACCTACTCATCTCAGGTAAAAGGTTACTCAATTATTTTGAAAAAAGATTATTCTAAAAGGATGCCTCATGGCTTTAAAAACTCGTCGTTCTGCTGCTGTTGAAAAAGCCCAACTTCGTCTTGCTTTGCTGAAATCTATTGGTGAAAATTTAGATTTAGGACATGGATTAACAATAGAAGCTTACAACAATCTCATCAATAATACCCGTGCCATCCTAGAATCTCATAATACGCTGGTGTCCAATCTTGAAGAATCGCGCAAAACATTAACTCAAATGGACAAAGCCCTCTCGGAAATGTCTGAAAGAATGCTAAGTGGTGTTGCAACTGTCTACGGCAGAAATAGTATGGAGTATTCTAAAGCTGGTGGTTCTAACCGAAAACGCAGTAGACAATCTACTCCTAAAGTTACTCCAGTTGCGGCGGTTATTGCCAATCAACCTACTCAAGCTGTGATGGAAAATGCGTCAACTAACGGTAATGGTGCAACTTCTTTACGATGAATAAGAGGGGCGAGGGAAGGGAAGGGAGACAAGGGGGACAAGGGGGACATATACCCCTCTTCTGTCACTTTCCGGAATAAGCAACCAGAGAAAATCTTAAATAGATATGTAAACCCTAGATTCCGCAGGTAAGTGAGGAGATTAATGGTATTTTTTATTCATGACAATTTACTCAACCATCTTTCTATTCATCTTCATCGCTGGAGTTCTTTTCCTTCTACTCCTGTTGAAGATTTCTACTGTTTTAACTCTTCCTAAGTGTAAACAACCTACACCTGTCAGGATCGGGGGCTTGGGGGAGAATCCCCTAAATCTTGCTCATTGTCTGATAGGTAGAGCAGAAATCGAGAGATAAAAAATCTGTTTTATCCGCGACAAGCCACTAATTAATATTTACTTTGAGCATTGCCAAAAACTATATAATCTATCAACTCCCCGCCCAAGCTAAACACAACTGACGGAAGTCATCACCACGCACTTCAAAGTTGGGGTACTGGTCGAAACTTGCACAAGCGGGAGAAAGCAATACTACAGGTGCTTGGTGCTGTTTGGCTAATTCTGCTGACCTGGGAACAGCTTTCTCCATTGTGCCTACGATTTCGTAATTGGTGTAACCCACTTCTTGTAAACGTTGAGCAAAGGCTGATGCAGCAGTACCAATTAATAACACGACTACGGCTTTGGCTTGGATTTTGGCTAACCAACCTGTATCATCGCCGGGTTTGGCTTCACCACCTGCAATCAAAATTGTCGGACTCTTCACTGAAGCTAACCCGACTTCGGCTGCGTCGTAGTTGGTGGCTTTGCTGTCGTTGATAAAGTCAATTCCTTCCCAAGTGCAGATATGTTCTAAGCGGTGGGGAACGCCAGGGAATTGTTCAATGGCTTTGGTAATTGCATCGGGTTGAATATCTGCTAATCTGGCTGTGGCTACGGACATGAGGAGATTTTGTAGGTTGTGTTCTCCTACCATACGTAATGCAGAGGCTGGGATAATTCTGGTTGGTGTGGAGGTGGCGTTGAGTTTTTCCACAACCCAGCCATCTTCGATATAAAAACCTTTGTCGCCAATTAAAAAATCTTGGCCTTTGACACTTGTCCAATAAGCATCAGGCCAGTGGCTAAGACCGACTTTATTTAAATAAGCATCATCGCCGTTAAATACTTGCAATTGTGAGTGCTGTAACAGCTTGGCTTTGATGTCGTAGTAATTTTCTAAAGTTTTGTGACGGGCGAGGTGGTCGGGTGTAAATGTTGTCCAAACACCGATGCGGGGTGCTAAAGATGAGGATGATTCGATTTGATAGCTGCTAATTTCGCCGATGACCCAATCGGGAAGTTGAGGGGATAGGGCAACTTCACAAGCTGCATAACCGATGTTACCGCAGGCAGGTGCATCAAAACCGGCGGCTTGGAAAATGGCGGAGATTAAAGCTGTGGTGGTGGTTTTGCCATTTGTACCCGTGATGGCTACCCAAGGCTGGGATTTTAAATATCGCCAAGCCAATTCCATTTCGCCAATTGTTTCAATCCCTAGTTCTCGTGCTTTGACTAACACGGGAATATCCCAAGGTACACCGGGACTAACAACAATTAATTGGGGTAAATCAGTATCGGTTAAATCTAGGGAATATCCTAGTTTAACTGTGATTTGTTCGGCAGCAAGTTCTTGTTGTTGTTGCAGGAAGGTATCAGAGGTGTTGCGATCGCCTAGATCCACCTCCCAGCCTTCCCGTTTCAACAATCTCGCCGCAGCAACACCGGACTTACCTAATCCAATTACATGAGCTTTGGACATAGACTGTAGCAGAGACCCCTGGTTAAGCACTCATTATACTAACGCTTATTGGCAACATTTACACCACTTTTTGTTGATCTACGCTACAGATTTTTCACAATAGATCCAAAGTCAGCTAACACTCGCGCGTGATTTCGCAGTAATCCCAGCAAATTTAAGCGATTGCGCTTAATATCGGGATTTGTATCCATCACTAACACACTATCCGCACCATCAAAGAAATTGCTGACGGTAGGTGCGATTTTTTCTAACGCTGCAATTAACAACTGATAGTTCCGTGATTTTTGGGCGGTTTGGGTTTGGGGTACTAATTCCACAATGGCATCATAAAATGCTTTTTCGGATGACTTTTGGAATAGTTCGGGATTGATTAAACCTGCGGGTTCTAGCTGTTTGGTATCTAAATCACCTTGGGCGGCGAGGCGAGTAGAACGGTTGACCGTTTCGTAGATTTTATCGAGAGTACCATCGTTGCGGATTTGTTGCAGATATAAGGCGCGATCGCGGACATCTAATAAATCTTGCAATGCTCTTTCTGTATATTCTGGGTCATTTTCGCCCAATACAGCATTTACCAAATCGTAATCAATTTGTTTTTCTTCTTGCAATAATGTCCGAATTCTTTGCAGGAAAAATTCTTGCAAGGTTGTGACTAATTGTCCTGATTCTTTGTTATATTCCTGTGCAAAATTAGCGGCTGTTTGCTGCAATAAATTATCTAAATTAATTCCTAAATTCGCAGCCCAAGTAATATTTACAATGGCATTTGCAGCGCGACGTAAAGCAAAGGGGTCAGAAGAGCCAGAAGGAATCATCCCTAAGCCAAAAATGCTGACTAAGGTATCTAATCTATCAGCTATTCCGACGACTTGACCTGTTAATGTTTCTGGTAAAATATCATCGGCTCCCCGTGGTAAATAATGTTCAAAAATTGCCGTTGCGACTGCGGCATTTTCGCCACTGGATAAAGCATATTTTTGTCCCATAATGCCTTGCAATTCTGGGAATTCATAAACCATTTGGCTGACTAAATCAGCTTTACATAATAATGCAGCACGTTGAATATTTTGGCGGTCGGTTGCGGCTAAATTTAGTTGTGCAGTAATTTGCTCGGCAATATTGACAATGCGATTTACCTTAGCACGTAGCGAACCTAAATCTTCTTGGAAAGTTACCGTTTCTAATTGTGGTAAAAAGCTTTCTAAAGGTTTAGCAATATCAGCGTTATAGAAAAACTGTCCATCAGCTAATCGGGCGCGGATGACTCTTTCATTACCTTTGGCGATGATATCTGATTTTGTTGGATCGCCATTAGAAACAGTGATGAAATTGGGTAATAATTCTTTGTGATTGTCTCCTTTGAAAACCGGAAAATATCTTTGGTGACTAACCATGACAGTTGTAATAACTTCTGTGGGTAAATTCAAAAATTCCGAGTCGAATTTACCAACAACAGGAGAAGGCCATTCAACCAAATTAGTTACTTCTGTTAATAAGTCAGGATAGATTTCTGTGTAACCATTGACCGAATTAACGGCGGCGTGGACTTCTTTTTCAATTGTCGTTGCACGTTCTTTGTCATCAACGACTACATAACCAGAACGCAGAGTTTCAACGTAATCAGTTGCTTGGTTAATAGTGATAGTTTCGGGATGTAAAACACGATGACCATGAGAAATGCGATCGCTGATAATTCTATCCGAACCATTCACCAATTCTATCGGCAAAATTGCATCATCCAACAACGCCACCAGCCAACGCACCGGACGCGAAAATCTCACATCGCCATCGCCCCAGCGCATCAACCGCTTACCTTCTAAATTGAAAATCCATTGCGGAACCAGTTCGGTCAAAATTTCCGCTACCGGACGACCAGGAGTTTTTTTGTTAACAAACACAAAATCGCCTTTATCAGTCGGGCGAATTTGTAGCGCGTCGAGTTCCACACCTTGCTTTTTCGCAAAGCCTATAGCTGCTGGTGTAGGTTGACCATCTTTAAAAGCTGCTTGGGCGGGAGGGCCTTTGATTTCTTCTTCCCGGTCTGGTTGTTGCTGTGGTAGACCCTTGATAAGCACCGCCAAGCGTCGGGGAGTACCGTAAACTTCCACAGCGTCACTGTTGAGACTATTGGCTGTCAAAGTTTGGGGAATGCGCGATCGCCATTGTACGATAGCATCACTGAGAAAATTCGCAGGTAGTTCTTCTGTACCAACTTCCAATAAAAAATCCGGCATAGGACAAGGTTCACATCAGTCAATTCCACCAGTTTACCTCGCCATCATACTGAAGAGGTGTACAGGCTAAAATCAGAAAGTCTCAGACCAAATACAGTCATGACCAGCAAAATTACATTAGATATTGATGAAGCTTTGCTCCAAAAAGCAGAACGTTGGGCGCAGCAACAAAAACTATCCCTTGCTGATGTGATTACTAATTTTCTACGTCAGTTACCAGACAATGATGTGACACCGCAACAAGAACATCCTTTAGCCAAATTTGCTGGGATTTTGAGCGATACAGAAGCTAGAGAATTACAACAGGTAATTGCAGCTGAGTTTGAGCAGATAGACACAAATGAATGGTAATGTAGCCTTAGATACTTCCGTTGTTGTGCGCTTTTTAAATGGTGATCAAGCAGTTGTAGCTCAAGTACTGGCATTGACAACTGTGATTTTACCAACTGTTGTTGTAGGTGAATTATTATTTGGAGCAGAAAACTCCAGTCGTTCTTTGCAAAATCTGCCCCGTTATTTAGAGTTTATTGAAACCTGTGAAGTAGTAAAATTAGGTCGAGAAACTGCTTTAGTATATGCTCAAACTCGGTTGGCATTGAAGCAGAAAGGAAGACCAATTCCTATGAATGATATTTGGATTGCAGCACAATGTTTAGAACATACTTGGCGGTTAGTAACAGATGATTCTGACTTTAGCTATGTGGACGGACTGATATTGGAAAACTGGTAATATCTACCTTAAAAATATTTACGACAGTTTACTTAGTTTCATCTCTCAAATTCTCACTCTCTGCGCCTCTGCGTCTCTGCGTGAAACAAATTCATACTACCAATTACGCTCAACCATCATCACCTCAGTATATTCAAACTCATTCGGACTTTGCTTCACTAGCGGATATCTTTCCTCACCCAACTCAATATAATCTTGCTCACAATCAGGCTTGGAAGAATAATAAGTCAGTACATATTCCCTACCAATTCTATTGACCATTTCTTGCTCTACTTCTCCACGCCATTGAGTTTTCGTCACTAAAATAATTAACTGATTTGCTAACTCAGGTAATGTTTGAGCAATGCGGCGACGATAACTTTCGTCTAAACTCCCAAAAGGAGAATCCATCACAATGGGAAAAGTGCTGCTATTCGGTACAGTTAACACTTTGCGCTTTTCACTCCATTCGCGGACTTTATCAATAATACTGGCAATAAAAGACAAACTGAGAATTTGGTTTTCTCCAGTAGATGCAGCAACAAGTGATTCGACTCCGGTTGTATTTTCTACTAAAGTGAGTTCATATTTCTCGCTAATTTTTGGGAGATACGGCGCAAAAGATATTGAGGTGAATATTTCCTGCAATCGCTTTTCTAATTGCCAACGAAATTGTTTTTCTTGACGATTTCTGACTTCGGTTAATCTTTCAATCGCGTCTTGAGTGGCGTTGATGCGTCTTTGGGCGAGTAATTGCTTTTCTTCATTGAGTTTTTGCTTGGCTATTTGTTTGGTTAAAGCATCAATCTCTGTTTTTAAATGAGAAATTCGCTGTTGATTTGCACCTTGTTCTCGGTTTAATTCATCAATTTTACTTTCAATTTCATCTAAGCGTTTTTGTAAACTACTAATTTCTTCATTCGCATCTTTACGCAACCGTTCTTGAATCGTGTCTAATTCCAGTTCAATTTGTGAGATATTCTGGCGTAACTGATTAATTCTCGTTTGTTCTCTATCGACTTCCTCCCAAAATGCTATGGCTTGCTTGTCAATTTCATCAACTTGGGCGCTCATCCGAATTGCTGTTTCTTCTACAACCGACGAACCAGCCTTTTCTAACCAATGGTTTACATGAGTATGGTGATGACTACCTGCATTTAATTCTGTTCCACAAATACAGCGATTACTTTTGAGTAATTCATTGATAAATTCTCTTGAAATTCCTGATGTTAATTCGCCGCGTGCTTTCAAATCATGCAGAATTGTCCGAAATTGCTGTGTCGTGTCTGACAGCAGAATTGTATAACCGCGTGCCGAAATGATTTTTTTGAGTGCGTCTCTGGTTTGCCGCAATGATTCTTGATGAGCAGCTTTTTGGTTTTCTAATTCTTGTCGTCTGTCTTGCAGTTCTTTAGCGGCGCTAAGTTCGAGTAAACGATTTCCCGTTTCTTTTTTAAAGTTTTGTTGATATTCTAACTCTTGCTTAATTTCTGTTTGTCTAGTGTTTATCTGGGCAATTTCTTGTTCTAGCTTGTCTTGTTCTTTAAGCAGTTGTTTAATTTCTGAGTCACCGATAGTTTTTAATTCATTTTCTAAACTTTTTTTTGGCTTCACTAAGATGTTTAATAGAACGGTTAATTACCTCTACACCCAAGAAAATTTTGATAGCTTCAGCTATTTCTGCTTTTTTATCAGAACGGACTATTTCTTCAATGCGTTCCCCATCGAAGAAAAAAATATTGATGTAAACTGGCGGGTAAAATCTGCCCAATGATTTCTTCTGGTTTCTGAAGCGGGAAATACCATCTACCATCATCCCCAGCGACTTGCATTAATAATTCTGTTTTGAGAGATTCCAAGTCAGTTTTATCTTTATATATGCGACACTGGCGTTTAGCGTTGTAGCGTTTACCTTCATGCTCCCAGTTAATTTCTACCCAACATTCTATCGATTGCCCAGTTTTAGCTTCTGCGATCGCTCTCTTATTCACCAACTGTTCTGTCGAGGCAAAGGCAGCACTAAACTTCTCATATAGTACCCAGGTAAAGGCATTCAGTAAACTGGTTTTTCCCGCTCCATTATTACCATGAATAATTGTGGTGTTGAGAATATCACCCCCAGCCAAAACTATCTCTGGTGTTTTGCCATAAAAAGAGCGAAAGTTACACAGTTTAATGGAAGTGAGCTTCATTGTACGGCTTCCTTGACAATTGCCAAAATATCATCGTTGATGGGGCTATTACTTTTCTTATCTAGTCTGCTTTTTTCAAGATTCCAGACTCGCTCAATAATTTGCCGCACTTCCGGCGAGGCGCTAGTAATTGGCTCTTGCACATCATCGATATTCTGCTCTGGCAACATCTCGGTTTTGTATGAGTTATGCTTTATTTTACCCGGAGATGATTGATAATTTTACATCCTCAATCTGACTCTTACTCACATCTTTAATTTAGGGTAATTATGGAGAGAAAAATTTTAAAATTTTTTGACAAAATTGGAATTAATTTTGGTGAATTTATTGATATACTGATTTTATGTTAAATATTGATCATAATGGAGTGTTTGTTGCTTTAAAAAATTTCGCTACTATCCCATTATTATTAATATTAATTATTCCATGAGTCACCGGGATATTTTCAGGTAGCAAACAAAATTTTACAAAATTAACCACAGGCAGATTAAACATCTAATAATCCATAGCGTTTTTGTAAATCTAACAATTTCATTCTTGCTTCTCCAGCGTTATCTGCTAAATCGGCAAATTCAACAAAGCGCCGTAGTTCTTTTCTTAATAAATTGCGCTCAACTTCTATGGTTTCCCTGTCTAAATCTGGTGGCAGCACAATCATATCGTAAATAGTCGCCCGTTCCTTACTTGGATGAGGGCGTAAAACTCTGCCCCGACGTTGAATAAATTGGCGAGGATTTCCCGAACTCGATAAAATCACCGCAGTTTTAATTGCGGGAATATCAACGCCCTCATCTAAACAGCGAATGGCGACTAAACCTTGTAACTCGCCATTTTCAAATTGACGGCGTAAAACTTCTCTTTCTGTTAACGGCGTTTGGGCTGTGTAGGTACTAACTTTATAGCCTAAATCTCCTCCCAGAATTTTCACAACGGCTTTGAGTTGTTGTAGAGATGAACGTCCCGTTTCCAATGAACCATCACTGCAATAAAAAAGTGTATGAGTAGTGTCGCGGCGTGTTGCCATTAATTGCCGTAAGGCAGTTAATTTATTGGCGGCTGCACCAATTAATCTCGCCCGTTGCATTAATAAAGGTTTTAAATCTTCGTTATCTTCAAAATTGGGTGAATTTTCAGTTTTGCGTTCTCGATAAAGTAAAGAACGTCCGATTTTTTTAGTTAACTTTAAATAAGCAATGCTTTCGGTTTCCGTTAACTCTACCAAAATTGGATAATACAAATAATGTACCAAAGCTCCTTCGTGCGATCGCATCCCGCAATGTAAACTCTGGTTGCAGCACTGGGCCGAAATAATCAAATAAAGATTGCGTACCGCTATCATCAAAATATCTTTCTGGTGTGGCAGACAAAGCCAACCGCAACCCAACCCGCCGTGGTAAACTTTCTTCTAACTTGGGTGCGCCTAAATTATGGGCTTCATCACCAATAATTAAAGTTTTTGGCGGTAAGTACTTGAGTTGCGATTGAAAGCCTTCACCAATTAATGTCGAGTTGGTAGTAATGATGGTGATAAAGCCTTGAGAACCAGAACGCAAATTGTAAAGTTGGGTAGAAAGTTGACTTTGCCAACTGCGGACATTCTCAAAGGCTAATATCGGTTGTAAATTAAACTTTTCGCATTCTCGCGCCCATTGGGTAACAAGATGACGATAGGGACACACCACCAACAGCACTTGTAAGTTAATTTGCTGGTACAATTCACAAGCGATCGCCAATGCAGTGATAGTTTTACCACTACCAGTCGCCATTTTTAAAGTCCCTCTGCCATTATTCGCAAACCAGTTAGTAACAGCTTGGCGCTGATACTGGCGCAATTGCAGAGATAACGGTATCCTGGGACATCCTGGTAGTGCTTGATGATGGTACTTACCCTTACCTTCCCTAGCAAACGGTATTCTTAGCCGGAAAGTGGGTAGCTGCTGCACTGAATTTTGCGTCAGGTACATAAAAAATCAAAAACAAAGCTGGTGATGAACCCTAATACAAAGTCAAAAGTAAAAAGTCAAAATTTTTTCTTTTGCCTTTTGACTTTTTACTTTTACCTTCAGTTATATCCACGCCAAACGCCAACAAGAGTACCTTGCACCTGTACCTGCATTGCCGAAACTTCAATCGGGCTATACTTTTGGTTAGCAGGTTGGAGAGTAACGCGATCGCCATTGCGGTAAAAACGTTTTAATGTATTACCGTAACCATCAACTCTCGCTGCGACAATTGTGCCATTTTTTAATTGATTTGGTTCTGGGACTGGTCGCAAAAATACCACATCGCCATCAGCAATTAAATCTTCGATCATACTGTCGCCTGTTACCCGCAAAGCATAGGTTTGTGGCGGTAAAGAAAAGTTGCCGAAATCTAAATAATCTACAGCCTCAGTGAAAGGCTCAATTAAACCACCAGCCGCAATATTACCTAAAATCGGTACACCTTGCTTGGCTGGATGTAAAATCCGAATTGTGCGAGCTTTACCTTCAGTCCATTCAATGTAGCCTTTATTTCTTAAATGTTCTAAGCGACTTTGAATTGGTGCTGGCGACTTCAAATTCATCGCTTGCATCATTTGGCGAATTGAAGGAGAATGTTGGTGAAGTCGGATATATTCTGCCAACCATTCATATAATTCTTGCTGCGCTTCTGTTAGTCGTTCCATAATAATTATTGCCAGTAAATACAAATGTCCCTAGAACATTAGTACTACAAAAAATTGCAGATAACAAGATGAAATAAAAAAATAAAAGGCAAAAGAAAGAAAAAGTTTACTTCTTTTGCCTTTTATCTTTTTAATTTTTCCTGTTCACTCAGCCCCCAAAATACTAGCCAACAAGGCTTTTTGTGCATGGAGACGATTTTCAGCCTGATCCCAAACTCGTGAGTGTGAACCTTCAATTACTTCTTCGGTAATTTCTTCACCGCGATGGGCTGGTAAACAATGTAAAACAATAGCATCTTGATCAGCCAAACTCAGCAATTGTTCCGAAATTTGATAAGGTTGAAAAATTGGCATTCGGTCATCAGCTTCTTGTTCTTGACCCATACTTGCCCAAACATCAGTGTAAAGTACAGAGGCATCCTTAGCAGCTAATTCTGGGTCATGAGTTAGCAGAACTTCAGTTTTACCAGCTGCGATCGCTCGTGCTTGTTCTACAATTTTGGCATCAGGTTCAAATCCTTTGGGAGTAGCAACCCTGACATTCATCCCCGCCAAAGCACAACCCAGCATCAAAGAATTTGCCACATTATTGCCATCACCAACATAAGTCAAAGTTAAACCAGCCAACTTCCCAAAACATTCTTGAATTGTCAATAAATCAGCCAATATCTGACAAGGATGTTCCGCATCAGTCAAAGCATTAATTACCGGAATTTTGGCATAGTTAGCGAAAATTTCTAAATCTTCCTGGGCAAAAGTCCGAATTGCCAAAACATCTAAATATCTATCTAACACCCGTGCTGTATCTTGGATCGGTTCGCCGCGACTCACTTGGGTAACATTAGGATGAAGATCAATTACCTGTCCACCCAATTGATACATAGCTACCGTAAAACTCACACGCGTGCGAGTCGAAGCCTTAGAAAACAACAAACCCAACACCTTATTACACCGCAACTTTAGCTGTTGAGATTTCAGTTGCCCAGCCAATTGCAGAATTTCTTGAAGTTCCGTTGGACTGAAGTCCGCCAGACTTAATATATCTCGTCCGATTAACACTGCCATGTTGTTGATCTGTAAAGAACAATTATCTTTGAAGGCAGGAGTTAGGGGGCAGTAGGCATGAGGAAAGGTTTAAGATCGCCACTGAACTTTCCGTTCAGTAACTATTGTTGAGGAAGATTCAGAATCCCCCTCTGCAAAAAACCTTCTGCCTCCTGCCTTCTGCCTCTTGCCTCCTTCATCTATTGCTGTTTCTTTACCTAGCCGTGTCAAAAAAAATACAGTTAATCACTGTATTCAATCTTTTTGCGTCCAGCCCAGGATTTTGAGTTAGCTTTTGCTATGAATATTAATTTATCAACTTTATCGACCCATCAAATCAAGGATTTTTTTGCAGCTTCCTCTAGACAAACATTAAGTCTGTGCTATAATTAGAAATCGGTGATGCTTAATTACAACGCCAGCATAGCACAGTGGTAGTGCATCCGACTTGTAATCGGAAGGTCGCAGGTTCAAATCCAGCTGCTGGCTTTAATTGAAAAATCAATACTTTCAAGAGCCGGAGCCATTTTCTGACGCTCTTTCAAATCATCTCTAGCCGCTAACCGGGATGGTCGTTGAAACTGAGCCGAGTTTCACTTTAACTCGGATGATGTTATTTCAACCCACCCCTAGTGTCGAATAACTAATAATTAGTCACTGTACAGTATGAGATTATCAGGCGATTGCTAACTAAAACAAACTTTAACAGCACAACTAAATCCTAGCAAAAGCGGACTAGTTAAATTATCTTCTTTATATAAAGTAGCCGCTAATTTTAAAACACCATTTTCTCGACGGTAAATCTCTACTGTTTCTTTTTCGCGGTCAAAAATCCAGTATTCTTGTACACCTTGAACTGAGTATAGTTTTAGTTTTAATTGCTTATCTCGTTTCTTCTGGATTTCCCCAGGAGAAAGCACTTCAATTACTAATTCTGGCGCACCTGTTAAATGTCCAGCCTCATCTAATATTTCTGATAAACGCTCATTACTCACCCAAACTACATCAGGAATTACATTATCACCATCAGTAAAAATAATTCCTACACCAGTAGCCGCATTGCCTAACCCTGTTTCTCTAGACCACAGTTTTAGCTGCGTACAAACATTATCACCAACATTTTGGTGTTTCCACTGACGCGCTCTAGTCACAAATAATTCTCCATCGATTATCTCATAACGCTTGCCATCGTCAGGAAATAATTCTAAGTCGGCAGTTGTCCAACGGACTTTTTCGGATGCAGTGGAAGTCATACAATTTTGGATTTGGGATTTCAGATTTTGGAGTTAGGGAGAGGATATTTTTTTATTCCCTACTCCCTATTCCCTATCTTTAATTTAACTAGCGATCGCCTCTGCTTTTTCTGCCACGGGGACATAAGGTTTTTCTGCGCCTTGTGCCAAATAAGCAGCTAACTGGCTTTCAATTTGGTCGCGGACAATTTGGCGATACTCGATAAAATGTTCGTTGTGGGCGCAAACCGAAAGATAATGTGCAAATACATCAGGGTTACGCTTGATAATACTGAACAAATGATGCCAGAATTTCCACCGAGTTTCCCTAACAATTCCTTGTCGCCAAACTACAATTAACAATGCTTTGAGTTCTACCCATGATGGCATTTTAAAAGGTGCTTTCCACTTAGGCGAACCTAACATTAAAAAACAGCGATAGGTACGGTCTAAATATTTCACGGGGTCGTATAAAGCACAAAAAGCTTCAACGTATTCTCTGGCAAGTTCTTCTAAAGGACGGGTGGGGATAAAGTTCATCAACGTGGTTTGGTTGATGTTACTTTCTGTATTTTCTCGCAATCTACCTTCTTTTTTCAGCCGATGCCACAGTGCTGTATTTGGTAGTGCTTGTAACATAGCGAAGGTAGTTGAGGGAATCCCGGCTTGTTCGGCAAATCGGACGATGCGATCGCCTGCGCCTGCTTTTTCACCATCAAACCCGATAATAAACCCAGCCATTGGCCGCAACCCAGCTTTGATGATGGTTTGCACTGCGTCTGTCAAAGAACTACGGGTATTTTGAAATTTCTTGGTGAGTTGTAAACTATCTTCGTCTGGGGTTTCAATTCCCAAAAATACCGCCGAGAAACCAGACTCAACCATCAATTCCAATAATTCTTCGTCTTGGGCTAAATCGACAGAAGCTTCCGTATCAAATTTAAAGGGATATTGGTGTTCCTCCATCCAGACTTTTAACTCTTTCAGCAACAATTTCACATTCCGCTTGTTACCGATAAAGTTGTCATCCACCATGAACACACCCCGCCGCCAACCCAATTTATAGAGATAATCTAACTCTGCTAATAATTGTTCTGGGGTTTTAGTCCGTGGTTTACGTCCGTATAGAACAATAATGTCGCAAAATTCGCACTGGAAAGGACAACCGCGCGAAAATTGCACCGACATCATGTCATAGGCATTTAATTCTAATAAATCAAAACGGGGTACAGGTGTGGTTGTGACATCAGGTTTTTCTGAAGTGCGGAAAGTTCCAGATTTTTCACCTCTTTGAATTGCTTCCACAAACATTGGTAAAGTGATTTCTCCTTCATCCAAAATCAGAAAATCTGCACCAACATTTTGGACATCATAAGGTGTAGAAGTTGGATAAGGGCCACCAACTGCAACTAACTTGCCGCGACGTTTTGCTTCTTGAATTTGTTCCAATAAATCTTGTTTCTGGACAATCATCGCCGAGAAAATGACTATATCTGCCCATTCCCATTCTGCTTCTGTTGCAGGGCGAATATTGCGATCAACCAGTTTAAATTCCCATTCTTGGGGCAGAATTGCTGCTACAGTAACTAAACCCAAAGGTGGTAGTAAAACTTTGCGATCGACTAAATCCAGAATCTTTTCATAAGACCAAAAGGTTTTAGGAAATATCGGATAAACTAATAAAACTCGCATGTAGTAGCAGACCTCACACTTTGATTGTTATCCCACTCTAGCGGAAATAATTACTTATTGACTTTATATTGGCTTTAGCTTACCGTTAAAGGTTTTGTCTGTGCAATTATTAACTAGACAATATTGTGTCTGATTTTAAAAATATGATGCCTCTCGATGCTTGATGATGTAAGTAAGAGGTCAAGATGGTACAGATACCTGCTAACCCAGAAAACTTATTGATTGAGTTACCTAAAACCGTTACTTTATACGTCACCCCAGAACAGTTCGCCGCATTAGCCGCCGCTAACCGAGACTTGAGACTAGAAAGAACTGCAAAAGGAGAATTAATCGTGAATCCGCCAACAGGTTGGGAAACAGGGAAACGCAATTGGAATATTGCGGGAGAATTGTATTTATGGTGGCGTAATGCAGGTGAACCAGGTCAAGCTTTTGACTCCTCAACTGGTTTTGTCCTACAAAATGGTGCGATTCGTTCTCCTGATGCTTCTTGGGTAAGCCAAGAAGGTTGGCAAGCCCTTACTCCAGAACAAAAAGGAACTTTTGCTAATATCTGCCCGGATTTTGTAGTTGAATTGCGCTCTAGTTCGGATACTCTCAAAACTCTGCAAGAGAAAATGCGGGAGTACATCGATAATGGCGCGAAACTCGGTTGGTTAATCGATCCGCAGCAGCGACGGGTAGAAATTTATCGCCCAAATTCAGCGGTGGAAGTGTTGGAAAATCCGGCTGAGTTGTTGGGTGAAGGAGTTTTACCGGGTTTTTTGTTGAATTTGCGTCGGGTGTGGGATTGAACATAATTGCGTTGCGTAAACGCGGGGTGATTTACCTCACGCGGAGGCACAAAGGCACAAAGAAGAAGAGTTTTAAAAGTTTAATTTAATAAATTTTCTCTCCCAATTATGCAAAGCCGCAATTCATTTTTTCCTCGGCACACCGCTAATTTTCAACACATCACTCATGGTTGCACAATAATTTGGTAAGCCAAAACTTGCTGGATTAACAGCATTTTTATATGTAAAATGACGATAATTCATGCAGAATCTATCCCAAGCTGCCATTTGAATACGGAACACGGCAATAATCAAATTAGCTAATGATATAGATAGAGGGATACGAAAATAAATTTTTTTCCCTAGATAATCACAAACTTCTTCAATTGCTTGATTAACGTATAACCCTGTTTGACCTAAAACTAATTTGCGTTGTTCCTGGGTTTGGGGTGGATTTTCAATTAAATATTCTACAACTGTTGCAATATCTTGTCCGTGGATAAAGTGAAAACTACCGTCTGCTTGTAAAAAGCGAATTAAATTAATATATTTTGTAACTTCTTGAATGCCAGATGTCAGGTGTGAATAGGGTTTGTTGGCATCACCGCCTAAAACTAAGGTAGGAAAAACTGTGGTAATTTTAGGTGCGATCACTAGTTTTTCTTTTTCATGCAAGCATTGATATTTAGAACCGATATAATCTGTGCCAATTTCGCCTGCTTCTTTCAGAGGTTGGTTTTTGTTATCTAACACACTAGCAGTTGAAAAATAAATTACCTGTTGGCAACGTTCTGGATCTAATAAAATTAGCAACTCTAATGTTTTGTTGACATTAATGTCGTAAGTATTCTCTCCACCCCAGGCTGTTGCTGTTAACACTGCGACATCAATTGTAGATAACAAATCTGCAAAGTGTTTAATATCTTGCATATCGCCTTGCAAGACGGTAACACCTGGACGGAATTGTGTATTAACTTGCAGTTTATTGGGGTTTCTAACTAGTAAAAATAGCTCGTGATTAGTATTTTGAATTAATGTTTCTGAGATGTAATGACCAATGCAGCCACTTGCACCTGTGACTAAAATTCTTTTCTGACTCATAATAAGTTTTTTGAATTTAAGATTTAAAAATAAGATTAATTGTTCCGCGCTAGAGCTTATCTTGCCTCTAACATTTCTTCAATTGTCAAATTAATATCAATAGCAATTTGTCTTAGTAACCTTGGTGATATGTCTTTACCTTTGTGAAATGGAACTGTTGTACCTCGTCCATCCGAATGACGGAATTGTTTGTGTTAACTCTTCTGACGCACCTCAAAAAAGCCAAAATTTTCCAGAATCCTAACAACTTCTTGAGGTTTGAGAACGGGAATTTTGCTCATGATTTATCGAATTACAATTTGCTGTGTACCGACAAACTCGGCATCAAAAGCTAAATTTTCATCTTCTAGCAGCATCTCAATTACTTCACGCAAATTTTCGTTTAACTCATCTAATGTTTCACCTTGAGAATGCGCTCCAGGAAAACCAGGAACGTACCCAACATATAGATTTGTGTCAGGATCACGTTCTATGATGGCTGTAAAAGTTCTCATAAAAAATAAATTTTTCTGTCTCAGCAATGCAATTATTATGTCTTTGTGGTTCAAAAATTGTTACCACAAAGACACAAAAGTAGTTAACTCACCAGTGCTGCTGTGCTGAGTTGCTTGGCTGTTTCAAAGAAGAAAGCGACGTTTTCTTCGGGGGTATCTGGGAGTACACCATGACCAAGGTTGAGGATATGACCCCAATTGCCAGCTTTGCGAACGGTATCATAAATGCGATCGCGGATGAACTCTTTGGAACCATAGAGTACACCAGGATCAAGATTACCTTGCACTTTTACGTGCTTGCCTAATCTGGCGCGAGCATCTGCCATGTCTACTGCCCAATCAACTGTAACAATATCCGCACCAGATTGAGCCATTCTTTCCAACACACCTGCACTACCGCTAACCAAAAGAATTAATGGGGTGTCGGGGTGGGTTTGTTTGACTTGCTGGAATACCCGTCTTTGATAAGGCAGAGCAAAGGTATCGTAATCTTGGGGGCTTAATTGTCCTGCCCAAGAATCGAACATTTGCACTACTTGAGCGCCGCAGTCAATTTGGTAACGGGCATAAATTGCGATCGCATCTGCCAATTTTGTCAGCAGTTGGTGTAGAATTGCCGGGTCTGAGAAGGCCAAGTTTTTGATGATGGAATAGGTTTTAGAACCTTTTCCTTCCACTGCGTAAGCAGCTAACGTCCACGGCGCACCGACGAAGCCTAATACTGTTGATTTATTGCCCACTTCTTGGCGTAATGCCTGCAAGATGGGTTTAATAAACGGTAGAGCCGCCTCTGGATCTAAATCATGCAGGCTATCAATTTGTGCTTGAGTGCGAATGGGCGAATGAATGATTGGCCCTTTACCTTCCGCAATGTCCATATCAATGCCCAAACCAGGCAATGGAGTTACAATGTCGGAAAATAAAATCACTCCGTCCGGCTGGAAGGCTTTCCAAGGTTGCAGGGATACTTCAATCGCTACTTCGGGAATTTCGGAGCGATCGCGAAATGAAGGATACTTTTCCCTTAAGTCTCGGTACGCCTTCATATATCGTCCCGCTTGTCGCATCATCCATACGGGGGGACGATCTACTATTTCACCACGAGCAGCCCGCAGGAGATGAGGGGCCGTTGAGGAAACACCCATTTAACACTTCATCCTAAGTCACTTTGTTATGTCAATGTTTAGCTTATCATTCTGAGATTACGCTTTTTCAGAAGGCTTGCTTGAAAAGCCCAAGTCTTAGCTTTACTTAACTTAATATGCAAACCGATTCTAATAATCCAAATCCTTCTAATGTTGCAGCTACTAATAGCAATTCTCCATCAGGCAAATTATTTATACCCCCCAGCCAACGACGTAAGTTTTGTGTATTGTTTACTTTTATGACAATTTTAGGTTGGGTGGTGGGTGGCGTTTTTAGTCTGGCTGTAGAAAGACTGCTCACACAAATTCTAGCTGCATCTGGCTCTTTAGAAATGCAAACATGGGGTTATGGCATAAAATTACTCAGTAATATTGTGTTTGCTGTGGTTTTTGCTACCGACCAAGCATTAGTTATGCGTCGTTATCTTTCTGGTTGGCGATGGATAATTGCAACTACTATTGGTTGGTTAACTGCTGATTGTGTAGCGACAGCCTGGATTAATTATATTGCCTCAATTGCTAATTCTCTTAATGAAACTTTATCTCCTGAGTTAGCAATTATCTTTGGATTTTTATCAACAATTGCTTATATTTTTTCAGGCATTTGGATGGGACTATTGCAATGGTTAGTTATACGCCGTTACACAATCAAATCTTGGTGGTGGAATTTTGTGCCATCAGTTGCTTTTTTGTTAGTTAGTTTGTTGGTTTGGTTGCTATCATTGATGCAAAACTTTATGCCGGAAGCGATATTATATGGCAGTCAACAAGGATTCACAGCAATTATTTTAGGAGTTGTACCAGCTATTGGTTTGTGTAGTTTAAAAAGACGGTTACAACGTCAAACTCAGGCTGGTTAATATCAAAGTATACTTGTAGATTGGGTGTAACGCAGTGAAACCCAAGATCATGTTTGTACAACAAAAGGGTATCACTCCAAACAATCTTTAAAACTATGGGCAATATCAATTCAGTAGTTATTGCTACTGGCACACATGGCAATGAATTTACAGGAATATATCTGGGTAAAAAGTTTGAGCAGTTTCCCAACCTGATTCAGCGTTCTAGTTTTGATACTCGTGTATTCTTGAGTAATCCGAAAGCCTTTGCAGCAGCTAGACGTTATATCGATAAAGATTTAAATCGTTGTTTTGCCAAAGCAGACTTACAAAATTCGCAACTTGCCAGTTATGAAGATATTCTGGCAAAAAATATTTATTATTTGCTAAAAGAAGAGAGTAAAAATAAGCAGCAGGTTCTTATTGATTTACATAGCTCAACTGCGAATATGCAGCTAACTATTATTTTAAAAAGTCAACATCCATTTTTACTGCAATTAGCTACTAAATTAAGTGTAATTAATCCTGAGGTAAAAATTTGTTATTCTCAACCAACAAGAGACTCTAATTATCTTTGCTCTATATCTGAATTGGGTTTTGCCATTGAAGTAGGGCCTGTAGCCCAAGGTGTTTTAAATGCTGAGTTATTCCAAAAAACTGAAGCCTTAATTTATCAAGTTTTAGACTATATAGAAAGTTACAATCAAGGTTTAGCTCAACAAGAAAATAATAGACTTACATTTTATCAATATAGGAATCATATTTGATTTTTGAAAAAAAACAAGAGATAATACGGAGACAGGTAATAAGTATAAGGAAGAACAATGCTGAATCAGCACTTGCAGCAGGCGATCGCTGAACTAGAGGAATTTATAGTTCAAAATATAAATGCCCGTGAAGCGAGAAAAGGATTAGCAGTAAAGCTGGTTTATCAAGGTTACTTATATGAGGAAATCAAGAAAATTCTTGGTGTTTCACTTGGTTCAATAACAGGTTGGAAACAAGTATATGAGGAGAATGGTGTTGATGGTCTAAGACTAAATTATAAAGGAAGAAAAAGCTATTTGAGTAATGAGCAGCGAGAGGAAGTATTGAGTTGGCTTCAAACAAAGGATTATTGGGAAATAGGAGAATTAGAGTATAAACTAGCTTTTGAATACGATGTAGTTTACGAAACGAAAAAAAGTTACTACGATTTGTTTAAAGCAGCAGGAATAAGTTGGAAA